>NC_019689.1:3118000-3434750 GCF_000317025.1 Pleurocapsa sp. PCC 7327 | reverse complement strand
CATAACTGGTGAAAACATAACCCAACAGAGAAACGCCTGCTTTTCGCAAATCGTCGAGACCTCTGGCGTAATCTTTATTTGGCGGACTGGAATCAGGACCATTATTAGGATTGATAACTGCGGTAATGGGCACTTGACTGGCAGCTTTTGCTACTCTAGTCCATGAATAGGTATCGGGATCGTACCAGGTTGGATAGGAGTAGAGTGGGATGAAAATTTGAAGCTGGGTAGCCTCGACGGGGAATTTCATAACACAAGCAATTAGAGATGCGGTTAATAGAGCAGTAGCGATAAATTTGGCAAGGCGGTACATGCAAGGTTAGTCTTCGATCGCGGTTAGTTTTATCTGGCTGGTATCAAAATAATCATATAGCGACTCGCTCCTCGCCAATTGAGACAACATTCGCGTTACTCTTAACAAAGATTAAAACTTAGCGATTGACTGATTATTTAACTGACTATGCTTACAGCCGGAATTGTTGGACTTCCCAACGTTGGTAAATCCACCTTATTCAATGCCTTGGTTGCCAATGCCAAAGCTGAGGCTGCCAACTTCCCCTTTTGTACCATCGAACCTAATGTTGGGGTTGTATCAGTTCCCGACGAACGTTTGCAAGTGTTGGCAAAACTCTCCCATTCTGAAAAAATTGTGCCGACGCGGATCGAATTTGTCGATATTGCAGGCTTAGTTAAAGGCGCAAGCAAAGGCGAAGGGCTAGGCAATCAATTTCTTGCCAACATTCGAGAAGTAGACGCGATCGTTCATGTAGTACGCTGTTTCGAGAACGACGATATCATTCACGTTTCTGGTTCTGTCGATCCCGTGCGGGATATCGAGGTAATTAATTTAGAGCTAGCTTTGGCAGATTTGGCGCAGGTAGAACGCCGCATCGATCGCACTCGCAAGCAAGCCAGGAATAGCAAAGAGGCGCAAATCGAACTGAGAGCCTTGGAAAAATTAAGCGCTGCTTTGAATGAAGGTAAATCCGCCCGTCAGGTTGACTTAAGCGAAGAAGAGGCAGAAGCCATTAAATCATTGGGACTGCTGACGGGTAAACCCATCATCTATGCTGCTAACGTATCCGAAGAAGATTTGGCACAAGGGAATGAGTGGGTAGAGAAAGTCAAACAAGTTGCCGCCGCAGAAGGCTCGAAAGTTGTCGTCGTCTCTGCTCAAGTCGAAGCAGAATTAGTCGATCTATCTGAAGGGGAGCGAGCGGATTATCTGGCTGCCCTTGGCGTGGAAGAAGGAGGGCTAAAATCCTTAATCAAGGCGACTTACGAACTATTAGGATTGCGCACTTATTTAACCACGGGTCCACAAGAATCTCGCGCTTGGACGATTCGTGCTGGTATGAAAGCACCGCAAGCGGCAGGGGTTATTCACTCCGATTTTGAGAAAAAATTTATTCGCGCAGAAACGATTTCCTACGAGGATTTAGTCGCAGCAGGCAGTATGGCGGCAGCAAGAGAAAAAGGCTTAGTTCGCAGCGAAGGTAAGGATTATGTCGTGCAGGAAGGGGATGTGATGTTATTCCGAACGGGTGCTTAATCCCCATTGGATTGATGGGAATTCGATTGGAAGAATTTTGGTACGGAAATTGCGATCGCTGACGGTCACAAAACCGAACCTACGATACCTAGATTCTCTTGCTAGTTTTGAATTGGGGGCTTGAAAGCGAGCTTCCTGAAATTAAAAACTTTACCAATTTCCTAGAAGCCAGGAAGTTTGAGATCGAGTCTCCTGAGACAAAAGCTCTAATCTTGGAGGTGTAGTTATGGCACTCATTCGTTGGGAACCTTTTCGGGAAATCGAACGTTGGGAACCCTGGCGGGAAATGGAAAGCTTACAACAGCGCATGAATCGCTTGTTTGAAAGATTGATGCCCGATGGCGAAAGAGCGCTTTCCTTTGGCGTTCCTGCTGCTGAAATGGAAGAAACGGACAGCGAGATTCACCTCAAACTCGAAGTCCCCGGTTTAGAAGCCAAAGATCTCAACGTTGAAGTGACCGCCGACTCGGTTTCGATTAGCGGCGAGCGCAAGTCTGAAACCAAGACTGAAGGAAAAGGAGTTACTCGCTCCGAATTCTATTATGGCAAGTTCGAGCGAACGATTCCGTTACCTGCCCACATTCAAACCGACAAAGTTCAAGCCGAATACAAAAACGGAATTTTGAACCTTACCTTGCCGAAAACCGAAGAAGAAAAACACAAAGTCATCAAGGTTAATGTCGGTTAATAGATTTAGTTGAGTTAGCCACTCATTGCACCCAGCAGGATTGGCAACACAAATTCCCTGCCGATCCTGTTGTAATTATTTTTGTTCGTATAGCGGTGCTGGCTTCTGTCTGATGCGTTCGGCAATGGGAACTACTCGATCGACGACTGCTATGAGATATTGGTAATCTGGGGGAGGAGCGTTGGTAATGTATCCCGCAGAAGATGCGATCGCGGGCGAAACTTTTGATAGCGTCTCGCGAATTTGGTCTTTTTGAGCCGGATCTAGGTCGGACGAGACTAAAACGGCTCCGCTCGGAACTATATGAGAATCTGTATGGAGAATGCGAAAGCGAACGCCAGGAAACTTGGAGCGATACTGGTTGAATTCTGCTAGCGACATGGCTCCTGCTGCGACTTCTCGATTAGCAATTAATTCGAGGACGTTTTTTGGCGTTGCTGCCAAACGGACTTCGGCTAATGTCAACCCATACAGGTTGTAGATAGGTAAATAATATCCCGTCGCAGAACCCGGTTGACCCAATGCAATTGTCTTTCCGGCTAGCTGATTGAGGTTTTCGATCGGATTATCTTTGAGGACAATGATAACCGAACGAGTTTTTAATGCTCCTTCTGTCGGAAACAGAGGCACGTATTGCGCTTGAGAAATTGCGATCGCGGCTAATCCCGGCGGAGCAAAGACGATATCCCAGCGCTTGCGCTTAATTTGATCGATCGCTTTGAGTTCGTTGTAGGCTGGCTCTAATTCCACCAAGCTCTTCAGTACGCTACCTAAATAATTTTTTAGCTCGGAGTATTGTTCGACCGAGCGATCGCTTTCTTCAAAACTAATGACTCCTATAGTCAATTGTCCCGATGAGGGGGGACTCATCGGCTTACACCCTACTGCGAGCATCAGAAATGATAAAAGCAGGAAGCGCTTGAGCAACATATTTAACAAGCTTTAAGAAATGCGATCGGATCTTTGCGTTTACAATTTTAGGCAGATTACAAATGAACTATAACAATTTTAATTTTTTTCAGGAGTTTATAGATGCTAAGACTTTTTAAGCTCGGTACAAAACTTAATATAGGAACTAAACTCAATCTGGGGACAAAACTCAATTTGCTTTTGGTATTTATCTTTTTTCTCGTCGTTTCTGTCAGTGGATTATTGTTATCGATAATTTTGAATCGAAATGCAGAACAAATTGTTACTGACAAAGCTTTTTTATTAATAGAAACGATGAGTTCAGTCAGGCACTACACCAGTACTCAGGTAAATCCAGAATTAGCTCCTAGACTAGAAACCGAAGCCGAATTTTTGCCTCAAACCGTTCCTGCTTATTCGGCTCGCGAAGTTTTTGAACGCCTAAGAACTCGTAAAGAATATCAAGATTTTTTCTATAAAGAGGCGACGTTAAATCCTACAAATTTAAGAGATAAAGCCGACGAATTTGAAACTCAAATTGTGGAAACTTTTCGCACTCAACCCACTTTAAAAGAAAAGACTGGTTTTCGTTCCCTTCCCGGTGGCGATATCTTTTATATCGCTCGTCCTCTCGCTGTTTCTCAGGAGAGTTGTTTGCGGTGTCACAGTGCGCCAGAACTAGCTCCTCCAAGTCAAATTACTACCTACGGCGATAAGAATGGTTATGGCTGGAAATTAAACGAAATTGTAGGAGCGCAAATGATTTCAGTTCCTGCTAGTATAGTCTTTCAGGCAGCGCGACGGTTACAGTTTTCAGTCATCGGCATTCTTAGTGCATTCCTGCTACTAACGATTGTCCTAATTAACCTCTTCCTGAAAAAGACAGTGACCGATCCTCTCAAAAAAATGTCTCAAGTGGCTCAAAGAGTCAGTACCGGCGATTTATCTGGAGAGTTTAAACATCCAGCCGACGATGAAATTGGCATTCTTGCAGCTTCTCTCAACCGCATGAAAGTCAGTCTAGAAATTGCGATGAATATGCTCAATTCAGAGTCACAGCAGTAAGGGCGTACGGCAAGTACGCCCTGACAGAAATTATACCGTTTGCGGCTGACCTTGCGGCTGGAATTGGAACAGAGAATAGACGACGTTCCGGCGAATATCGATCATCATCTCTAGGAACATCTCATAGCCTTCCTGTTTGTACTCGATTAGGGGGTCTTTTTGTCCGTACCCACGCAATCCGATCGACTCGCGCAAGGCGTCCATTGCTTGTAAATGTTCGCGCCAGAGGGTATCGATTTGCTGCAAGATAAAGAAACGCTCCGCTTCGCGCATCAGTCCCGGACGAACTTTATCTACTTGGTCTTCCTTGATATCGTAGGCTTTGCGAACTTCTTCGTGCAGGAAGTTTTTGATCTCGCTGACGCTCATGTCAGCAATATCGGAAACCTCGACATCTTCCAAAAGATAGACAAACTCCTTGGCTTTATTTACCAGACCTTCTAAGTCCCATTCTTCGGGAGGAAGTTCGGGATTGACGTAAGCATCGACGATCTCGTCCATCGTCTTCTCGGCGTACTGGAGAACCTGTTCTTTGAGATCCAGTCCTTCCAACACTCGACGACGTTCGGCGTAAATTGCCCGACGCTGATTGTTCATTACCTCGTCGTACTCGAATACCTGTTTGCGGATGTCGTAGTAGTAGGTTTCTACTTTTTTCTGCGCCCCTTCCAGCGATCCGGTGAGCATCTTGGATTCGATGGGCATGTCTTCTTCGACTCGCAAGGCGGTCATCAAACCGGCAACGCGATCGCCGCCAAAGATCCTCAGCAAGTTGTCTTCCAAACTCAGGAAGAACCGCGTCGAACCGGGGTCGCCTTGTCGCGCCGCCCGACCTCTTAATTGGTTGTCGATGCGGCGAGATTCGTGGCGTTCGGTTCCGATTACGTGCAGTCCTCCCAGTTCTACGACTTCGTCATGTTCTCTACTGGTATACTCTTCGTATTCTCGGCGAATGAGTTTGTACGCTTCCCGCAGTTTTTGAATGACGGGATCGTCGACGGGAGCGTTTTCTGCCGCGATCGCTACTTTTTCTTCAGCTTCCAGTTCCGTTAAACTCTGCTCTCCGTATTGGTCTACTGCAAACTTCACCACATCTTTGAGCAGCTTTTGGGTATCTTTAGATAGCTCGGTGGGAAAAATTTGAGGCGATGCCTTCCAAGTTTTGACTTTCTTGCCGGGAGCAAAGCCTTGAGGGCGGTTGCGCCCGCCGACTCCGGGAACGCTAACCCCCAGGGCATCGTCGTCTTCCGGTCGGACAATCTTGGGCATTAAATATTCTCGGATCTTCAATCGCGCCATGTAGTCTGCGTTACCGCCCAAGATAATATCGGTACCTCGACCTGCCATGTTGGTAGCGATGGTGACAGCGCCTTTGCGTCCAGCTTGTGCTACAATTTCCGATTCCCGTTCCACGTTTTCAGGGCGAGCATTGAGCAGGTTGTGAGGAATTTTCTTTTCTTGGAGTAAGCGAGAGAGCAATTCTGATTTTTCGACGCTGGTCGTTCCCACCAACACCGGACGACCTATTTTGTGCATTTCTTCACATTCTTCTGCTACGGCTATCCACTTGCCCCGCTCGTTTTTGTAGACCACATCTGGCATATCGTAGCGTCTAGAAGGTCGGTTAGTCGGAATAACCGTCACCTGTAGATTATAGACCTTTTCCAATTCGGTTTCTTCGGTCTTGGCAGTACCTGTCATCCCCGACAGTTTGGGATAGAGCAGGAAGAAGTTCTGATAGGTAATGGTTGCCAGGGTTTGAGTTTCCGGTTGAATCTCTACCCTTTCTTTAGCTTCGATCGCCTGGTGCAAGCCGTCGCTCCAACGTCGCCCTGGCAATACCCGTCCGGTGAATTCATCCACAATGACTACTTCTCCATTGCGGACGATATAGTTTACGTCTTTGATAAAGAGTTCTTTGGCCTTAATGGCGTTGAAAATGTAATGCGCCCAGGGGTTATTTTGATCGTATAAGTCTTGAACTCCCAATAGTTGCTCGGCTTTTTCAAAACCCTCATCAGTCATGAGAATATTGCGGGCTTTTTCATCGACTTCGTAATCGCCCGGTTGACTTTCATCGACTTGTTTGACCAGTTGTTGGGCGATTTCTGCCGCCTTGAGATATTTTTCCGTCGGGCGTTCTATCTGTCCGGAGATAATCAATGGCGTTCGGGCTTCGTCGATGAGAATCGAGTCTACTTCGTCGATGATGCAGTAGTTGAAGGGACGCTGCACCACTTCTGACATTGACGGCGCCATATTGTCTCGCAGGTAGTCAAAGCCTAGTTCGCTGTTGGTGGTGTAGGTAATATCGCAGGCGTAGTTTCTCTTTTTCTCTTCTGGATTCATTCCCGCTTGGATCAAGCCTACGCTCAGCCCCAGAAAACGATGGACTTGTCCCATCCATTCAGCATCGCGGCGAGCGAGGTAGTCGTTAACCGTAACGATGTGTACGCCCTTCCCCGTCAAGCCGTTGAGATAGGCAGGAAGGGTTGCTACTAGGGTTTTCCCTTCCCCGGTTTTCATCTCGGCAATTTGCCCTTGATGCAGGACGATACCCCCAAGTAATTGCACGTCGAAGTGACGCATTCCCAAAACGCGAACGGCAGCTTCTCGAACTACGGCAAAGGCTTCGGGGAGGATCTCGTCTAAGATGTCTTCTAGTTCGCGATCGCTTCTGGCTTTTTCTAGTTTTTGCTTAAACTCTGCCGTTTTCTGCTTGAGTTCTTCGTCAGAAAGCTTTTTAATGTCTTCTTCGAGAAGGTTAATGTCAGTAACCAGCGGCTGAAGTTTTTTGATCTTACGTGCGTTGGGGTCGCCTAATAAACTTTTTAATAGCATGGCAGTTTCTTATCGGGATGTCAGACCAATTAGCAATTGGCAAGTAGCAATTCACAATTACAATCGGCGAGCTGCTCGTCACCGCTCTCGACCACTGAATCTTTGATTTCCGTGGGGACATATACCCTCTTGATGGGTGAATAGTCAATTGCGAATTGTGAATTGAGAATTGTTTTGGTCATTCGCGAGAATTGACCGATGACGGAGAATCAATAATTATGGTATCATTTTCTCCCTCTTTCAGGCTTTACGGAAATCCCAACCTTCTACCAAGTCATCGCCAATGATAAGTAGGGGTGCAAAGCCTTGCACCCCTGCAACAATGCTATAAATTTTTGTCTTGCCCCGTTATTCTTTCCTTGTCATTCTATTCGTCCTCAGCGAAGACATAGCGGTAAAGTTCGCTGGGATCGGGTTCTGGGCTTTCTTGTGCGAATTGAACGGCATCGTCTATGATTGCTTGAACGCGACGCTCGATCTCCTTGAGTTCTTCATGCTCGGCTAAGTTGTGCTCGAACAGATAGGCGGCAAATTTTTTAATCGGATCGCGTGCTCCCCAAAATTGTTTTTCGTCCTGCGATCGCAATTCGTCGGGATCGGCAAGGGAGTGACCTCGAAAGCGATAGGTCAACGCCTCGATTAGAGTGGGTCCTTCGCCGGCGCGGGCGCGGGCAATGGCTTCTTGAGCGACGCTGCGAACTGCCAAAACGTCCATTCCATCGACTTCTACTCCCGGCATTTGGAAGACGCTAGCTTTCTTATAAATTTCCGGTTGAGAGGTGGCGCGATCGTGCGCCATCCCAATTGCCCATTTATTATTCTCGACAACGTAGATAATCGGGAGTTTCCAAAGGGCAGCCATATTCAAACATTCAAAAAACTGACCGTTATTGCTTGCCCCATCGCCAAAGAAACAGACAGTGACGAGATCGGCACTCTCATCTCCCATCACTTCTCGTCTATACTTCGATTGAAAGGCAGCGCCCGTCGCCACGGGAATGCCTTCGGCGACAAACGCATAGCCGCCTAAGAGTCGGTGTTGGGCAGAGAACAGGTGCATCGAGCCGCCGCGACCTTTGCTACAGCCAGTTTCTTTGCCAAACAACTCAGCCATGACCTCTCTGGCCGGAACTCCGCAACTAAGCGCGTGGACGTGATCGCGGTAGGTACTGCAAACATAATCTCGATCGCGGCGCAAAGCTCTGATAATTCCGGTCGAGATGGCTTCCTGTCCGTTGTAGAGGTGGACAAAACCAAACATTTTGCCCCGATAGTACATCTCAGCACATTTGTCTTCAAAAAAGCGTCCGAGAATCATGTCCTCATAAAGAAGCAATCCTTCTTCTTTAGTAATCCGGACTGAAGCCGTATTAAATTCGGGTAGAATGCGTTCGGAAACCATAAAGCCTAAATCTTTAAATTCAGTTAGCAGTTAGCGATTGCGATGTTTTTCTAGAATAGAAAGCCTAAAAAATCAAGTAAAGTAAATTCGCAACATTTTACCATGAACTTTATCATACTTTTTCGGATACGGCATCTAGTCCGAAGAATGAATCTATGTACTGCCCCAGAAACTTAGTCTTTGACTGAATCCGACCCAGTTTTGGGATAACAGCGGTTTAAGATTAGATGGGTTTTGTTGCGATCGGCGGAGCCTTGCTGCCAATAAGATATAAATTTTTAAAGATTTTTTTACCAATCCCAAGTGTTTGAGCTAAAATTTTGCCAGATATTCTGAAATATCCTAAAGCTTGTCGGCTACAGAGACCAAGAAGGAGTAAAATTTTTGTGCAAATTAAATTTTTGATAACTCCGACCTGAGGAAACTAACCGTGCGAATTCCGCTCGACTACTACAGAATTTTGGGAATACCGGTTCGGGTAACGGACGAGCTATTGAATCAAGCTTACCGCGACCGTAACTTGCAGTTGCCGACAAGATGGGAATATAGCGGCATCGCGATCGCTGCTCGCAAACAATTGCTAGAGATGGCATATCAAGTTCTCTGCGATTCCCAAAAACGAGCTGAATACGAGGAAAATTTTCTAGAGAAAGAGAAAACCAACTCAGAAAAAGCGGAAGAAAAAGCACCAGCGCAACAAAATAACGAGTCATCTGTAAATGAGACGGACGAATCGCAAAAAAGTGTCCCCGAACGCCCCGCCTTCTCGATTGAAATTGCCCCAGAGCAATTTGTTGGAGCGCTACTAATCCTTCAAGACCTGGGAGAATACGAGCAAGTTCTCAATTTGGGCTATCCTTTTCTCAACAACCCCCAACAAGTCAGTCCCGACCCGGAAGACCCAAAGACACTACAGGCAGTTAAGAGCGATATCATCCTAACCTTAGCTTTAGCCTACTGGGAGTTGGGTAGAGAGCATTGGCAGCGAGGAGAATACGAAACAGCAGCGGAATTGGGAAGCAAAGGGCTTGAACTGCTAGAGAAAGAACACCTTTTCCCAAGCGTATGGGCAGAAATTCGCACGGAGCTGTATAAGTTAAGACCCTATCGGATTTTAGAGTTACTAGCCCTTGAAGAAGAGAGAAAAGCAGAGAGAAACAAAGGGTTGAAGCTACTCAAAGACATGCTGCAAGAGCGCGGCGGGATTGACGGCAAAGGCGACGATCGCTCTGGGTTAGGAATCGATGACTGTCTGCGCTTTATCCAGCAAATCAGAATTTATTTAACCGCCCAAGAACAGCAAGACTTGTTTGAAGCGGAAGCTCAACGCCCTTCAACCGTCGGCAAATATCTCGCTATTTATGCCTTAATCGGGAGAGGATTTGCCGAAAAAAAACCCGCTCTAATCGTTCGGGCTAAAGACCTTCTCTGTGAGTTAAGCGAGCGGCAAGACGTTTATCTAGAGCAAGCCATGTGCGCCCTGCTGCTAGGTCAAACAGAAGAGGCGAGTCGAGCGCTAGAAGGCAGCAAGGAAGAAGAACCGCTAGCCTTCATTCGCGATCGCTCCCAAGGAGAACCCGATCTATTGCGAGGTTTATGCGTCTATGGAGAACGTTGGCTGCAAACCGAAGTCTTTTCCCATTTTCGAGACCTAGCAAATCAGACAGCCTCTATCAAGCAATACTTTGCCGATAAAGAGGTACAAGAATACCTAGAGCAGTTACCAACTAGCTCTGGCGAACAAGAGCAGCCCTCACCAGTCAATCCTCAACACGCAATAGGAGAAACAATGGCGAAAAATCAAGCTGGAAGACAACAGAACTTCCAGGAAAGAAGAACGAGAACCTCCAGATCGGCGCTCAGCCGCTCTCGATATTATGGAGAAACGAAGACGCTCGCTGCAACCTCTGGCGGGCGAACGACTGCCGTGTTAGCAGCCAACCCCCGTACCTATGAAAGAGGTACGGTAAATTTCAGCGGCTATGCAGAAGAGCCGCCAGAACTCTCTAGAGAGCAATTGGTCGTGACGGGTTATCGCCAGCCAACCCTAGAGCCACCTTCTCACCGCAGAAGACGATCGAGTCCTCCAAAAAAACGCGATCCAGAACGACAACGCCCGTCCTTTCGTTCTCCGCGACGTAGAAATCGCTCTCGGTCGTCTTCTCGGAGGCAGCGCTTGCTGTTGGGAGCGGCGGCGGTTGTATTCGGGGTAGGAGCTTTTGGCTTGGTGAATAAGTGGTTTGAAGCGAGCAGTTCTCCTCTAAATGCTCTCAAAGGAGAACAATTATCGATCGCGCTCAATCGACCTCCAATCGCGATTCCGCCAGCAGACGCACAGGTGGTTATCCCCCCAGAAGTTCTAACCCAGCAGGGAGCCGAGCAAGTTATCCAAACTTGGTTAACGGTTAAATCTCAAGCAATGGGGAGCCAGCACCAGGTAGAGAAATTGGACGAGATTTTAACGGGAACTTTGCTATCTCAGTGGCGCGATCGCGTGGCAAAACTAAAAGGAAGTAACAATTACTGGCACTATCAACACCAGATGCAAGTCCGCTCCCTCAAAACCGACACGCAAAACCCCGATCGCGCTACGGTAGAGGCATCGGTTAGAGAAATTGCCAACTACTATCAAAACGGACAGTTGAATCGCGGACAATCCGACGATTACAGCATACGGGTTCGTTATGAATTGGTTCGCCAACAAGGTCGCTGGCTGATTCAAAGTAGCCAAGTTCTTAGATAGACAAGAAAATCGCTAGAAAAGCTAGGGAGCGAGACTTATCCGCTCGCGTACTGGGGTATGGGAAGGTCGCTCGCTTCAAAACTGGGAATGAAACCAAGCAGTTAAAGCGACAGCCAAAGCATCGGCAGCATCGTCGGGTTGAGGAATGACGGCTAAATTCAACTCTCGCGCCACAGCAGCCTGAACTTCGGACTTTTTGGCATTACCATGCCCGGTGAGAGCTTGTTTGACTTGAGCGGGAGTAAATTCTACATAGGGAATCTTTTCTATGGCCAGGGCTAGCAACAATACGCCTCGTGCCTGAGCAACGGCGATCGTATTGTTCATGCGGTAAAAAAATAGTTTTTCGATCGCGACTAAATCGGGACGACTTTCTTTGAGGAGCGTGCGTAAATCTTCATAGATGGTTGCCAGACGCTCTCCATCCGGGGTGGCAGCAGGAGTCTCGATCGCCCCGAACTCCAGTAATCGAACGGGTTCGGGGGAGGGTTGCCACGGTCGAATCTGTCGATTCCTAACGGCAATCGCCCAATTGTCTGCACTCTGACATACAATTGTGCCAAATCCAACAATTGCTATTCCCGGATCGAGTCCTAAAATTCGTTTTTTCATCAAGCCGATTGTTAAAAATACTTGAGAGATTGCTTCAGAGTCAGTTAGAGTCTTTTTGACGACGGTTTTCTCGTTAGTCATCGGTTATGTCAATCGGTCTATTAAAACACGCTTTGCGCAAACTTAAGTCAGATAGGGGAAAGTTGGCTGCTGTTGGCAGACGAACCCCCAAACAATTTAACCGATGGTTCAAGTGGCTATCGCCCGGATTATTGGTCAAGCGTTGGTTGGTTATCAGCGCTATTGGTGTTGTCCTCACCGCTCTAGGATTGGCGATTTGGATCAAGCTGACTCCCATTTATCGCTTGATTGAATTTGTCTCCGCAGTCTTAGGAACCATTACCAATACCGTTCCCAGCTATGTCTCCGGACCGCTCGCCTTCGCCTTGGGACTGTTTCTCATTTTCTGGGGACAAACTCGCACGGTTGGCTCGATTACGGAAGCGCTTCAGCCCGATAGCGATCGCGAACTGGTGGATGTCCTGCTCGCCCATCGCCGCTTGAATCGAGGACCCAAAATCGTTGCTATTGGCGGCGGAACGGGGCTTTCTACTTTGCTCAGGGGTCTGAAACAGTATAGCGCCAATATTACCGCAATCGTCACTGTTGCCGATGACGGCGGCTCTTCCGGACGACTGCGACGGGAAATCGGCGTGCTGCCGCCCGGAGATATTCGCAACTGCATTGCTGCCTTGGCAGATGAGGAAAAGCTGCTCACGGAATTGTTTCAATATCGCTTTCAGGCGGGCGACGGATTGAGCGGTCATAGTTTTGGCAATTTGTTTCTGACTGCTATGACTGAGATTGCAGGAGATCTAGAAAAAGCGATCGCTGCTAGTTCCCAAGTTTTGGCAGTGCGAGGCAAGGTGTTACCCGCTACTCTCAGCGACGTGAGTCTATGGGCTGAATTGGCTGATGGGCGCTTAATTCAAGGAGAGTCTAATATTACCAAAGCTAAAGGACAGATTCGTCAAATTGGCTGTCATCCAACCGCTCCTCCAGCCTTACCCGCAGCCATTCGGGCGATCGAGGAGGCGGATTATATTATTATCGGACCAGGTAGCCTATATACTAGCGTCATTCCCAATTTGTTAGTACCGAGAATTCGAGAGGCGATCGCTAATGCTAAAGTGCCTCGCATCTACGTCTGCAATATTATGACCCAACCCGGAGAAACCGAAGGATATACCGTTGCCGAGCATATTCGAGCGATCGATCGCGTCTGCGGCAAACGAGTCTTTGATGCCGTCCTCGTCCAGCGAAAATCCCCTTCTCCTCAATCTTTGCTACGCTACGCACAGGAAAATTGCCATCCCGTTTTCTTGGATCGAGAGGAGGTTTCTAATTTAGGATGCCGCGTCGTGTTGGCTAACGTTATGGATGAAGATGAAGAAACGGGTTATGTGCGTCACGATCCCCATCGATTAGCTAGAGTCTTGTTGCGGTGGTACAGCGGCAGATAATTCGGCGTTTGCTTATTAGTGATAGCAGTTCTCTTTTGGATGAGGTACACGGCTGATAGTTTTAAGGCAGAAGGTAGTTAATCTTATCAAGACTAGAAGCACAATATGACTTTTCAGTCAGCGACAATTCTTTTGCCCGATCCCCAAACAACTCGACATTTAGGCAAAATCTTAGGAGAGTCTTTGCCTGCTGGAAGTGTCGTTTTACTGAGAGGAGATTTAGGCGCTGGGAAAACAACTTTAGTTCAAGGACTCGGAGAAGGGTTAGGCATAAAAGACACCGTACTCAGTCCTACCTTTGCTCTCATTAACGAATATACCGAGGGGCGTTTGCCGCTGTATCATTTCGATTTATACCGCTTGCAGCCAAAAGAAGTTGAGGGACTCTATTTAGATGTCTATTGGGAAGGGATAGAGGTGGTGCCAGGAATTGTAGCGATCGAGTGGGCGGAACGTCTGCCCTACCATCCTCCCAACTATCTCGACATCGAACTAAGCTTTAGGGAAGATTTTCAGCGCCAAGCCAAGTTACGGTTGGTAGGAGAATTAGACTTTGACTTGTCGAGAATGTTTGCGAAGCGATCGCTTTCGAAGCAAATAACCATTAACTGCCAACTGAATGATGAATGATAGATTCTGAATTTTTGTAACTCATCATTCATCATTCACGAGGGATGATTAATCGATCCCAAGCTGATTGCCGCGCTTGTATTGCATATAGGCAGCAAAAAATAGACCAGCCAACGTGATGAAAATTAGACCTAAAACGATTCCCAGAAGCAGGGGTTCGATCACGGTATTTCTCCTTGTATCATAGTTATGCCTGTTTGTATGTTTCTATCCTATCCGAGAATGTCGCCCAATTCTACTGCGACCTAGCAATCGGATAGTTCGGCGATCGCAGCGCCAATCATTTTTATTTCTTAATGCGATTCTGCGCGATCGCTCTCATAATCTTAAGTTATTTTTATAATATGCAAGACTTCGCCGTCAAACTGTTACATGTGTTTAATAAAAGTAGCATTTGACTCCTAAAACATTGCAAAATGTTAACAGAAGAGCGACCTGTTGAAATGACCAGTGGATAATCAGTTAGCGCAACCTAAAGTTTTGGCACAGCGATTGATTTGGGTAGCAGTAGCTTTGGCTTTGCTAGTTATCGGGATCGCTCTGGGAATACATTTCAGCAGGGTTTCCGATCCCTACGTGCTAAAAGTTTTATCCCTCGCTGGCGATCGAGATAGGGGTCACGCAATCTTTCAAATCAACTGTGCGGGATGTCATGGATTGCGAGCTGATGGTAATGTAGGACCGAGCTTGCACCACGTTCCCAAACGCAAATCTAAAGTTCGCTTGATCGAGCAAGTCATCAGCGGGAAAACCCCTCCTATGCCAAAATTTCAGCCAAGTACTCAGGAAATGGCAGATTTGCTGAGTTATTTAGAGCAACTCTAACTATTATCCTCTTACCAGCTCTTTTTTTGTAAAAGACGGTAAGAGGTATGGTTGGTGAATTTTGTCATTGATTCATAGGCCAGATTATTTTGATTTACTCGCAATCTTTTTTGCGTCTCAGTGCCGAAGTACCAACCCCAAGCGCGCCAACCGCAAGCAGACTTAATTTAGCAGTAGGTTCGGGGATCTCAACCTTATCTATTTTTACTCTCCGGTTATTCTCCAGGGCAAGCGAAATATTCGCTCCATCTTGCGAATAGGCAGTCCAGGAATTTAAGTTTGTCCGGGCAGTGAAGCGAGCAAACATTGTCCAACGTGAGTTCGACGGAAAAATCTAGGCAAAAGAAAAGCTGAGATGTAAACTCAAAATGCTTACTCTATAGACATCTCAGCTATGACAGATATTGTATCTCGTCTCGATATTACTCAAATATTTTGTGAGGTAGACGACTTCTATCAAACTTTTGAACGACATTGGCTTTCAATCCCTCTATTGACGGCTCAGAGTGGGGAACGATTGTGTCGCTCTCGTTTAAGCTTGAGTGAAGTAATGACGATTGTGATTGCTTTTCATGGCTCTGGCTATCGTACCTTCAAAGAATTTTACCTACGACAAGTTCTACCGGGCTGGCGCAAAGCTTTTCCTCATCTGGTCAGTTATACTCGTTTTGTGGAATTGATGCCTTGGTCGTTGATGCTGTTGTGCTACTTTGTACAGACCCGTCGAGGAGAAGTAACTGGCATTTCATTCATTGATTCGACCCCAATCGAGGTATGTCATCCTTGCCGTTCCAAGAGCCATCGTGTGTTTGAAGGTTTGGTGGGCTGGGGCAAAAACTCTGTCGGTTGGCACTATGGGTTTAAGCTGCACCTAATTATTAACCAACGAGGCGAGTTGCTGGCTTTTAAGTTAACCCCAGGTAATACTGACGACCGTAAGCCTGTACCTGACTTAACTCAAGATCTGATTGGTAAGTTATTTGGCGATCGCGGTTATATTTCTCAAGAGCTATTTGAGCAACTTTACCAGCGAGGACTCGAACTGATTACACGACGCAAGAAAAAGATGAAACAGCAGTTAGTGCGGTTAATCGACAAAATTTTGTTGCGTAAACGAGCCTTGATTGAAACCGTCAATGACCAACTCAAGAACATTTCTCAAATCGAGCATTCGAGACACCGAAGTGTTTGGAATTTTCTAGTCAATCTCTTAGCTGGATTGATAGCTTACACTTACCTACCCAAAAAACCTTCTCTCGATTTAGAACCCTCAGGCTTACCAGCCCTTCCTCCTGCCGTCTTTTAACCTTATCGAACTCACGTTGTCCAGTTGTCGTTGAGAGAACCAATTGCAAAGCCATCTGTTTTACCGGGTTGCCAATTTTGGGCTGTGGTAAAAGTATCGCCTCTTAAAGTCGAATTAGCGGCGTTTATAACCGTACCATTTACGAGATATGTATCGCTTGCATCGTCTCTCACCATAAACGAGGCTTTGTTAGGATCTCCCAACAAATCAAATTGCATTCGTGCATTACCACCAGTTCTATCTGAGGTAGCTGGTGAATTATGAACTGAGAAAAGGGCTAAACCATCTTTTGCCTGAACTAAAAAGAGATGCGAGCGATCGTTGACAAGTTGAATATTAGAACCACCAAACGAGGAGTTTTTGTAATTGTAGTACTGGCTAACTGTTTGTGTCGTAACAAAAGGTTTAATATACCCCAAGAGATTGTAGTTGCTGCTGTTGACAGCAGTTTCTTGTGAAACTCTATACAGGGTAACTGCCTCGGCTGCTTTAGAAAAAAGCAAACCAGCAATAGCAAAACCAGCCACAGAAATTGCTAGTCTTAGTTTGAATATCCTTTTCATTTTTTGATTTCTCCTTACTTTTTAAACTGATTATTTTGCCTTAATTCTAGTCTGCCCAGTTATTGTTATCATGTCATCCAAGAGAATCATTTTTTACCAAAAAAACATCTTTTCAAGAGAAAATATCGAGAAAATACTGAAAAGAAATCAATAAATTCGGAACGAGTCAATTATTTATGCCTTTAAAATAGTCTCGATCTCGAAGATTTACTAAAATGAAAATAGTAAGATCTTAAAGACTTTATAAATCACTGGTTATTTCTACGGAAAAATCTGTACGAAAATCAGTAAAATTACTACTTACCAATCTCACTTCCCAACTATTCTTCTATGTTTAATTTCGCGCAACCTTTATATCCACTCATTTTCGCTGCTGCTAAAAACAATCCAGAGGGGGCGCATCAGCAACTCCTCAAAACTCTAAATCGGATAGAGCGATCGCGTCATTCTGTTTGGGGAGGCTGGGTGCTGAAACAATGCGAGCAATCCTTTGTCTACAGCGAGCCGCGACTCTCACAAACCTTGTGGGGACTTAATTTTGATAATCCCGTCGGTTTGGCTCCGGGTTGCGATAAAGATGGAGTAGCGGCTGGAATCTGGAATAGTTTGGGTTTTGGGTTTGCAGAATTAGGAGCAGTAACGCTTCACCCGCAACCTGGCAATCCTCGTCCTCGCTTGTTTCGCCTGCCGTTGGATCGAGCCATCCTAAATCGCATGGGAGCGAACAATCAAGGCGCAGAAGCTATGTCAAAAACCCTGCGACAAGCTTGGCAAAGACAGCCTCGTCGCATTCCTATCGGGATTAATCTGTGTAAGTCTAAAATAACTCCATTGGAGGAGGCAGCAGAGGATTATGTGGAAAGTTTTCGCTATCTGAGAGATTGGGCTGATTATTTTGTTGCGAACGTGAGTTCTCCCAATACGCCAGGATTGCGATCGCTCCAAGCAGGAGAACAACTCGAACCCATTTTGGCAGCATTGGTTGCAGAAAATCGGGGCAGTAAGCCGCTATTAATTAAAATCTCTCCCGACTTGGATGGGGATGCGATCGCGACTATCCTAGACTTAGCGAAAGCCTATAATTTAGCTGGTATTATTGCCACCAACACCACGACTCGACGAGACGGACTTAAAACCCAAATTCTCGAAGCGACGGGGAAAGATATTAAAGACGAAGCCGGAGGAATTAGCGGCACTCCCGTGCGCCAGCGCTCTACAGAGATAATCCGCTTTATTTGGCACAAAACCCAAGGTAAACTCCCAATTATTGGGGTTGGAGGTATTTTTACCCCCGATGATGCCTGGGAAAAAATTACGGCTGGTGCGAGTCTGCTACAAGTCTATACGGGTTGGATTTATGAAGGACCTTGGATGGTACGTCGCATTCTAGAAGGATTAGTTACCAGATTAGAAGCACAAGGTTTCACGCATCTTTCGCAAGCAGTCGGTAGTGCGGAAGACTTTACCCTTTCCCCTTTCCCCCAATCCCAATGACGCATGACAAAGAACAAATGACAATTAGTAACTTATTTATCTAGCTGTTACATATTAGATGAGATAATGTTACAAATCTTTATCTAATAGCCGTTGTATTGTAAACTACGCGAGGGAAGGATAAACAAAGGATAAAAAGGAGCAACAACAACGATGCAGTCGGCCCAGATGCTGCTGACGGTGCCCAAAGAGTTTCTAAAAGCGCCCGATGGATTAAATCCTACTGCGATCATGTTTTTAGCAGCTTTAGGGCTAATTGTTTTTTCAGTTTGTGGTTATTGGTTGTGGGATTGGTGGGATTGGTGCTGTTTTTGTTTTAATGTTCTGGCTTTGCATTTAGCAGGTACGGTCATTCATGATGCATCTCACAACAGCGCCCATCGAAACCGAATTCTTAATGCTATTCTGGGACACGGCAGCGCGCTGATGTTGGGATTTGCCTTTCCCGTATTTACCAGAGTACACTTGCAACACCACGCTCACGTCAACGATCCCGAAAACGATCCCGACCATTTTGTCTCTACTGGGGGACCTTTGTGGTTAATTGCGGCACGCTTTTTTTATCATGAAGTTTTTTTCTTCAAGCGGCGTTTGTGGCGCAATTATGAGTTGCTTGAATGGTTTTTAAGCCGACTGTTTCTTATCACAGTTGTTTTTCTGGGATGCCACTATGGTTTTATTGGCTATATTATGAACTTTTGGTTCGTTCCAGCTTTAGTAGTAGGGTTAGCGCTAGGGCTTTTTTTTGATTATCTACCCCATCGTCCTTTTCAAGAGCGCGATCGCTGGAAAAATGCGAGAGTCTATCCCAACTCTATCCTCAATCTTCTCATTCTCGGACAAAATTATCACCTCATTCATCATCTGTGGCCCTCGATTCCTTGGTATAAATATCAAGCTGCCTATTATGCTACCAAACCGCTTTTAGATGCCAAAGGATGCGATCAATCTCTAGGTTTACTGGAGAGAAAAAACTTTTGGAGTTTCCTTTATGATGTGTTTTTAGGCATTCGTTTTCATCATAAAAAGTCAAAACAACTAGATGTAGAGACGCAAACCTTGTGCTTGAAAAAGAGTCAACAGACCTTAAATTAATGAATTATTTGGCTCATTTATTTCTAGCAGAAGATACGCCAGAATCTCGCATTGGCAATTTGCTTGGCGATTTTGTTAAAGGTTCTCTAGAAAGATACAAAACTCATTATAGTGAAAGCATACTCAAGGGAATTGAGACTCATCGACGAGTAGACTTTTTTACTGATACTCACTATTTTTACAAAGAAAGTAAACAGCGCCTCAGCAAAATTCATCGCCATTTTTCCGGTGTTATAATAGATATTTTTTACGATCATTTTTTGGCTAAAAACTGGTCGCAATTCTCAAAAGAGTCTCTAGAAGAATTTGCCGATAAGATTTATAAAATTTTAGAGAAGAATAGGAATATTTTACCCGAAAGACTGCAAAGAAATCTGCCCGTAATGATTTCTGAAAACTGGTTAGTTTTGTATAAAAAAATCGAAGGGATCGATCTAGCTTGTCAGCGTTTGTCTCGACGGATTAAAAGAGCAAATAGTCTGGCACTAGCTCAAGACGAACTCTTAAAAAATTATGATGAAATCGAGCTAGATTTTCTGAGTTTCTTTCCAGAAATTATTAATTACGTTGAAACTAACCGTCCGTATTTTTAGGCGATCGCATATCTAACTCGATTTTCTCTTCATTAGAATAAATCCAATCGAACAACCGTAATCATAGTGCGAGCGTCTTGCTTGCGAGTGGGACGTATGCGCTTACGCGCACGCTACGATGAGCGCACTACAGATTCGATCTTACCAGACCGAACCTTTAATTATTCTGTAAGTGGTGCAAGCTCCGAACAAGCATGCCAGTGTTATGTCTGCGCTCCTAAAATCTAGGTGACTTTCCACTTACTTAACAAACTGAGGCATAACTTCTGCTGCGGTAAACAACCCGTAAATTCCGCGACGGTGCAAAGCAATGCCAGCTTTAAGATAGCCGAAAGCGGGACCGCAAACATTAGCTGCCATGCTGGTTTCGTCGCCTAGCGTAAAGGTATGGGTAGAAATTTTGCCCTCGAATGTCCGTCCCGCTACCTTAACATGGGTACTGAGTGGCTTTTTGGGATTGCGGGTATCGACGACACCGCCAACCGAAACGCGATCGCGCGGACAGATTCCTGCTAACTCTAGTATGATATCGTCGGCATGTTCCATGTTTTCTAGCGCCAAAATTCCATTGGTTTTATCTAAGAGCATCTCTACCTCAGCATCGCTCATTGCCCTGGCTTTTTCTACGTTGTAGCCTGGTAAATGGGCGATATCTTCGCGAATGGTTGCCCGATAAGCTTCCCAGTTAGCGATTCCTACTCCAAAGGTAATTTTAACGCTGTGAATTTCTGCATAACTTTGAGCGGCAAGCGCTGCTGCCGCCGTTAGCAGTCCTGGCGTTGCCCCGCATCCCGTCATGTAAGTAATGCCTACTGCTTGTAGTTCGCCTCGCAACTGCAATAATTGCTCTACCGCACTGGTACGTTTGAGCGCATCTACCAAAACGCCTCGCCAACCGGATTGGATGAACATCCGCGCGACATCTGCCATAAAAGTATTTGGCAAGTTGGGCAAGGCGAGGAAATAACCGTCTGTATTTGCCTTGGCTAATAATTCTTGAATACTATTGCTAGCGAGCGTTCCGTAGGGTCGTACATATCCCACCGATCCTTTATCCCGACAAGCGGCAATACAAGCATCTCCATCCAAGCCCATCTCATTGTAAGCATATCCCTTGCGATCGGCAACTGCTACCCATTTCATCTCTATCTTAGGTTCGAGAACTCTGGCAGCCGCTTGTCCTAATCCTCCAAACCCTAAAACCCCTACTCGGATAACTTTGTCTGTACTCATCATTTCTCTTCTCGTTACCTAGACCGATTTTTATTATCTAAGGCTGCTGCTTGCTCGATCTGTATATTTTTGTTGCACTCAGCATTTTTGAGAATTTTTTGCTCTTGACTGAAATGAAAAGTTAAGCGAAACTTACAAACAATAAAAGTAGATGTCTCAGTAAATATTAAATTTTGCTAAAATCTGATTCATATTGCTACGGTTGCTCAAGATTATTGTATAGGGCTAAGCAAAGCAATATAGTCGTCTCCTAAAAAACAGCAGAGCTAGAAATAGAGGAGTAGGAAGGGATCGAACATGAATATGGAAACCTTAGAGTTCATTATCTATCCCGATGGTCGAGTGAAAGAAACTGTGACGGGCATCGTTGGGTCTTCTTGTCAAGAGGTGACTGCGGCGATCGAAACTCAACTCGGACAGGTGGTTTCCCAGGAGAACACTTCCGAATATTACTCCCAAGCCGTCAACCAGTCAGCTAGAGCCACTAATCAGGCTAGTTTTAGCAACTGGTAATTTTTTCTAAAATTTACCTTTTCTAAAATCCAATTCAATCAAATCGTCTAGGATTATGTCGCACTTTAGCAATATCAAAACCCAAATTCGCAACCTAACCTCCCTCAAAGCTGCCCTGACCGATCTGGGAATTGATTGGAAAGAGGGACCGACGACCGTCAGAGGATATCAAGGCCAAACCCGCACAGCTGAAATTGTAATCGAACAAGACAATAACCACGACATCGGTTTTAGCTGGAACGGAAACGAATATGAGTTGGTTGCCGATTTGCAATACTGGCAGCAACCTTTATCTGTGGAAGGTTTCTTGAGAAAAGTAACTCAGAGATATGCTTTCCATACCGTAATAAGCGAGTCTGTTAAGCAAGGATTCCAGATTGCAGAACAGCAAAAAAATGAAGATGGTTCTATTCGTTTAGTCGTCCAACGCTGGAGTGCCTAATGGCTGGCTTTTCCCCAACCCCCGATCGATCTGGGTTTGAGCCGGAGCTAGGGGGTATATTTCGAGAGGTACCGGAACGATCTGGATTCGAGCCGGAACTAGGGGGCGCACTGCGGCAAAAAGGTGTTTACGTCGATGAAATCACCTGCATCGGCTGCAAACACTGCGCTCACGTTGCCCCAAATACGTTCTACATCGAATCGGAGTACGGGCGATCGCGAGTTTTTAATCAAGATGGCGATTTGGAAGAAACAATCCAAGAAGCTATCGATACCTGCCCGGTGGATTGCATTCACTGGGTCGATTACAGCAAACTAAAAGAGTTAGAAGAAGAGCGAAAATACCAAGAGATCAAGCAACTTGGATTTCCTCAAAAGAATCGCACAATTGCTGCTAAGAAACTCAAGAAACAAGCAAATCATTAAATTCAATCCATCAGATCGAACAAAATAAAAAAGGCTAATTTACATAGCTCTGCTATTCAAAAAATCCTCAATGGTTTATCTCCATTGAGGATTTTTATTAAAGATTATTGTGTTCTGCTAACAGTTTTTCGACTTTGGCTTCCTCGATTCTAGACGTGATTTTTTTTGCTTCATGTAAATCTCTTTGAGTTTTTGCCAAACTAATTGTAGAGCCAACCGTAAAAGCTAATCCCATTCCCATAAAGCTTTTTGTCCAACCATCGACGGGTAAATAAATAATTCCAAGCGAGGTAGCAGTTACGGAAATAATAAAAGATAGCCAGGTTTGCATTACCCAAGCCGAACTGTGGTCTTGGACGATGTTATGTTTATTCATTGCTTCTTTATCCTAAAAAATTCTGCTTGACCAAATTATTTCAATTTTATGGATGGCGGCTTGAGGGGGAAAGGATAAGAAGTGACAGTTTATTAACTGGATTGTTCGATTGATAATGCGATCGCCATTCAAAAGGATAAATAAAATCTTACGCAGAAGCGCTAAGAAAGTTATCTGGGCGATGTATGAGTGGATTTTTGTTGTAGTTTTTTGTTGGTTTGACAATACTAAGATTGTAAACATCTCCTGATGCTTAAATTAATTTAAATGCAACTGATTACAGGTAAAACCAAACTATTAGGAGTTATTGGCGATCCAGTCGAACATTCACTGTCGCCAGTCATGCACAATGCAGCGATCGCACATTTGAGGGTTAATTATGTTTATGTTCCTTTTCCAGTCAAAGGAAAGGATTTAGAAAAAGCGATCGCGGGTTTTGAAGCAATAGGTGTCGTTGGGTTTAACATTACTATCCCCCACAAACAAGCCATTATCCCTCTGCTATCGGAAGTCTCTGCGGCGGCGCAACTGGTAGGGGCAGTTAATACCGTTTGGCGCACGGAAGCGGGTTGGTGCGGCACAAATACCGATGTAGAAGGGTTTTTAGCTCCTTTGAAAGAATTAGATCGCGATTGGACGCAAGTTACCCCGATTATTTTAGGCAATGGGGGTGCAGCGAGAGCTGTTGTGGTCGGATGTGCAGAGATAGGATGTCCAAAAATTCGCGTTGTAGGACGCGATCGCACTAAATTGGAAAAGTTTAAACAAAGTTGGCAGAATTCAGCTCTCAAAACCGAAATAGAAGTTCATGAATGGTCGGAATTAGCAGAGCTGGTATCGGATACCAAGTTGTTAGTGAATACAACTCCCGTAGGAATGTATCCAAAAGTGAATGAATCTCCAGTGGATGCAGTGGTGATGGAGAAAATGCCAACCGATGCAATCGCCTACGATCTCATTTATACGCCTAACCCTACCCAATTTCTAGTACGAGCAAAAGAACGAGGCGCGAAAGCGATTGACGGATTAAAGATGTTAGTCGAGCAAGGTGCATCCGCCTTAAAAATTTGGTTGCAACAACCAGTTCCCGTCGATGTAATGCGGCGATCGCTGCAACAATATTTAGGACATTAACTAGGGATTTAACCAAGTTTGCTAAGTTATTAAATAGAGTCAGCCTAGCGTGCTAGGGACGCGCCTCAAAGTGTAAAAAAATGCAAATTTATCTTGACTATAGTGCCACAACGCCTCCACGCTCGGAGGTGGTTACCAAGATGCAAGAAGTCCTCGCGCAGCAGTGGGGAAATCCTTCCAGCTTGCACGCTTGGGGAGAGAGGGCAGCAACAATTATTGAAACCGCTAGAATTCAAGTCGCCAATCTCATCAACGCCCCCAATCCCGAATCCATTGTTTTTACCTCTGGGGGAACAGAAGCCGACAATCTCGCCATGATGGGCGTAGCGCGTCGCTATCAAACGCCTCAACACATAATTATTTCCAGCGCAGAACATTCGGCGATCGCACAACCAGCTAACTTGCTCGAAAAATGGGGCTGGCAAGTGACTCGACTGCCCGTCAACCGCTACGGCAGAGTAAATCCTCTCGATTTAAAAGCAGCCATACAGCCAAATACAGTTTTGGTGTCAATTATTTACGGGCAAAGCGAAGTAGGCACGCTACAACCGATTGAGGAACTCGCTCAAATTGCCCGCGATTGCGCTGGGCGCAGCGCCAAAGGCGATCGCAACGTATTCTTTCATACCGATGCCGTTCAAGTAGCCGGACGAGTGCCTATCGACGTGCAGAAATTGCCAGTCGATATGCTTTCTCTCTCCAGCCACAAAATCTATGGGGTTCAAGGGGCTGGGGCATTATACGTGCGCGAAGGCAGAGAATTAGTTCCCCTCCTTGGCGGTGGCGGACAAGAAAGAGGCTTGCGCTCGGGAACTCAAGCCGTTCCCGTCATTGCCGCATTTGGCGTTGCTGCCGAATTAGCTGCCGCTGACATGGAAACAGAAACCCGTCGGTTAATTGAATTGCGCGATCGCCTCTTCGATCGCTTAGCCGACTGTCCCTACCTCATTCCCACCGGAGACAGATTGTATCGCTTGCCGCACCACGTTAGCTTTATCGTCAGCGATCCTCACGAGCGAGTCAGAAAAGAAAAAATTACGGGAAAAACCCTAGTACGTCAGTTAAACCTAGCAGGAATCGGAATTAGTTCTGGTTCGGCTTGTCACAGTGGGAAACTATCTCCCAGCCCTATATTGCTAGCGATGGGTTTTACTCCAGAGGAAGCGTTAGGCGGAATTCGCCTGACTCTGGGACGAGAAACCACCGAAGCCGAGATCGATTGGACGGCAATGGTACTCAAACAAGTTCTCGATCGACTAATGCCTCAATTAGTAACGGCTGGACATTAAGAAGTTATTCCTTGGCGACTAACATGCAGCGATCGCCACACCAGAAATCGAACGCTATAAACTGATAACTGATAACAGATAATTGATAACTGACTATGCCTCAAGTTCCATCAACCTTAGAAGAAGCTGTAGAACAAGCTAAAGAAGCGACTAAAGTTGCTCTAGAAGCCGGTTGCGAGCGCATACAAGTAGAATTGGTCGTCCCAGAAATTGCCCTGCAAGCCCAATCGCTTGCCCTAGAATTTACTTCCCTTTTGGAAGACTATGGTTCTGGATTGAGGGTTTTATTTCCCGATACGGGTGCGGCAGCTTTGGCACGTCGCGATTGGGGAGAGACCGTTTTTCAAGTAAGCGACTTGGGGAGTCGTTTTATCCCGGTAGATATGAAGATATCGGAAGAGGATACGGCTTTCTTAGTCGTCTCTCCCTCGGCGATTGAAGTCAACTCGGTTGAGAAACTTTGCAATTTGGCAGGCGATCGCCCCGTAGTTCTCCTCATTCCTCAACTAGAAGACGTTTCCGTTGTCGGAATTGGTTTGGCTGCCCGCCAACTGAGAGAACGATTCCTCAGTACCTTGGAATCCTCTTACTACTTTAGACCTCTAGAAGGGGCTGTCGTGCTGCGTTCTTATCCGTCTTTGTGGCAAGTCTGGCTAGGAGGAGAGGAAGACTATCAACTAATTGCCGAAGAACCCCAAAAACCCACAGGAGAAAGGCTAGATTTACTCATCGCTGGTGCCGTAACGGGCAACAGCGATGAGAACGAGAGTACCCAGGCACCAAAACCGAAAAAACCCGGTTTATTAACTAATATGCAACGATTCTTCCGCGCTCTAAGTCAATAGCACAGACTATCTATCTACTAACCACTAATCGATCGCGGAAAAAAGCTGTTTGCCCCACAACAAAACAAAAATTAATTTAGCTCCACTCCTACGATCTATGTCAGACTAGAATTTAGTAGCATGTCCGCTACACACCTTATCGAGTGAAAAATGGAAGCTAAGCCATTGACCAATTCAACTCATCCAAGTCCGCAGAAAATTTTGCATCCGTCAGAAAATGCTCATCAACATGGCGATCGCGTCCACACTCATGAGGGGCAAGGCAAGCCTCACGTTCATAGCGAAGCTTCTCTGCGGCAGATTGTGAATCGACTGTCTCGTATAGAGGGACACATACGCGGAATTAAAACAATGGTGACAGAAAGCCGTCCGTGTCCTGAAGTATTAATCCAAATTGCTGCCGTTCGCGGCGCGATCGATCGCGTGGCGCGCCTAATTTTAGACGAACATCTGAGCGAGTGCATTGCCCGTGCTGCCGATGAGGGTAATATCGATGAAGAGATCGAACAGTTAAAAGCCGCCCTCGATCGCTTTTTGCCCTAAATTAGCGAGTAGTTAG
This sequence comes from Pleurocapsa sp. PCC 7327, assembly GCF_000317025.1. Lineage (NCBI taxonomy): Bacteria > Bacillati > Cyanobacteriota > Cyanophyceae > Pleurocapsales > Pleurocapsaceae > Pleurocapsa > Pleurocapsa sp. PCC 7327. The sequence goes on along the minus strand of NC_019689.1, from coordinate 3,408,153 downwards.
TAGTTAGTGGTTAGTAGTTAATTGTCTCCCCGTCCCAAAAGTCTCCCCACACTCCCCACACTTCCCCTACTTCCTCGGCTTCCGACTTCCGACTTTTACTCTACGTCCTTAGTTCGGTTTCCCTGGCAATAACTATTCATATTGCTGACTAATTCTTGTTCTTTTTTTCCTATTTGTTGCACTCTTTTTTGGGTTAACTTTGCCTTGGCAATGTCTTTTTTTTGCAAGGCATCGACAAATTCGCGAGTTGCTTGAGCGTTACCGCGATATACTTCGGCAAAGCCGATTTGATATTGCATTAGTTTTTCGTCTTGAATTCTGAGGTTCTTCATCTCTTCAGCTGTTTCTTCAAAAGTATCTGCCATTTGAAGAACTTTTTTTATATCGGTTGTTTGACGATTATTTTGGCTTTCTTTGGCAATATTTTTTGTAATTTCAATAATTTTTTGGCATTGAGAAAATTTGGTTTCCGCACAACCGAAGGTCGAGAAACCTGCGGTCGCACTTAGACAGATCGTTAAAAATTTTTGCACTAAATTAGCCATAACTAATCTCATTGTAGTGGCTTGCTCGTTACCAGCGATCGCTGGCAATTATGAATGATTTTTGCTTGAATTACTGTGCATAACAATCAATTGTTAATTGGAATTGTTTTGGTCATCGGTCATCAGCTATCCAATCTTTAGGTTAACTGTTTCCATGGCGCTTCTGATGCCATTGCCAAGCGTGGCTGACAATGGTAGTCAAATCTGCATATTGGGGATTCCAGCCGAGAATTTCTCTGGCTTTTTGGGCGCTACCTACTAGAATCGGCGCATCGCCGGCCCGACGAGGACTCTCGACGACAGGGATTTCCCGACTCGTTACTTTCCTTGCGGTCTCTATTACTTCTCGCACGGAAAAACCATTGCCGTTGCCCAGATTAAAAACGTCGCTATTGCCACCAGCCAATAGATATTCCAATCCTAAAACGTGTGCGTCGGCTAAATCGCTGACGTGAATGTAATCTCGAATGGCAGTTCCGTCGGAAGTAGAATAATCGGTGCCAAAAATAGACAGGGATTGCCGTTTTCCTAAAGCAGTTAATAAAGCCAGGGGAATGAGGTGAGTTTCTGGGTTGTGATCTTCCCCTAACAAACCGCTCGGATCGGCACCGGATGCATTAAAATAGCGAAAAGCAACGGATTTTAAGCCATAAGCCCCATCAAAATCGGCGAGGATTCTCTCTACCATCTCCTTACTCGCTGCATAAGGACTGAGGGGATCGCGGGGATGATTTTCGGTCATGGGAACTTCTTTCGGCATCCCATAAATGGCGCAAGTAGAAGAGAAGACAAACTTCTTGACTCCGGCAGCGAGCATGGCTTCCAGCAGGGTTAGCGTTCCCACTACGTTGTTATGATAGTATTTGACAGGCTCGACTACCGATTCTCCAACGGCAATAAAAGCGGCAAAGTGCATTACGGCAGCGATTTCGCGGCTAGTAAAGAGATTGGCGAGCAAAGCGCGATCGCTCGTATCTCCAACAATGAGTTCTACTTTTAAAACCTCTTGTATTAATTCTGGATGACCGTAGGACAAGTTATCCAGAACAATGACTTCATAGCCTGCCTGTTGTAAGGCAAGGACGGCATGAGAGCCAATATAACCCGCCCCGCCCGTAACGAGAATTGTCGGTTTAACTGATGACACCAGAACTCCTTTATTAATTATTAGTTATCCGCGATGGCTTAGAAATTTTACTTATACTGAATAATTCATCTCTACATTATCATCACGATCGCCGGAAAATGCTAGACACTCTCGATCTGGATCTTGCCTTAGATAAAGTTACTTATCAATCTCAAATAGAAGACTTAATGCGTCAGTTACGGGCGCTGCAAAAAGCCTGTTGGGATAAAAAATTACCCGTAATTGTCGTATTAGAAGGATGGGCAGCAGCCGGAAAAGGAGCGTTAGTCAAAAAAATGGTAAATTATATGGATCCGCGCGGTTTTGCGGTTTATCCCATTTTTCCGCCTTCTCCCCAAGAGCAACGCTATCCTTTTCTATGGCGATTTTGGCACAAACTTCCCCCTAGAGGCAGTCTGGCGTTTTTCTATCACAGTTGGTACACTCACGTTCTCGAAGATCGGCTGTTCGGTCGAGTTCCCGACTCCCACGTTCCCCTGTTGATGAGGGATATCAATGCTTTTGAGCGGCAGTTGGTCGATGATGGAACTGCGATCGCTAAATTTTGGATTCATCTGGGGCGCAAAGAACTCAAAAGCCGCATTAAAAAATATGCCTCTGACGAACTCGACTCCTGGCGAATTCGTCCAGAAGATTGGCAGCAAGCCAAACAGTATCAAGAATATTCTGCCCTAGCAGAAGAAATGCTCACCTATACCAGTACTGGCGCTGCCCCTTGGACGTTGGTAGAAGGAAACTGTAAGCGCTGGGCAAGGGTCAAAGTGCTGACTCAATTAGTGGCTACCATTACCCAAGCTTTAGATCGACTCCAGATTCCCCAAGTAGAGACACCCAGATTGCAGCCGCAAGAGCATCTGTTCCCCACCGAACCCGATTTTCTAGCCAAGGTAGATTTAAGCCTGAAACTCGACAAAGACGAATACAAAAAACGATTGCGCGAGGCACAAGTCGAGTTGCGCAAACTCCAGTTAAAAATCCACCAAATCAATCTCCCAGTTTTGATTATTTTTGAAGGCTGGGATGCGGCTGGGAAGGGAGGTGCAATCAAGCGCTTGACTGACATTTTAGATCCCCGCAGTTATAAAGTTAATGCCTTTGCTGCACCTACGGACGAAGAAAAGCGCCACCACTATCTCTGGCGTTTTTGGCGTAGAATTCCTGGCGGTGGAACGATTGCTATTTTCGATCGTAGCTGGTACGGGCGCGTGTTAGTCGAGAGAATCGAAGGTTTTGCCACAGAAGCCGAATGGCGACGCGCCTATCAGGAGATTAACGAGTTTGAAGCCCAATTGACCAATGGCGGCTACGTGTTGGTGAAGTTCTGGATGCATATCAGCTCAGAAGAACAACTAAGACGCTTTGAAGAACGCCAGAATAATCCCTTTAAACTCTACAAACTTACCGAAGAAGATTGGCGCAACCGCGATAAATGGAGTCTCTATGCAGTTGCGATCGATCAGGCGATCGCCCGTACCAGTACTCCATCGGCCCCTTGGACGCTAGTTGCAGGTAACGATAAGTACTATGCCCGCGTCAAGGTGATCGAAACAGTTATTGAAGCGATTAAAGCCAAATTGAAACAGCGATAATGAGTTGATGTACCTTAAAACAACCAAAAATTCCGAAAAATTCCCATGCCCATACCGCCGCGAACTTTCGTACTGTCGCGATCGACTTCTTCGGTATGATTGAGATCCTCGATTTGCGCGATTCGTCCTTGGGAGAAACCTTGGCTGGGTTTGACGACTGAGGCAGCTTCTTGAGTTGATTTACTCTGCAAGCAGTTGTCCTTGAGCAATCGATTGTAAGTACGGTAGGGAATGTAATGAAGGGGATTGTATCCAGCGAAGCGCAGAATGAGAACGCAAGCCCAAGAATATTTTCCAGCCACAATAGCTTCGACGATTTGCTCGAACTGCTCGTTCGTCATAGCCTTGGTTTGTTTGGATTGGCTGTAGGCGAATGGTTGGTTCATTGTCGTGTTTTCTCCTCAACGATGTCAGTTAGTTCTAAAGATCCATGCCGTCTTTCTGGAGCTGCCGAATTGGATCTAATAAAACATCCGCGATCCGGCGGCGACGAATGACGATATCGGCGGTGGCAGTTTGACCGGCTTTGAATTGGACTTTTTGCTGGTTGTCAGTCACGTAGTCGCGCTCTAGTTTGACTTCTACCGTATAAACCGGACCGAGTTGTTCGTTAGATTTAGCATCTGCCGAGATAACGGTCACTTCACCGGGAATGACCCCATAGTCCTGATAGGGATAGGCATCCAACTTAACGTGTACCGGCATTCCGGTCTTAATTAAGCCCGCTTCTCTGTTTGGTATGACGGCTGAGAGAACGAGAGAAACTCCGTGGGGAGCAATCTCGGCAACGGTTTGCCCCGGTTGGAGCACTTCGCCGGGATTTTTGAGATTGAGAGACAGAACCACACCATCGACGGGAGCTTTGAGATAGTTGTCTTTGAGTTTAGCTTGGGCAGCTGCTATTTGATTTCTGGTATCTGCAATCTTGGCTTTCGTCTGGGCAATTTCTAGTTCGAGTTGCTTGATTTTCTGTTGGGCTTGTATCTGAGTGGTGTTGGCTTCTGCTTGTTTTTGTGCCAGTTGAGCCTCAAGTTGTTCGACTTCTTTGTTTCTCGTTACCAATGCGCCTTGGTTCTCAGTTAGGCGAGATGCCAAATCGCGCAGCGATTGGTCGGCATCAAATAGCTTTTCGCTGACGTTGGTGACTTCTTGCAGCCTAGTTTGGGTGATGCGCTGCTCGATTTCTCTTATTTCCCGTTCTGCCTGAAAGACGAACTCTTTGGAAACCGCACCTTCATTTTCTAAAGTCTTTAACCGATCTAGCCTTTCTTGATTGCTCGTCAGCTCATTCTTGAGTTGATCGAGATACTCTTGAGACGCACTCGAAATTGGTTGTAGGTGATATCTTCTGCTTTGATAGGCTCGTAGTTCTGACTGTTGCTGAGCGATCAGTTGGCGGGTAGTCAATGCTTTTTCTCTGGCTAGGGCGATCGCCGACCGCTGCGATAGTTGTTCGGCTGCGGATATCTCGGCACGAGTTTTGGCTTCCATCTCTGCTTGTGAGAGCAAGCTTTGTTTTTGAATGACTTCGTTTTGATAGGAAGAGATTGCTTCCTTAAGTCGTTCGAGTTCTTTTTGAGCCAAATCTGTATCGAGTTCGGCAACGATTTGTCCGGCTTTGATCTCTTGCCCTTCTTTAACGACGATACGGCTGACTTTCCCGGAACCTACAGGTTGAACTTTGTAGGTTGCCCCCTCTGGCACTAGCTTTCCTGTCGCTTTGCCTACTTCTTCGATCGTGCCGAACCAAGCCCAAGCACCGAAAGCCACAAAAAATGCTACTCCACCCAAAATAAAGCGCAAGGGCAGGTTGGCGGGTGGCTGGTCTAATAGGGACTGTACCGAGGGCGACCAACGACCGGATTTGGTATCCACCGTCGATGAGGGATTAGGAATTGGCGAACTAGAGGAACCTGGAAGCCTAGCGACCGGAATAGATCCAGCTACTCCTCCATAGAGCGAAGTGGATTCCTGTCGAGAAGTTGCTTTTTCTTCAACCGACAGATCGGGAGGGAGCTTGGGATCGCTGCTATTTGAGATTTCAGCAGGAGTCTGGCTCGTTCCAGATGATTTGGGGGGAAATTTCATAGTTCCTACTAACCTTATTAATTGACTTCACTAGCCCGCTCTAAAAATCGAGCTCATGCCGACGAGTAGAAAAGCCCCTATACCTCAGTTCATTCCTGTCTTTTGCTTAAGAGCATGTCAATTAACCTTTTAGCTTGTAGTCGGTCGGGTTTCGGTTTAGCTTTATGGATGAAGAGGATTTTGTCGCTCTTTTCTACTTCCATCTGAGAAAAAACTTATCCTATTGTTGATTTCAGACAGATTTTTTAGGGATTTTTTTTACATTGAGTTTTTATAGATTTTTTAGAGTCTTTTATCTTCTTTGCTTATTTATACTAATTTTTTCGCCTTCAGTCAAGCAAATTTCCGTATATTCGCGGAAGCTTCTATACAGAAAATAATATACAATTGATTCAATATCATCTGCCAACTTGGCAGGTTTTCATGACGAAATTGTTAATATTCATAAATAACTACATTAAATAAAAGAGTTTTTCTCTAAAAATATCATTCGAGATATTTTCAGTTTCTCGCGATCGATCGTCGTTATTTTAAGCAAAAATTAAAATCTAACTTGCACAATTATTGACGTTCGAGATCTTTGTTTATCCTTTCTCTTCCTTTACCCTAATTGGTTAATTAAACTAACAGTAAACGCAGTCATTAAAGATCGAGTTGCTGTTGTGCCAAGTGACAGTAAAGCCCTTGCTGCTTCATCAACTCTTCGTGGTTTCCTTGCTCGACTAGAATGCCTCGATCGAGCACCAAAATGCAATCGGCGTTACGCACGGTCGAGAGACGGTGGGCGATAATAAAAGTCGTGCGATTGCGGCACAGACGAACGAGATTTTGTTGAAAGCGCCTCTCCGACTCCGTATCGAGAGCGCTGGTCGCCTCGTCCAACAGAAGAATTCTCGGTTCTCCAAGCAGTGCGCGGGCGATCGCAACTCGTTGGCGCTGTCCGCCAGACAGATTTGCCCCACGCTCTCCGACTTTGGTGTTATATCCCAAGGGCATCGATTGAATAAAGGCATGAGCTTCTGCCAGTTTAGCGACTTCGACCGCTTGTTCCAAGCTATATTCCGGTCGATAGAGAGTAATATTTTCCAAAATCGTTCCAGAGAAGAGAAAACATTCTTGGGGAACGACACCGAGTTGCGATCGCAGCGATTGGAGAGAAACGTGACGGATATCGTGTCCGTCGATCCAGATATGCCCGCTGTTGGGGTGATATAAGCCTTGCAGTAGCTTAACCAAGGTACTTTTGCCCGAACCGCTGCGCCCAACGATCGCGATCGTCTGTCCGGGCTTGACCGTGAAGGTAATATTTTGCAGAATGTTGCGATCGTCGTCTTCGTTATAGCGGAAGGTGACATTTTCAAAGCGCACTTCGCCTTTAATAGGCGGCAGGGGCAATAAGGGGTTTTCCGAACTTTCTTCGGGTTCGGCAGAAAAGACATCGTTGAGTCGTTCTACCGAGATCAGCACTTCTTGCAGTTCGTCCCAGAGATTGGTCAGCGAGAGGACGGGACTGAGGACTTTACCGATGAGCATGTTAAAGGCAACAAACTGACCGATCGTCAGTTGGTCTTGAATGACCAACATCGCTCCATACCACAGCAAAGCGGTATTGCCGATGGAATTTATCAATCCGCCAGCCGTTTGTAAATTAATTCCCAGTTTTTGAGCGCGAAATTGAGCATTCAAGAAACCCGTTAAATGTTCTTCCCAGCGCCAGCGCAATTCCCGTTCCGAAGCGGTGGTCTTGACCGTTCCGATTCCAGTAATCGTTTCCACTAGAGAAGAGTTCTGTTCGGCAGATTTATTAAAGACTTCCCGCGAAACCTTGCGCAACAGGGGAGTAGCGACTAAGGTCAAAATAACGATCGGGGGAACGAGACCTATCACTAGCAAAGCCAATTGCCAGTTGTAGTACAACATCAACCCCAAATAGAGAAATCCCGTCAGAAAATCCAACCACGCCAAGACGACTTGGCTGATGAGAAAGCGTTGGATTTTCTGGTTTTCCTGAACCCGCGTAATGATATCTCCCACATGGCGGTCTTCAAAAAACCGTAGGGGTAGCATCAGAGCATGACGAATAAAGCCGCCGATCATGCTCAGATCGAGGCGGTTGGAGAGATAGCTTACCAAATACTGCCGAATGCCGGAGAGAATGATTCCCCAGATCCCAAACAGCAGCGCGCCGATCGAAAAAACGTGGAGCGTCGTCAGCGTTTTGTTGACCACCACTTGGTCGAGAATGATTTGGGTAAACAGGGGCGTGACAATGCCAAAGATCTGGATTAGTAGAGATGCAAAAATAATTTGGAAGGCAACCGAGCGATAGGGAACTAATAATCCCAAAAATCTCCCCAGCGAGGGTTTTTCGTTTTTGAGCTGCTCCAGGTGCTCGGTCGGATCTAGCAGCAAGGCATATCCGGTCCAGCCTCTGAGAAACTCTTGGCGGTTCAAAGAGAACCTACCTCTGGCAGGGTCAGAAACCAGGACGCGATCGCCGCCGATGCGGTAAACGACAATATAGTGATCGCCTTGCCAGTGGGCGATCCAAGGATTTTTTTGCGAGGCGAGGCTGTTGAGACTCGCTCGCACGGGTCGCGCGTGGTATCCGAGGCTCTCAGCGGCTTTAGCCAAGTTTTTCAGCGAAGCTCCCGATCGTCCGACTCCCGTTAAATCGCGCAGGAAATTGAGGTTGAGGCGTTTTCCCCAATATTGGCTAATCGTTTTCAAGCAAGTTGCCCCGCAGTCGGCAGCGCTCTGTTGATCGTTATGGGGATAGCGATTCCAGGCGCGAAAGCGACGCTGCAATGGTTTTGGGAATTCAACTTTTGACGGTTTTGGCTGGGGCTTCAGACGGGAAGCACTTGCATTGGTAGATGGCGCTGGTGCGACGTTGCCGTCATTCGTACTAGAGGCGGTAATCGCTCCCGGAGCAAAAGCTTTTGCGCCTGCGGGTTTGTCTTTGGAGGTAACGATCGCGCGAACCGTTTCCCAATGTTCGAGAGGGAGATGATAGGCTAACAAATCCGTTCTAGCAAACGCACCGTCCGGTGTATGGTCTGGATGTCCCCAGGAACTGCCGACCTCCAGCGTCGGATTCTCAACCCGACCGCCGAGCAGCCAAAAACGACCTGCCTGTGCGGGAGCGACTTTAGCGAGGGATTCTCCAGCGGCAATCTTTTTTTGGGTCAAGTAGGAAAAAATGTGTTGTAGTCGGTGGCTGGAGAGCGATCGCCATTCGGTTAGGGTTCTGAAGAAGATGAGAGCTTGCCGTTTTTTTGCCTCGCCCGACCAATTTTCTTTCAGTTCGGGCAATTGTTCCAGCCAAGGCAAAAGTTTGTCAGCTGCAATTTTGGCTACTCGCAGGGAATTCGTCGCCGCGATCGCTCGGTAGGGAAAAACCACCTCGCTAAAAAGAGAGTCAGTTCCAAAGGTTTCTCCTTCTGCTAACAACTGAGTCGGGACTTCTCGTTTTTTGTGAGGATCGAAACTCAGCAACCTCACTCGTCCTTGACAAATTAAATATAAATCTTTAATCTTTTGTTCGTTAGGAGCAGTATTTTTCTCATTGCCTGCGATATTCTCAACATTATCTCCTAGCTGAAAGTCACGCATCTCAAAGTTTTTACTCAACTCGGGAATTGACGTAGCGGTATGGCTGTGACCTTTTACTTGCTGTAGAAGTAGCGGCAGAATCGCCGCAGTACTATCAAGCGATGGCTTTGGCTCTTGTATTTCCGAATGCGGTTTCATCATTAGACCTCCAGCAAAAGTCAGAGTAAGTTAGGTAAAATAAAACCAAATTACAATTCGAGTTATGACTTACTCTCAAGTAAAAAATTTAAAACCGACAGAGTTTAAACGGCTTTGTGGAGTATATCCAGAGACGTTTAAAGAGATGGTAAAAGTTCTAGAAGCCGAAAAAGTCTTACAAAAAAAAACAGGACGACCAAATAAATTAAGCGCAGAAGACCAAATCTTAATGACTCTTGAATATTGGCGAGAGTATCGCACCTATTTTCATATCGGAACTAGCTGGGGAATAAACGAGACAACGGCTTTACGAATCACCAGAAAAGTAGAAGATATTTTAATGAAATCGGGACTTTTCAATCTGCCTGGGAAAAAAGCTGTTCAACCCCAAAATACAGAAATTGAAATTGTCGTAGTAGATGTAGCAGAACATGAAATAGAAAGACCGAAAAAAAACAAAAAGCTTACTACAGTGGTCGGCAAAAGTGTCACACGATAAAATCGCAAGTTTTAGCTGACGCAAAAACGAGACAAATTCTTTGTATTGCTCATGAGAAGGGAAAAAGTCATGATTTTAAGATTTGGAAAAATAGTAAAATAGGAATCGAACAACAGATAGAATGTTTGGCTGATAAAGGATATCAAGGAATTCAGAAACTTCATCCCAACAGTAGAATTCCCAACAAAAAAAAGCGCAATCAACAGTTAAGTCTAGAGCAAAAGAAGTTTAATCGTAAGTTAGCAAGTGAAAGGATTGTAATTGAAAATATTCATCGCAGTCTAAAAATATTCAGAATTCTTTCAAGTCGATATCGCAACCGAAGAAGACGGTTTGGGTTGAGATTTAATTTGATTGCTGGCATTTATAATTATGAACTTCTTTCCCACTCCAATTATGCGATCGCGTAACACTTTTGCAGGAGGTCTATTGTCAAGTCTCTTCGTCACAGTTGGTAAACCGTTGATAAAAGGGTAGGTTGCTTGCTATCAGTAACTCCTGGCTGTCTATTCTTTCGAGTTAAGCCTTGCCCTATCCCTTGGGCAGTCATCAAAAAAAACAAAGGAAGGCAAAATGCGAGCCACCATCCACCAAACCTAAAATTTTGCCATTCTGGTATTTACTTAAAGTAATGTCTAACTCTTTATGCAACAAATTATTTTTTTTACACTTTTCTCCCAAGCGAGCGATTAATTGAAATCAATCACCTCTAATTTGAATCTTGACATTTTTTCAAAAAAGTCTATTTAGACATAGTATTAATGAATTTGCAGCGGAACTGTCAAGAGACGGTAGGGAATTTGCGGCTCTCTTTACCGAATCTTTAAACAGGATTAAAACTAGCTTAAAAAAACTGTTAAATTTACTCATGAACCAACGTCCTGTATCAGCGCGTTTTAGTTTCTCCGTTCAACTCAGCTTTTACAACCGAAGTTTGAAATTTTCAACCCAAACAAGGTCAAGCGCCTTAAGATGAGTTATAGTTCCTACTACAGTAGCACTGGCTAGATTTCCGGATGCAAACTGATAAAATTCCGCGTATTTAGACGAAAGCAAGACGGGTTGACGAATTGAAGCCCTCAAACAATCGATTACTTCTAAGTTGGCAAGCTTGCTTGTTGTTAGCAACCTTATTCTGGTTGATGGGCATAGCAAGTGCTGCCGCTCAATCGCTAGATTCCGCAAACCTAGAAGCAAGTCTGCGAGAGTGGAAAGTCGGACTAGACACGATCTGGGCGATCTTTACAGGGTGTCTAGTCTTTTTTATGAATGCTGGCTTTGCTATGCTCGAATCCGGGTTTTGCCGTCAAAAGAATGCGGTGAACCTCTTGGCGAAAAATTTTATCGTTTTTGCTTTGTCTACCGTTGCATTCTGGGCAGTTGGCTTTGGCGTGATGTTCGGCGATGGCAATCCGATTATTGGCACGAGCGGATTTTTTTTAAGCGGTTCTGATAATAGCCCTAGGACAGAAATTTCCTATCAAGGCGTATACAGTTCTTTGGCTTGGGCGGGAATACCGCTGCAAGCCAAATTTTTCTTTCATTTGGGGTTTGCTGGAATAGCAACAACTATCGTATCTGGTGCGGTTGCCGAACGGATCAAATTTTTGGCGTTTTTTGTCTTCAGTCTTTTTTTAGCTGGCATTGGCTATCCCATCGCCGGACACTGGATTTGGGGCAACGGTTGGTTGCATCGACTCGGATTTTGGGATTTTGCAGGGTCTACAGTCGTTCATTCCGTAGGGGGTTGGGCGGCTTTAGTCGGGGTAGTTTTGCTCGGGCCGCGAATCGGCAAATACCAAAATGGAAACTCCCTAGCCTTGCCCGGTCATAACCTCACAACGGCGACGCTAGGCGGCTTGATTCTCTGGCTGGGTTGGTTTGGCTTCAATGCAGGTTCCACCCTAGCAGTCGAACCTCATGTCATTACCCACGTTCTCTTAACCACCAATATGGCGGCTGCGACGGGAGGAATTGCTGCTACTGTAACCTCTTGGTGGTATTTCGGCAAGCCCGATTTGTCGGTGACGATTAATGGGGTTTTGTCGGGCTTAGTTGGAATTACTGCCTCTTGTCGCTTTGTCACTATCGGCTGGGCGGGAGTCATCGGTCTCGTTGCCGGCGTGGTGGTGGTTTTTGCCGTAGACTTTTTCGACAAATTGCAAATCGACGATCCCGTAGGAGCGATTGCGGTGCATTTAGTAGGAGGGATCTGGGGAACGCTCGCCGTTGCCCTGTTTGCCCTCGGATCCGACGTTAACCTCAATCCCAATTTCGTTCTCTATGAAGAGGGACCAGCGAGGGGATTGTTAATCGGAGGCGGTCTTGCCGGTCTGAGACAACTGTTTGTGCAACTGCTGGGAATCGCCTCTATCAGTCTTTTGACGACGATTTTGAGCTGGCTTGCTTGGTCGTCGATCAAATGGGCAGTTGGGATGAGAGTTTCCTTTGACGCGGAACTGAAGGGATTGGATATTAGCGAACACGGACTCCACGCTTATAACGATTTCTTGGTCAAGCAGGATTTACCGCCTAGATCGCTGCGTACTTTGTTAACTCGACGCATGCCGCCACCGCCTGGTTCTTAATTGACTCATAGGTTCGTCCGACGACCTCTGTATCTAATTTCGTCGTCATTGGCTGGCGAGGCTTCAGCATTGAATTCGTATAAAACCTCGTCGATTTTCGGCAAGACTTCTGACGGCAATTGCGGCAGCGCTTCGGGTTGCGCTCGAACTGGGGAATCTTGAAGGGGTTGCAGGGCGACTCTGAGTTTTTCTACCGTGCGGTTGATTTCGCCATCTAAAAGACCGCTCAATGCTTTACCCGCCTTAACGAGTAGAAAAACGTCGGGATGGCAGTAAGCGAGAATAACATGACCTTCTTGGGCGCGAACGGCAATCGTCTCAATTCCCTGCCAATGAAATTCGTCCTGGGTGCTTTTGGCTAAATAAAGCATGCTGCCAGCCATAATTAGGGAGCTATTTTTATCCATGCCAATGGTCGGGATGATGGGCTGTCCTTCGGCAGAAACCAAGGCAACTCCCTGAATGCCAATGGGTTTTGCCATCAACTCTTGTAAGATTCTTTCAATGTTGGAGGGGTTCATCGACTGCCGATCGACCAAGTCCAGTTCCGAACTTGCTGGCGATAAGGCTTTTATGGGGAGACTTGCCTCGCGATTAATGACGCGATCGCGAGAGGCTGCTTTTTCCATTTCATCGCAACTAACGAACAAATTGAGCAATTTTTTTTGCAACAGGTCTTTATGGGTTTGCTTGCGAATGTCTGAGGAAATTGCCACTCCACTGCGAGCGGGTTGATAGTTGCATAAATCGGGAATGATAATATTCTCTAAACTCGCTGGCGGATTGTGGCGATCGACGCTCGTTACCGGACCGATATCCAAGCATGTCAAAATGTTTTCTAGTTGAACGGTACTTAAAAGCCCTGCTAGGTAATAGCCAATGCAATAGGGAATATTCGATCTTCCCAGTTCGTCCGTTCCTTCATTATACAGCCAGCCAAATAGAGTCTTATCTGTGGAGAATTGATACAAATAAGTCGCTTGATAGCCTGCTTTTGGCGGGTTGTAAGTATCCCAGTGCTTGTAAACTACTTGTTGAATAAACGTTTGCTGAATGTCTAAAGGAATTTGTTGACTGACAAGGGATTTAAATCCTATTCCAGGAAAGCTAGTGTAAACGATCTGACCGACGAGCAAAGGCATGATTATAAGATGATTAACGAGTTGCGCTTAAGATTTTTTAACAACCGAATAGTCTGGTTCTAGCTAAAAAATTATGAATGAAGATTAGATTACTGAATTTATGATGTCGCCATTCAAACTGAAAATTTCTGTATTTCTCAGTTTGGAGATTAGCCAAAGAATGGGCTTTGCCGTTTCTGAGGTTTTGAGGTCAAATCCATCATCGCCTGCAACGATTGGAATTGAGGAATAAAAGATTTGATAATTAATTTTAAGGTTCTCTAAAAAGGCTTGCAGTGGCTGAATCCCTCGATCGAGGATCTGACCGTCTTGCGAATCGAGCCGAAGCCGATCGCATTTGGTGAAAACAATAGCTAGGGGATGCTCTAAATTATTGCTATGGAGCACCTCGGCGATCGACTTCACTAGCTCGAAACTCTGGGCTAATGCCTTGGGGTCATTGGCTCGCTCGACGAAGGTATAGGCGTCGATAAAGGCGCAGTAACCGTCCGAGTTTAAAACCATCATCAAAAAGGCTGGGTTATAAATTTGACAGGATTCTCCAGGAGGATCCCACCAGCGAAATTGGCATAGGGTTTTATTTCCCCATAGGGAACGCAGCTTAAGAGAGAAGTCAAAGTTGGTAATTTTCATCGTTGCTGACGGATATTGACCCGTTTGAGTCGTCTGGCGGAGAATGCTTTCAAAAGTTTGCTGAATTTCTGGCTCTTCACAATCGAACCATATTTGCTGACCGTTCTCTTGATATTGGTTGGTGTAGAGTTCCGTACAGCTACCGATCAGAAAAACTGTCTTACCTACTCCTCGTTGACCAATACTGAGCAAGCTATAAATTTTTGGATCGTTTTTGGTTGAGCTATTGGTCATTGCTGTATTTTGTTTTAGTTGAACGACTGATACGGAGCTATTGGTAAAGATCTACAAGCTAATTAAAAATCGTTCCCGAAACGGCTATCTTCTGACGAAATAATAACTTATAGGAATTGTTCGCGTCGCGATCGCCGAGGAATGCTTGGTCTAAGTTATTGCAGGTAGGCCAACGATAAAGATACTACCCCGTCCCGGTTCGGAACTGACTTCGATCGTTCCCTGGTGGGTTTCCACGATCTGGCGGGATAAATGAAGTCCCAGACCGCTTCCAGATCGTCTGTGCTTGCCGACGCGATAGCGATCGAAGAGGAACTGCTGCTCTTGAGCGGAGATGCCGGGTCCGGTATCCTCGACGGTCACGAGCGCCCAAGCCTTAGCTACCTCGTCTGAATTCGATCGCTTTGGCGACTGGTACAGGCGCACTCGAACCGAGCCGCAATCGGTAAATTTGATGCTGTTGTCAATTAAGTTGGTCAACAATCGGCGCAGTTCCAGGCGATCGCCTAGAACTTGAAAGTTGGAGAGCGAGCGGTCTTTGCCGTCCAACTCTAAGGTTAGGGAGAGTCCCTTTTCATTGGCTAGGGGGGTCAACTCTCGAACCACTTCTTCGGCTAAGGTTCCCAGATCGACTCGAACAAAGTCCAACGCTTTTTGAGCAAATTCATAGCGATAAACTTCCAGTAACGTGTTGACCATCTCCAGTAAATTACGGTTGCTACGAGCTAATATGGCGATCGCTTCTAGAACAGAAGGCGATAGGTCTCCGAAAGCTCCCTGCTGCAATAAGCCTAGCACGCGCTCGGCAGCGAATAAAGGCGCACGCAGATCGTGGGCTAGGCGAGACATGTAGTCCTCGCGTACCTTTACCATCTGTTCTTGCCGATCGAGGCTATGTTTGAGCCGCAGCAGCGATCGCACTCGCGCTAGCAGTTCGTCTACATCGACGGGTTTGCGAATGAAATCGTCTGCCCCCATGTCTAACCCTTTCACTGCACTCGGTCGGTCGTGAACCGCGATCGGCAAAATAGGAATGTAGGGCAGGCTGGGATCTTCTCGAATGCGCCTGGTCACTTCAAAGCCATCCATGCCGGGCATCATTACGTCTAGCAAGATGAGGTGAGGGACAAATTGTTTGACCAGAGCGAGGGCAGTCCATCCATCTTTGGCTGGGAAGATTTCATACCCCTCTTGTTGCAAAATACTCTCCACCAGCAATAAATTTTCTGGAGAGTCATCGACAACGAGAATCTTATCTTTGCGAGCGGATTGACTCACTTCAGGGATCCTTCGGATTTGCCAGTCGCTCGTGGGGAGCCATTGCGTTGCGGAGAGACTATCCGTTGTAGCAAGTGGCATTTAAACCCAACCCCCTCTGGCGGCGCTGGCTCATAAGCGACCAGTGAGCGGTGAATAGATTTAGGGGCATCAAACCTAAATTTATCGAGTCCCAATCGATCTGGTTGCTAAATATTTATCATATCGGTTTTAGCTTAGTGTATTGCGGGCTTAACGATTGCTAATCTAGGGCTAAGGTCGGTAAAATTTTGTCTACTTTAAATCCGGGAACGGTAAATTGTTGGGGAATTTGTTCGCTTGGAAACGGTTCTGTGGCGCTAAGCTGTTGCTCGCTGGTTGCCAGGACTCCTAAAACGCTGACAGGAACTTGGACGAACAGGTTGCTTGCCAAAAAAGCCAAGCCCGCGATTGACAATCCCAGAATGCGCCACTGAGGCAAAGCGGCAGCAGCGAGCGCGGCTAGGGGGGCAAGCCGATAGAGTTGCCACAGCACCCAGAACATTCCTAGAGCGACGACCAGACTCAAGATTCGCTGTTTGTTAGTTTTTAGTTGGCTCAAGATTTGTCGCTGCTGTTGGGACAAGGTTTCTGGTTTGAGTGCCACGAGCAGAAGGCTAAAAATATCAAAAGGACGCTGCCATTGCATCCAAAATACGGGGACGATGCCGACAATGGTGAGAAACAGCAGCTCCAGCCAAACGAAGGGCAGGGGATCGCCCACTGCCAATCCCAACCAAACGATTTGTAAGAGTAGGGGCGCGATCGCAATCCCTGCTAAATGAATCCACAAAAATGGTTCGGAGCGAAATGATTTTGTCATTTGTCCTTTGTCATTTGAAGGAAGAAGTAGGATAGAAAAAGATTTTTTCCTTCTGGGAAGGCTAAGTCTGCCGTGCGATGGCAGACCGCCGTTTTTGGTGGAGAAGGCTCCGAGAGAGGGCAACGGCTTCGCTTTGAATGCCTCATCCTTCTGCTTTTACACCGAAAGGGTGCGGCGCTTCATGACTTTTTCATAGACTTCGATGATGTCGCCTTGCTTCCAATCATTGAACTTAGCCGTGCCGATACCGCACTCGTAACCGGCAGCTACTTCTCTGGCATCTTCGGTAAATCGCTTGAGAGAATCTACCATGCCTTCGTGAATGACTTGACCGCCGCGACGAACCCTCAGGTAGCGGTTGCGAATAATTTTACCCGACTGTACGTAACAGCCAGCCACCATACCGCGCCCAGCGGGGAAAACAGCTCGGACTTCGGCTTGTCCGAGGGGAGATTCGATCTCTTCTGGTTCGAGCAGACCTTCCATCGCCCCTTGAACGTCATCTAAGAGTTTGTAGATGATATCGTACTCGCGAATATCGACTCCTTCTCGATCGGCAGCCGCTCTCGCACCGCTAGCCAAGGTGGTGTTGAAGCCGATAATGACGGCACCGCTTGCAGCCGCGAGATCGACATCCGTCTCGGTGACCTCTCCTGGAGCTGCTAGCAAGACGCGGATTTGCACTTCTTTTTGCGGTAGTTGCTGGAGCGCTCCCAGAATGGCTTCTACAGAGCCTTGAACGTCTGCTTTGAGAATGAGGTTGAGTTCTTTGAGTTCGCCTTCCTGGGCTTGAGCCGAGATGTCAGCCAGGGTCACCCGTCGAGACGACATCGCTTGTTGCAGGCGAGACTGGCGTTTTTCTTCTGCTCGCCGTTCGGCAAGGGTGCGAGCTTCTTTTTCGTTCTCGAAGACCTCAAATTCATCTCCGGCAGCGGGAACGTCGTTGAGACCGAGAACCTCTACTGCGAACGAGGGAGTAGCGACTTCGACTTTTTCGCCGCGATCGTCGATCATGGCGCGGATCTTGCCGAATACCGATCCGGCGACGATGATATCTCCGACTCTGAGCGTTCCATTTTGGACTAGCAGAGTAGCTACTGGACCTCTGGTGCGATCTAGGTTGGCTTCGATGACAGTTCCCTTGGCAGGGCGATCGGGATTAGCCGAGAGTTCTTCGAGTTCGGATACCAGCAGAATCATCTCTAGCAAACCATCGAGGTTTTCTCCCTTGAGGGCGCTCACGGGTACCATAATTGTGTCGCCGCCCCATTCTTCGGGAACCAACCCCAGTTCCGAAAGTTCTTGCTTGACGCGATCGGGATTGGCTTCTGGTTTGTCAATCTTGTTGACGGCAACGACGATCGGCACTCCAGCCGCTCTAGCGTGGGAAATCGCCTCTCTCGTCTGCGGTTGAACGCCGTCGTCAGCCGCGACGACGAGCACGGCAATATCGGTCACTCGCGCTCCCCTCGCCCGCATTGCCGTAAAGGCTTCGTGACCGGGCGTGTCTAAAAAGACAATTTGCTCTTGCTTGCCATCGTGTTCTACATCCACGTGGTAGGCACCGATGTGCTGGGTAATGCCGCCAGCTTCGCCTTGGGCTACTTTGGTTTTGCGAATCGAGTCGAGTAGGGTTGTTTTGCCGTGATCGACATGACCCATAATCGTGACAACGGGCGGACGGCGTTGGAGATTTTCTAGGTCTGCCACGTCGATCATTTCGGTACTTTTGGCAGCCAACGCTTCTTCGGGTGCTGTTTCTACGGTCGTACCCAGTTCTTCGGCAACTAAGCGAGCCGTTTCTAGGTCGAGAGTTTGGGTGATATTGACAGGAATTCCTTTGAGGAAGAGGTTTTTGATAATTTCGGTTTCTGGTACGACTAACAATTGAGCCAGTTCTCTGACCGTCAAGCTACTGGTGAGAACGACTTTATCGGGACGCTGAGCGACTTCTTTGCGATCGCGCCGTTCTGCTTTGGCTTTTACTGCACTGCTATCTACCTTGGGAGCAGCTTTTCTGGCTTTAGCGCCAGTAGCGACAGCTGCCGATTCGAGAGATTTAGGTTTGGGCGGACGAGCTGTTGACAGGCTAATGCTACTGGGAATAACCGTTGACTCCAGTTCGTCTTCAAAGTCTTCCTCGTCTAAATCGTCGACAATGACAGGACGGCGCTTGCCCTTGCCGCTAACTTTACTGGCTTTGCTAACCGTTTCGCGTTGTTCTTCTTCTTCTTCCTCCTCCCAAGCATGACTTTTAGCGCTGCGAGGCAGTGTCGGACGCTTCAATTTTTGCTTTGGTTTTTTAGAGAGGTCGAGCAGTTCTTCTCCTTCTAGTCCTGCTGTCTCTAAAGGTTCGGATTCTAGTTCGACGGTTGCTTCAACTGACTCCTCCAGAACGGGTTTGCGCTCCTGGGGTCTTTGAGGAGGTCGTTTTAATTCTAGTTGGATGGGCGTTTGCCGTTTTTCTGCGGGTTTTTCCGCCATCGCTCGCACGCCAGGTTCGGGCAACGCTTTTTCTGCTTTCTTGGTAGCCTGTTGTATGGGTTGCGCGGTTGCTGCTTGGGTCGTTTGAGCCGATTCGGCACTTGGCTGCCTGCCTGCTTCTTTTTCTCTGGCGACGGTTGGCTGAGTCAGTCGCATCGGAGGTTTGAGCATTTGGGGAGCTTCTACTCGAGCTGCGGTTGTTGTTGGTTCTTCTGTTTGGGGCAGTTGGGATTTTGATGGTTGTTTGGAAGCTTCTGCTTGGCTAGTAGCAACCGCCAGGGAAGGCGCAGTTGCGGGACGGCTTGCTTGTGGGGAAGTCGGGGGAGTGGGCGGTTGCGATTTGACCGGAGGACGCGGAGGAGTAGCTAGCTGAGCCGAGGCTTGAGCGTCGGCTGCCGTACTCGGACGATCTTGCTTGTGATGAATGGCTAAGATTTGCTGTTTGCGCTCGCCTTTGGCAGTTGGCGACGAGCGATCGCTCCCTTTGTCCTGGGCGGCTCCGTGACTTTTCCTGGCAGCTTGGCTGGGCGTATATTTTTCTGCCATGACCTTAATTCGTTCCGCTTCTGTTTCTGTAATCGTGCTACTGTGGCTTTTGACGGCAATGTTGAGCCGATCGCAAATTTCTAAAATGTCTTTGTTATCCAAGTTCAATTCTTTTGATAATTCGTAAATTCTAACTTTTCCGTTGTTCATCCACTATCCCCCTGACTAGATCCTAGTTGTCGCGATGCCCCTGACTACGGGCTGTTGTAGTTTGGCATGGTTAATCCTTTCGGTAAAATTGAGCGCTATGCTAAAACAACAATGAAGGCTTTTCTCCTATGCTAGCGAGAATGACAAACGACGACATCTAAGACCTCTAAAGCTTAAGCTTCGGGTTTTGTTAGATATCTTCCCGACCAGAAACAGTCGCTAAACGCTCCCACAAGCTCTCATAAATGCGATCGGGTATGGAGACTTTTAGCGCTCGCCCCAGTCGATTTTTCTGGCAAGCTGCCGTCAGACAACTAGCTTGAGGGCAGATATAGGCAGAACGCCCCATCCCCCGATCTAATTGTACCTGTCGCGAGGGGTAGACTCTGACGATTCGCCAAAATGATTCTTTTGGCGCTACCTTTCGGCAACTAATACAACGTCTGTAGTTTTTCTGCATTAATCGTTTCAGCGATTGGTTATTCTTTTCGGTTATTGGTCGCTGGCGTCTGCGGTGACGGGTTCTGGTTGTTGTTCGGTTTCGGTTTTGTAGCTTGCTATATCCTTGATATCGATTTTCCAACCCGTCAGACGAGCGGCTAGGCGAACGTTTTGTCCTTCTTTGCCGATGGCTAAGCTCAATTGATCTTCTGCTACTAAGACCAAGGCTTGGCGCTCGTCTGGATTGACTAAAATGACTTTATCTACCCGTGCGGGACTGAGGGCGTTGGCAATGTAAGTAGCCGGGTCGGGCGACCAGCGAATTACGTCGATTTTCTCACCTCGCAGTTCGTTGACTACGGCTTGGATTCGAGACCCCCTCGCGCCGATACAAGCTCCGACGGGATCGACATCTCGCTCTAAGGTATCTACCGCAATTTTGGTACGGGGACCGACATGGCGAGACGGTGGATTTGCCTCTCTGGAGACGGCGACGATGCGGACGACTTCTTCTTCGATTTCAGGAACTTCAACGGTAAACAGTTCGACAACTAAGCCAGCTGCTGCTCTAGAGACGATCAGTTGGGGACCTCGGTGAGATCCTTCGCGCACTTTTTTGAGATAGACCTTAAAGGTAGCGTTGGCTCGATAGTTATCATTAGGTAGCTGTTCTCGCTTGGGAAGTTCTGCTTCGACTTCTGGCTGACCGAAAGCACTCTGTACTGCCATGATAACAGCTTGTCGCTCGAACCGCAGGACTCTGGCTTGGAGAACGGTGTTTTCTAGGTCTTGGAATTCTTCTTGAATGAGCTTTCGCTGCTGATCGCGCAGTTTTTGCAGCAGCACCTGTTTGGTTTGAATGGCTGCCATGCGACCGAATTCTTTTTGATCGGGAGTAACGTCTAAAACTACCTCGTCTCCTAGTTGGGCTTCTGCGGCTACTTTTTGAACGTCTTCGAGCGAAATATCGCGATCGCTGTTGCTGACAGTTTCGACGATGGTTTTGGTCGCGAGAACGCGAAAGCCTTCTTCTTCGGTGTCTAGTTCGACTTCAAAATTGTTGAAATAGTCATCGTGAAACTGATGGCGGTCTAGACTCTGAGAGCGACGATAGCGTTCGTAACCTTTTAGTAAAGCTTCGCGCAAGGCTTCTTGAACGGCGGATTTGGGTAAGTTGTGTCTTTGACTAATTTCTTCAATCATATCCCGTAGACCGGGCAAGTTAACCAGTGACATGCACTAAACTCCTATATAATTTTCAAATGATTGGCTATCCTGGGCGCGATAAGTCGCGTCTTTATCCATCTAGTTGGACTGTAGCAACGAGCTGACGAGGAATTGCGATCGCGCGTCCTTTTTGATTGATGTAAACGGCTTCTTCATCCCGTCCCTGTAGCTTTCCTCGCCATTCTTTTCGCTCCTCATAGGGGGTGTGGGTTTTTACGATGACAGAAAATCCTTTAAAAGCTGCGAATTCTCTATCGGTAATCAGTTGCCGCGAGATTCCTGGACTAGAAATCTCTAAGACATAAGACCCCGCAATGATTTCTGTTGTATCTAAGATGGCTTCCAGGGAGCGGCTCATGCGTTCGCAATCATCTATACTCGTATCGCTGCTGGGATTGCGAATATCTAAGCGCAGAATTGGCGGTCGCTTATTGGTTTGAAAAACGACTTCTACGACTTCTAATCCCAGTTCTTCGGCAATGGGAGTCGCTAATTCTAGAATTTTGGGAATGAGCGGATGAGTCATCGGAATAGGGCAACAAAAAAAGCGGGCAAGACCCACTTCTTACAAAATCAAGATGAACTAATCCGGCGATCGCAACTCTCGCCAGAAATGTGTCCTACATCTCTAGTTTATCAAAAAAGTAACAATAGAGCGTTGACCGAGGCTTTTTCCTGACCCCTTATGCTTTTCAGCCCTGCCCCGAATGCGGCGGTGCCCAGACGCTCTTCTGATTTCATTTAGATGTCTGGGTCACTTGGCGGATCGCCCTGGTTTGTTCGAGAATCTTTTCTATATCTTCTTGCGATAATCGTTGAATGTAATTAATCTTGATTTCTTCTAAAAGATCGATTAGTAAAGTCTCAATTTTTTCTAAGCTATGCTCTGCTTGAAATTCAGATCTAACAATCTGACTAAAATTTGCGATCGATCGTTCTAAGAGTTTATCGAAGGCGGGATCTTCTTTCAAAAGAACGGTCATTGCCTTCCAGAAACCTTGGTAAATTTGTTTGGTCAATTGTTCGGTTAAATTAGTTTGTAGTCTTTCCAATCCCGGTAGCAAGCGTATGCTTTCGTAAGCAGGCGATTGCGCGATCGCTTTTCTAATATTGTATTGCAGTAGCGCTTCTAGATCGGGTCGAATTTTTGGCAAGACTTGGTAAACAATCGTATTCATTGCCAATTTAATAATTTCTGTGGTTTCATTGACCTGATTGAGGTCGATGTATTTTCGGACATTCTGTCTAGAGAGTAGATTGGCAATTTCTCCTTGACGGATAGTAGATTGAAGTTGGTCGATAATTTGAACGACGACTACTTCGGTAATATCTTCGGCAATGTTGGCAACAAATCCCTGTCTTGCTTGCTTTTGAATGGCATGAAGGTCGATTAATCCCGCTTGATTTAAGCGGATAGTGACGGGAATAACGCGCAACCAACGAAAAAGGGGAATTAGCAAAAAAACATCGTACCAGCGCCATAGCATGGCATCGAACCAACTTACTCCCGTATGACGGCGACCGATCGAAAAAGTTCTTACCAGAAAATCAAACAAAAAGACCAGAAAAAATGGGAAATCGAGCAGACCAAAATTATCTACGGGTTCTCCGTTTTCTCCGACTGGACGATAGTAGTTGGTTTCTATTAACGGTTTAATTTCTCGGTCAAAAAAATTCAGTTCTTGTCGAAATCCTTTTTCTCTTAAATATTCTCTGTTCCAAAATCTATAAAAAGCTTCTTTAGAAGAAACATTTTTAGTCCCAAAAACTCGCTCTCGAATTTTATTTTTAATTCTTTCTAGCGTCCCTGTTTTATTAGCAATTAGAAAGGGATTAGTATCAACCATTTCTGCGGAGCGATCGCGCAATTCTTTTAGAATTCTATCGACAGTTTCAGCTTCGACTCGGTTAGGATTTTGCCTTGGTGAATTCAAAGTTGGCAAAGCTACCTGACTAATTTTCTGATTAAGTTCTTTTACGAGTTGTAAATATTGTTTCGTGTCTCGATGGGGTTCAATTCCTTTCACCCAGTCATACCAATCCGAGACGCGAAACGGAAGAATTCTTAAAGGAGGATCGGGAAATTCGCGCTCAAGCGGACCAATTTTTAGAAAAAGTTGAACCTTTCCTTGTAACCAAAAATCTCGTAGAGGAATGTAACTTAGATCGAACAGCACTAAAATCAAATTGGCGAGAGCTAAAAGTGCGATTCCTTTATCCCACCAAGATCCCAAGCGGGAGAAAAATTTTTTTCGAGGTGGCTGTAGTTGTCGTTTGAAAAAAGTCACGATCGCATCACCAAGCAGCATTTTGAAGGACGTTCCCCTAATTCGTTTGGCTGAGATTAGGGACTGACGCGCCTAAGTATAAACTTTAACCAGAAGTTTTAGGCTTCTCCAGCCAATCGAGAAATGTATTAGCAACAAGCGCCGCTTGAGTGCGATCGCGTACATTTAGTCGAGCTAGAATGTGAGAGATATGATTTCTGACCGTCCCTTCTGAGAGGAACAGTGCCTGGGCTATTTCCCGATTGCTCGCACCAGCTGCAATCAAGCGCAAAACCTCCCGTTCTCTAGCGGTCAACTCCAGTAGCTCTGGCGGTGGATCTTTGGGCTTTTCTGACTCGATTGCCGACACCTGCGCGATCGCCCGCTCCAGAATTCCCGGTCCAAACTGGGTATAGCCTTGGTGAATCGAGCGAATCGCTTTTGCCAGTTCCTCGGCAGGCGTATCTTTTAACAAATACCCTTTGGCCCCAAAACGCAACGCCTCGGACACGTACTGAGTATCGTTAAAGGTCGTGAGAACGAGAATCTTTGTTCCTGCAAACTGCTGGCAAATCAATCGGGTAGCTTCTACCCCATCCATCACGGGCATGCGAATGTCCATTACTACCACGTCCGGCAGTTGCGAGACTGCCTGCCACGCTTCTAGCTGTTCGATCGCGCTTTGCCCGTTATCTGCTTCGCCCACTATTTGAAGGTCAGGCTTAGTTCCTAACAAGGTCTTTAAGCCCCGACGGACAATCTCTTGGTCTTCTACGAGCAACACTCGAATCATGTTAATATAGCGATTCTTTTAAATTGACGAAACACGGGTAAGGACATGGCATCACCATGCCCCTACAGATTATCGTATTTTACCTGGTAGCCTTGGAATTTTGGCAGTAATACGACAGCCAGCCCCCGGCTCGCTGACAATTTTCAGCTCGCCTCCCAAGCCAGCAATTCTCTCTCGCATGCCCTGAAGACCAAATCCAGTATATCTCTCATCGACCCGAAAACCTTTGCCATTATCTTGAAGCACCAGCAATAAACCGGAGGGGGTGGTCTGGAGTTCGATGCGGACGGTAGTTGCCTCTGCATGCTTGCAAATGTTGGTCAGACCTTCTTGCACGATCCGATACGCCACAGTATCGATCTGGTTTGATAGGGGATGGGATAGGTTAATCTGGCATTCTGGCAATACGCCCGTGGTTTGGTGAAATTCTCGGACGAGGGCGGCGATCGCGCCTTCTAATAATTGACCTTGCAATGGGTCGGTTCTGATGTCTGAAACGGATTGGCGTACTGCTTGCAAGGCTTCCGAACCAAGTTGTTTGGCTTCTACTAAGAATGTGTAAGCCTGTTCCGGGTCATTCTTCCACAGAGCCAGGGCGGTTTCCATTTGAATATTGAGCGCTACAAGTGCGTGCCCCAATGAGTCGTGAATATCGCGAGCAATCCGATTGCGCTCTTCGAGCATTGCTAATTCTTCAATTCGTTGGTTAAGCGCTCGTTCTTGTTCTAAAGCTTGGAGCAACTGCACTTGCAGCCTGCGAACGGTTAATTGATTCTCAACTCGTACCAATACCTCCTCAACTTGAAATGGCTTAGTAATATAGTCTACGCCTCCAGCCGAGAAAGCTTTGACTTTATCAAATATCTCGTTGAGCGCGCTGATAAAAATGACTGGAATCTCCTGAGTGTCGGGATTGGCTTTTAGGTGCTGGCAGACTTCATAACCATTCATGCCGGGCATGTTGATGTCGAGCAGAATCAAATCGGGGGGTTGTGCCCGCACGCCCATCAATGCCGTCGAACCATTAGTTACACTGCGGACTTCATACCCCTGCTTATCTAGCATGGCTGATAAAAGGCGCAGATTATCTGGCGTATCGTCAACGATAAGGATATCTCCCTTAGAGGGCTGAGCACAATTCATAAAATAGGTGTTTAACGCCAAAACTTGGTTCGAGTTATCTATCTTCGAGCGATCGCAAAGTATCTTCTATATATATATATATATTCTAATTGAATCAAAATTTGAGTAAGGGGTTTTAGCCAACGCACATTTTTATGGAGCTGCCTTTGGCAAGAAATATTCGCTTTTAGGATGCCGAGCGCCTCATCGCTGCAACCGCAACAGAGTCAGATGCAGGCGATGGAACAAAGTCTAATGTCTTGTCCGGCTCGAAGTCTGTCACCATCGCTCGTTGCGGCAGCCTGATTGAATACGGTTTTTGGCTGTGCCAGAGTGGTATCTGAGTGATGGTTTGTGCCAGTAATCGTCGGTAGACTTCACTCAGATGAGCCGCCGCGATCGTCCAACTCAACTCCGGATCGGATCTGCCTAAAGAGTGCTGCCATAACCGTTTGACCCATCGATCTCCCTCCAACACCTGAGCGATTGCCTCGGCCCATGCCTCTGGACTGTTAGCGGCAACCCGTAACCCGGTTTCTTTGGGGATGACGGCAAATCTCGCTCCACTGTACTGAGATGCGATCGCTGGGGTGCCGCGATCGATCGCCCGTAATGCCTTATCTGCGAAGGGTTCTCTCCAATTCGGAAGCACGCACGCATCGGCTGCACTGTAATAAAGATCGAGACCTTCAGGTGAACCTGATGCTGACCAATGAATTTTATCTTTTAGATCGAGTGCTGAAACTTTTTCTTGGATAGCACGATTAATCTGAGCGCGATCGTCAGCAGAACCGGAAGTTTGCGCAATGAAAACCCAATGTTGTTTCCACGAGCGATGCCGTTGGATAGCGGACATTTGATTGAGTCGAGTTGCAATCTCAAGCCAGCGTTCAATTTCTTGCAACGCCCGATCGCCTTGTTGAGCGAAAGTTCCAACCCACAAGATAACGGTGTCGAAGGCAGAAAGTCCTAATTGGCGTTTGGCTTCGATTTTCGATCGTACCTTGGGATGGAATGGAGAAGACTTGGCATTGAGAGATGCAAATTCAATAATTTCATCTGCATTGTGCCAAATTTGCCAGGCTGTTTGCGCCGAAGGATGTCCGGAAATTTGCGATTCAATCGAAAGCGAATCTTCACTCCAGTAAGAATGTATCCACTGCATTCCACCAGACACCTTAAGCTGCAACCCAATCTGACCCGCTAATCCATTCCAGGTATGAATGAGTGGATAGTTGCCCCCTTCGTGCATAGCAAATTTTTGAAACTCTCTGACGAATTGGGCGATATTAGTTGCTGTTATATATATTTTGCGGCTATCCGGCGAATTACGTTCTATTTTCACCTGATTTGTCCATGATTTGCCAACTTTACCTAGAAATCGATCGATCTGCCATCCGGCTTTTCTCAATGCTGAAGTAAGCTGGGCGAGTTGATGGTGGATCGCTAATGTATCTAATTTTGAGTCATTTGGCTTTGAGTCAATCGACAAAATTGCGATCGCTTGCTTGGGGGAATGCATCATAGCCTTCACCTCCGCTGGCTACAATCCACTTCAAGCAGCAATAATGGGAGTCTCGCTTCGACCATTGCGGCTGAAACTGGTTGCCAAAACCCGTCGATACACCGCTTCATAGCCATCTACCATTGCTCGAACGCTAAAATGCTGCTCCACGTGCTGACGGCAAGCCCGACGATCTATTTCGGATATTCGAGCGAGGGCAGCAACACATTCATCCACGCTCTGACAAAGAAACCCTGTCTTGCCATGCACGATAACTTCAGGAGCTGACCCCAGTGCCATTGCAATCACTGGCGTACCACAAGCCATTGATTCGGTCATGACCAAACCAAAGGGTTCGCGCCAGGTAATCGGGAACAGCGTAGCAACCGCCCCACCCATAATCTCACTCTTCTGCGCGCGATCGGCTTCACCTAGAAATTCAATTTGTTTGCCATCAATCAGTGGCGCAATTTCTCGTTCAAAAAACTCTCGATCGGCGCGATCGACCTTGCCAGCTATCTTCAAGTGCCAGCCCGCGCGCTTGGCAATCTCAATCGCCAGATGAGGGCCCTTTTCTGGCGATATCCGCCCTAGAAAAGCTAAATAAGGCGAATTATCCGGTTGGGGATGAAAGAGGTGAGCGTCGGGATCGATTCCATTATATACAGTAGCGATGTAGTTTAAATCCAAGTCATCCCGACGCTGTGAATTAGAAATACTGACGAAGTTTTGGTGTCTATTTTTGATGTAAATTGGCTCAACCCAAGCGGGGACAATTCCATGAGTCGTATGTACCGTTGGCGTTTTTACCAAATTGGCATAGGGAAAAGCAGAAAAGTCAATGTGCGAATGAATAATATCAAAATCGTTGGCGCGTTCGTAAACTTTACTCAGTTGCAAGGTGTTGTAGATTTGTTCCTCTTGCGGAGTCGCTTCCATCAAGCGTAAGGGCTGGGGTGCTCCGGGTTCTAGCCTGGCAAGGGTAACCGAGTCAGCCGTTGCAAACAACGTAACTTCATGTCCGCGTCGAACGAGTTCATCAGTTAATAAACTAACTACTAATTCTGTGCCGCCATAGGCTGGAGGAGGAACTCGCTCCCATAGCGGAGCAATTTGTGCTATTCGCATAGCCTTTTCTCCTTAATACAGCTTTTTTCCTAATTTTGATGAAGGTGAAGCGAGCACTCATGCGTCAGATGGAAACAGGCATCTGCGCAACCTGCCTCAGTTTACTCAATCAAATAGTAAAGTTGAACTCCGATTTTTGTCATTGGGGCGATCGCGCATTCACCAATAGCAATAACCGTACCGATGGATGAGCTTTGCCTGACTTCAATCTAGTTAACGATGTCGATTGCTTTCCCATTAGCTAGGACTTTCCTAAGCGCTTCCAACAGAAGCACAACATTTTCGCGCCGACTGTTATAACCCATCAATCCAATTCGCCAGACTTTGCCTGCCAGTTCGCCCAGTCCCAAACCAATTTCAATGTTGTAATCGGTCAGGAGTTGGCGTGCCACTGCCTTGCTATCGACTCCTTCTGGAACTCTAACCGTAGTTAGGGTAGGCAAGCGAAATTCTTCCCGGACGTGACAAACCAGCCCCAAATCTGCCAAACCTTCCCAAAGCAAGCGGGCATTGTTTTGATGTCGCTGCCAGCGTTCTTCTAATCCTTCTTCTGCCGCCAAGCGCAGCGCCTCCCGCAAACCGTAATTCATATTGCTAGAAGCCGTGTGGTGATAAATTCGCTCGGAACCCCAATAGCGATTCAACAGGTTCATATCCAGATACCAATTCGCGACTGGCGATCGCCTATTTTGAAGTTTATCCCAAGCGCGAGGACTCATGCTAAAAGGAGCCAGTCCGGGAGGACAGCCGAGACCTTTTTGACTGCAACTATAAGCCAGGTCGATCCCCCATTTATCTAAGAACAAAGGCACGCCGCCCAAACTCGTCACCGTATCGACCAATAACAAACAATTAAATTCGCGGCACAATTCGCTTACTCCTTCCAGGGGCTGACGCGCTCCCGTCGAGGTTTCTGCGTGAACCAGGGCAAGAACGGTAGGACGATTGGTTTCTAAGCCCTCTCGCAGTTCGTCTAGGCTAAAAACCTCTCCCCAAGCCTTAGTCAGCTTGCGTACATCGGCTCCATAGCGACTCGCCATATCCGCCAAGCGATAGCCGAAGTAACCCATTATGCCGACTAAAATTACATCCCCCGGTTCGAGAACGTTAGCCAAAGTCGCTTCCATGGCTGCACTGCCCGTTCCACTGACCGAAATCGTCATCGGGTTGTCTGTTTGCCAAGTGTAGCGGAGCAAGGTTTGAATTTCGTCCATCAATTCTAGGTAACGGGGGTCGAGGTGCCCCAGCGTTGGCAGGCTCATAGCCGCCAGGACGCGGGGATGGACGTTGGCCGGACCCGGACCCAAAAGCAGGCGCGGGGGTACGTCTAGTTGGGAGGTATGGATGCGATGGCGCTCGTCGATAGAAAAGGGTAAGGTCATGATCGATTCAGTCAAAAGTCAGAAATAGAGGCGCACGATCGTGCGCCAGTACGGAAGTGAAAATTAGGGGATTCCCACGTTTATAAAAATTTTATCTGTTAGCTGTAAGTTAAGTACAATGTATGACAGCTTATTTCATTTTCTGCGATAATGCCCGATGAATTCGGCTTGAGCGAGAATATGCCCTTTCATAGCAGCTTCTAGTTGAGCTTTTGTCGCCCCTGGTTTGAGGTCTAACATTGTATCTAGGGCATAGAGTTTAAAGAAATAGCGGTGTGTTCCTCGCGGCGGGCAAGGTCCCCCATAGGCAATTTTGCCGAAGTCATTTTTCCCCTGAAGTCCGCCATTGGAAAGTGAATTGCCTGCGGGAATCTTTTCGGGCAAGGAGCGAGTTTCGGGAGGCAAATTGTAAACAACCCAGTGAACCCAGGTTTTCATCGGTGCGTCGGGATCGTCGCAAATCAGCGCCAGGCTTTTAGTTGCAGCTGGCGGATCGTTCCAATTCAAAGGCGGCGAGATATCCTCGCCGTCGCAGGTGTACCGAGATGGTATTAGCTCGTTGTGGATAAAAGCTGTACTTTCTAGTTTCATCGTTCCAGTAGAGGTAGAGAAAGAATTCTGTTGTTTGGGCGCAGATCCGCAAGCTACTAAGGAAAGTCCCAGCCAGCTGGAGAATCTAACGCCCAGGCGTAAGCAAGCTCTGCGATTCATCGTTGCCCTCGATCGCTGTTATTCTATATGTAATTACGAGATTAACAACTATTCGATCCCCCTACGCCCTTAGAGGACATTCCAAAAGTTTATTTTGTCATTCCCAGTGCAGTAGAACGTAACGAAGAATCTCTGTTTGGAGTTAGTATGCTAAATGGATTTTCTACTGGACGGGCGGGTTTTTAACAGTAACTGTGGGTAAATATCTCACGTTTTTAGCTCGACCCGCCCCTACTAACAATCCCCAATGACAAAGGACTTTTGACCAATGACCAATGACAGCTAACGACTAACCATCTCCAATCCCCAATCACTCGACACAAAGAACGGGGATTGCGAATAAATCGTTCGGTTCTACTGATGCGGACGAATGAAAAAGGCAGTTACTATCGTAGGTGAGAAAAAGAATTCGGTAAATTGCTGCTTGTAGGAAGTCAATGGTCGTGCAACAGGGATTATGGCGAAAACTCAGTGATGTTTTCAATAGCCAAGAAGCGGCTAATTTAGAAGTTCGTGCACCTCAGAGCGAGCTAGACGCGATTTATCCCTATTCGAGCGAGCAGATAGCCAGAGCAAAGCTGAAAGCGCAAAAGGAATGGTTTGGAGCGATCGCGGCACTACAACAGTTATTATTATCTTCGATCGATGCTTCGCAAACAGATTTACAAGGCTCGATCTTATCCGCTCCCGCGCCCGTTTTAAGCTATGTAGATCTGATTTCTCGCTTTCAGACCGGAATTTTTATGCCACAAGCGCTCAAGACTCTGGCGCTAATGCCCTGTCAGCAATCTGTTGCCCAACAAATTCTACAACATGACATTACAGGCGCGATCGCGGAACTGCCCCTCTTGCCAAACGATCCCATCGCCAGCGAGCAGTTTTGTTTGGCATTGACTTCCAAGTTTGGGTTGCTGATGGTTTTGGGAGAGGACGCTACGGGACTCCCTACCTTTCAATTTTCGTTTGAACCAGAAACAATCGAACGGGCATGGTCGCTCTTGCGATCGCGCTTGTATCTTGCCAAGTACCATCAATTACAGCAACTCGATCGCACTTTCGAGAAATTCAGACCGCCAACGCCCGATTATCGTCTCGTTACAAATTTTAGCCATCTGCTGCTCAAGCATTTACCCGAACTACCAACCCTAGAGACGAAAAAAACTCGCGCGATCGAGACAGTTAGCGAGAAAAACGGAAACATTTTCCCGTTCGCCAATCGGCGAGCCAAACAGCAGTCTCAACAGCTCGATGAAGCTTGTGCAACTGATTCTCCAGACATCGAATTGCTGCAAGCACTTACCCATGAGATTCGCACTCCCCTGACGACCATTCGCACGATGACGCGATTGCTCCTCAAGCGTTCTAGCGAATTATCGCCGGAAATAGTCAAGCGCTTGGAAACTATCGACCAGGAATGTACCGAGCAAATCAACCGTATGGAGCTAATTTTCCGAGCGGCAGAATTTAAAACCTCTCCCGTGCGAGAAAAACAAGTTCAGCTCGTTCCTATCTCCCTCGAACAAGTCTTTCAACGCAGTATTCCCCTTTGGCAAAAACAAGCACAACGACGTAGTGTCGAACTCGATGTGGTTGTACCGAAAAAACTGCCGCAGGTAGTTAGCGATCCGGCTATGCTAGACCAAGTACTAACTGGATTGATGGAAAAATTTATCCGCAGTTTGCCCACGGGAGGACAAATCCAAGTTCGAGTGACGACGGCGGGGAATCAACTAAAACTGCAATTTTATACTCAGTCCGTCTACCAAGATAATGCCCTTAAAGCGTTGGGTCAGTTGCTGATGTTTCAACCAGAAACGGGCAGTTTGAGTCTAAGTTTGGACGTTACTAAAAACCTTTTCAATGCCTTGGGCGGCAAACTGATCGTGCGCCAACGACCCCAACAGGGAGAGGTTCTGACTATTTTCTTGCCCTTGGGAGGCGAGCGATCTAAAGGCAGAATCTAGAGTGTCACTCATAGGTATAGCGAGCGGTGCGTTAGCTTTTGGACAATGCCCTGGCGGATTTACCATTTTGCAAGCGATCGCGCGCGATTGTCTCTGTATTTATGGTTAAACTGTGCCAAGCTTCAAAAATAACGGACATAACACGCTTTATTAAAAGTCACCACTTAAGTTAAAGTATGGAAGCTAGTAACCTTTTGTAACAAAACTGAAAAGATTATGAGTAAGGTAGATAAGCAGCTTCCACTTGCTCCTCTCAATTGCGAACGATTGGCGATACAAATGTTTCCTCTGGGCATGTCGCCAGAAGAATATGCGGCGCGATATGCCGCAGATTGGTATTGCTTTTCTTTCAATCGCTACTGCTATCGCGACCCCGAGTTGAATAGATGGATTCAGCGATTGGGAGAAATCTTCTCGACACCAGCCTTATTGGCTCAATGTCAAGAGGAAATGCTAACTTCTGAAGAATTAGTAAAAGTCAGACAGCGCTTGGTAGAAAACTTTTATAAGGAAATTTAAGTGGCAATTGCTACCAAGGCAAAAATTTCTCCAGGGCTAAATTCGATGCAACTAGAGCCAGCTTTTCCAGATCGTTGCGATCGCTCAGATAGGGCAAAACGCCTAAAACGGGAATGCAGGTCAAAGATTCAAGCAACTCGATCGGCGTCCAATCGGCTAATTGTTGTTCGGTACGGGGTTGGACACAATTGAGGACAATGCCTTTGAGATCGATTTGGTACTGGCGGGCAAGAGCAACATTAGCTACGGTTTGGGCGATCGCGCCTAATTTAACCGGCGCGACCAAAACGACGCTCAAACGCCATTCCCCAGCTAGATCTGCTACCGTTAGTTCGTGAGTCACTGGAGAACCTAGCCCGCCTAAAGCTTCGACTAAGACGAAATCTTGCTGTTGCCCTAATCGCCTAAATTCTTGCCAAACTTGTCCTAAGTCGATGTCGCGACCTTCTCGTTCTGCCGCTATAGGAGGAGCGACTGGAGTTTGAAAACACAGAGGGGCGGCGATTTCTAGCGATGGACTGCTGCCAAACAGTTCTTGGTAAAACTCCCGATCGCCAATGCCTGTCTGGATGAGCTTCATCAGTCCCAGACTTTTATTCGGTTTGTAGATCTGCCAGTAAGCTGCTAAAGATGAGGTTAAGACTGTTTTGCCCACCTCGGTATCCGTTCCTACAACCAGTAATGCTTTCATCAAAGGGTTATTGATGTCGGTTAGAATTTTAAGTTTAATGTTTATTTTTTCAGATTTGATGGGAACTTTACCAATAGGCAAGCAATCCCTTGGGTTTGTCAGCTCATTCCCATCTCCAGAAAATCAAAAAAAGCTAAATAGATTGAACATTTATGTCGGAATTTAAAGAATAGATTGGCTATGATTGAGAGTGGGAAAAATTTGTCTCAGAAATCCTAAAAACCTGAGATGATAAGAATGCCATAAGTTGAGGGAAAAGAATCCGCCGTGAGCTATACTGCCACTTTGCTCTTTTCGCCGACATCACAGCCTGCGTCGGACAATAACCGCCTGCGTTTATTTTCTGGTTCGGCTAACGTTCCTCTCGCCCAAGAAGTAGCTCGTTACTTGGGCATGGACGTAGGACCAATGGTTCGCAAGCGGTTTGCGGATGGGGAGCTATACATTCAGATCCAAGAATCGATCCGAGGCTGCGATGTCTATCTAATTCAGCCCTGCTGTAAACCCGTTAACGATAACCTCATGGAATTACTGATCGCGATCGATGCCTGTCGTCGAGCCTCGGCACGGCAGATTACTGCCGTAATTCCTTATTATTGTTATGCTAGAGCGGATCGCAAAACAGCGGGGCGAGAGGCTATTACTGCCAAATTAGTTGCTAATTTAATTACTGAAGCTGGTGCCGATCGCGTTTTAGCGATGGATTTACATTCAGCCCAAATTCAGGGGTATTTTGATATTCCTCTCGATCACGTCTATGGTTCTCCGGTATTAATCGATTATTTAGTCAGTAAAAATCTCTCAGATCTCGTAGTCGTTTCGCCAGATGTCGGCGGCGTTACCAGGGCCAGGGCATTTGCCAAAAAATTAGACGATGCCCCCCTTGCCATCATCGACAAACGCCGTCAGGCACACAACGTTGCAGAGGTCGTCAATTTAATCGGCGACGTTAAGGGAAAAACCGCTGTTTTAGTAGACGACATGATTGACACGGCAGGTACTATCTCAGAAGGAGCGCGATTGCTGCGCCAAGAGGGAGCCAGACAAGTTTACGCTTGTGCGACTCACGCAGTTTTCTCCGAACCGGCTATCTCGCGCCTCTCTAGCGGATTATTTGAAGAAGTAATAGTTACCAATACTATTCCTGTTCCAGAAAATCAGCGGTTCGATCAGTTAACCGTGCTTTCTGTAGCGGAGCTTCTTGGGGAAGCCATTTGGCGCATTCACGAAGATAGTTCGGTCAGTAGTATGTTCCGGTAGTTATTGGTTAGTAGTTAATGGTTAGTCGTTAGGAGGATTTCCTCTCAGCAACTAGCCACTAACGATTGATTAACAATTTCTCTATTTCCCTTCCAACGAATAAATTGGTTCTGGATCGATTCCTCCAAGACGGTTGAAGGGCCAAAAACGCACGACTGCCCGCCCGATAATATTTTCTTTCGGCACGAATCCCCAGTAGTGAGAATCGTAACTATTGTTGCGATTGTCGCCCAAGACAAGATACTGACCCGGCGGGACTTTTCTCGGACCGTAATTATACTTAGGCTTCTCTGCAATATAGTTCTCTGCTAAAGGCCTATCGTTGACATAAACTCGTCCATTTCTGACTGCCACTGTTTCCCCCGGAAGACCGATTACCCGTTTGATAAAAGCCTCATTGAAGTGTTGCTCTTTAAGCTTTTCTGTTGGCGAAAAAACCACTACATCTCCTCGTTCTGGTTCCCTAAAATGATAGCTAATCTTTTCGATAATCAAACGATCGTTAATTTCTAAGGTGGGTTCCATAGAAGAAGAGGGAATATAGCGCGCTTCGGCGACAAAAGTCCGAATTCCAAAGGCTAAAAAGGCTGCGGTAATAATGGTTTTGGCGATCTCTAGCCAGGGATTTTCCGGATGGGTTTGAGCGGTTTTCTTCGGCTCTTGGTTGAGGCTTTCTGTCATAGTGTTTTGATGGCCAGCAAGTAAATAAAAACGATCGAGTAGAATGAGTGGCGACAAGATTTGTATTTTAGTTTAGCGATCTCCCTGTCAGCAGGAACTTTAAAGTATCATTGATTTTTTGGAACTCATACGCTTGGATGGCTCGCTTATGTTACTAATTCGTCAGTCCCGAATTCTTTTGCCTAACGGCGAGTTTTTTATAGGAGACGTTCTAACTCAGGCTGGCAAAATTGTCCAGATCGCATCGGAAATTCCCGATACCGATGTTAGTACCATCATAGACGCAACGGGGTTAACTTTGTTGCCCGGAGCGATTGACCCCCAAGTCCATTTTCGAGAACCTGGATTAGAGCATAAAGAAGATCTGCATACGGCAAGTCGCGCCTGTGCTAGAGGGGGCGTTACCTCTTTTCTGGAGATGCCCAATACTCGCCCCTTGACAACTACCCAGGCAGCTTTGGACGATAAGCTGCAACGAGCTGCCCAGAAATGCTTGGTCAATTATGGCTTTTTTATTGGGGCAACCCCGGAAAATTTGCCGGATTTGCTAGAAGCAAAACCAGCGTGCGGCATCAAAATTTTTATGGGTTCCATGCACGGTCCTTTGTTAGTCAGTCGGGAAGAAGAATTAGAACCGATCTTTGCTAAAGGCAAGCGTTTGATTGCCGTTCATGCCGAAGACCAAGCAAGAATTGACGCTCGCCGCCAGGAATTTGCCGGAATTACCGATCCAGCCGTCCATTCTCAGATTCAGGACGAACAAGCAGCCCTCAACGCGACGAAATTAGCCCTCAAACTGTCTAAAAAATATCAGCGTCGCTTACATATTCTGCACTTATCGACTGGGATAGAAGCCGAATTTCTCAGGCAGGATAAACCGAGTTGGGTGACGGCAGAAGTAACGCCGCAGCATTTACTACTCAATACAGAGGCCTACGAAAAGTTGGGAACGCTGGCGCAAATGAATCCTCCGCTGCGATCGCCCGAAAATAACGATATCCTTTGGAAAGCTTTGCTAGATGGCGTTATCGACTTGATCGCCACCGACCACGCGCCCCATACCCTGGAAGAGAAAGCCAAAGGCTATCCCAATACGCCGTCAGGAATGCCAGGGGTCGAGACTTCATTGCCCTTGATGCTAACACAGGCAATGCAGGGATGCTGCACCGTCGCCCAAGTCGCCAATTGGATGTCAACGGCAGTCGCTAAAGCTTATAAAATTCCCAATAAAGGCGCGATCGCACCGGGATACGATGCCGATTTAGTCTTAGTCGATTTGGAGACTTATCGTCCCGTCCTGCGGGAAGAGTTGCAAACTAAATGCGGTTGGAGTCCCTTTGAAGGCTGGAATTTAACTGGCTGGCCCGTCGTTACGATTGTTGGGGGTCAAGTAGTTTACGAACGGGGGAAATTTTATCCCAACGTGCGAGGGAAGGCGTTGCGTTTTGAGGAGTAACCGAGATGATTTTGAATGAAGGTTTGTCTCTCAGGCACAGCGATCGGCAAAATTTATAGGCGATCGAACGAGTCGATCGGAGGGGTACCGAGTGGACGCGTCGGTTGCTAAGTATGTACTTTTAATTATCGCTCCAACGCGATCGCAGTCTCATTATGACTGCCGAAGGATGTTTAAACCGAGTATTCTTTCTAACAATAAATTCATTGAAGATTGCTAATCCGCGATCGTTATTGTTCTCTCTAACACAAAGACTTTATATGTTTGAACAAATTTTTATTTCTAACCCCGATGCAGAAAAGCCCGCACCGATTCGTCCTCGCAAAGGAGTTATCATCGGTGCGGGTCAAGTGGGAATGGCTTGCGCCTATTCGATGCTGATCCAAAACTGTTTTGACGAACTGATCTTGCAAGATATTGCCAAAGAACGGGTCGAGGGAGAAGTCATGGATTTGATGCACGGGATGTCTTTTATTTCCCCTACCTTTTTGAAAGCAGGAACGGTTGCTGATGCAGGGCAAGATGCAGATATTGTAATTATCACTGCCGGAGCTGCGCAAAAACCAGGACAAAGCCGTCTCGACCTGGTAGAACGCAATGTTGCTATCTTCAAAAACATTTTGGATGACGTGGCACGATACTGTCCCAACGCCATCTTGCTAATCGTCACCAATCCAGTCGATATCATGACCTGGGTTACCCAAAAACTCACTGGATTTCCCAGTTCGCGGGTAATGGGTTCGGGAACGGTGTTGGATACGGCGCGTTTTCGTTCTCTACTGGCAGCGAAACTGGATATCGATCCTCGCAGCATCCACGCTTATATCATCGGGGAACACGGCGATAGCGAAGTTCCCGTCTGGAGTACCGTCAACGTCGCTGGGATGAAACTTCTCCCAAGCGACTGGGAAAGTCTTTCTATCGACGAGCAAAAAGAATTATGCGCTATCTTCGATCGCGTCAAGAATGCCGCCTATGAAATTATTCAGCGAAAAGGTTATACTTCCTACGCGATCGGTTTAGCTGTTACCGATATCGTCAAAGCGATTTTGCGCTCTCAAGAACGCATCTTGACGGTCAGTACTCTAGTACGAGGACTGTACGGCATCGACGATATTTGCCTGAGTTTGCCAACCGTTGTCAATGAAAAAGGAGCGATCAAAAGGGTCAAGTTAGCTTTGAGCAAGACAGAAGAAACGCAACTGCAAAATTCGGCTAAAGTTTTGCACGAAGTTCTCGCCAAACTCGATCTTTAAAAAATGGACAATACCTAATAAAAATCATTGATAAGAAGGACAACCCATAACCGTAAAATAAATTCTTGACATCCTCTCACCGCTAACCCGAGGCGGGTGTAGCGGGAGATTCCCAAAACTCACGAATTGGGTTTCTGTTTCCTTCCCTTACGGGTTTTCCGCAACTGCCACGGGGCTTTCAAGGTCTGCCGTCGTACGGCAGACACAGCCCCTCCTTTAAGACTTATGCCTATCAGGTTTTACGTTCGCTCCACAGACTGCAACGGTGTGTCCCACCGCCAAAATATTTCGACTGGCGTTGATATCCCGGTCGTGGTGTGTTCCGCAGTTGGGACAGTCCCACTCCCTGACATTCAACGGCAATTTTTCAACAATATGCCCGCAGCTACCACAGCGTTTAGAACCGGGAAACCAACGGTCTATCTTCACCAAGTCTCGACCGTACCATTTGGCTTTATATTCCAGTTGACGAACCATCTCACCCCATACAGCATCACTAATAGCACGGGCAAGTTTGGGATTTTTGACCATGTTTTTAACTGCCAAATTCTCAACTACTATCGTTTGGTTCTCACGAATCAGTCGAGTTGTCAGTTTGTGCAAATGGTCAAGTCTGGAATCAGAAATCTTAGCTTGAAGACGAGCAACTTTGAGCCTTGCTTTATCTCGGTTGCGAGAGCCTTTTTGCTTACGACTCAAAGACTTTTGCGCTTTCCGCTGATAGTGCTTGTCAAATGCTTTGGGATTAGCAATCTTCTCACCTGCGCTCAGGGTAAGGAAGCTACTCACCCCAACATCCAGCCCCACAGCACTATCAACTGGCTGCATGGTTTGGTCGATGGGATCGTTAATCCGCAAGCTAACAAACCAGCGTCCAGAAGGTTCAAGTCTAACCGTGATGGTTGTGGGTTCACATCCAGATGGAAGTTGTCTAGACCATTTAATCGCCAACGGTTCGGAACACTTAGCCAAGTAGACTTGTCCCTCTTTCCACCTAAAAGCCGACTTAGTAAATTCTGCACTGCCACCGCTACGCTTCTTTTTAAAGTTGGGGTATCTTGCCCTACCAGCAAAGAAGTTACTAAAAGCAGTTTGCAGATGCCTCAATCCTTGTTGCAGTGGTACACAACTCACCTCATTCAAAAACTGGAGGGCATCAAGTTTTTTCTACTGGGTCAATATGGCACTTGTTTGAACGTAATCAACTCGTTCTTGCCTCTCATACCAAGCCTCGGTTCTCGCAGCCAAGGCTTTGTTAAAAACCAACCGCACACAACCAATTGTCCGTCGCAATATTTGTTCTTGCTCGGCAGTTGGCTCCATTCTGTAGCGGTAGGCTTTTTCCATGCTTCACCTTTTACCACATTTTTTGTAAACAACTTAATGGAGGCGGCGTTTCCTGAGTGGCTGTCTGCCGAGGAAACCTCGGCAGTTTATACGCCACGTCTCATCACCAACCCTTACGGGTGTGGTGGGAGTCTCCACGCCGAAATTATATGAACTTTCTTACCTTTGTTTTACTGGTAGCGGGACTAGCGCTGTTAGTCGTTGGCGCAGAATTATTAGTGAAGGGGTCTTCTCGCCTAGCTGCCATGGTTGGGATTTCCCCCTTAGTCATCGGATTAACTATCGTTGCTTACGGCACTAGCTCGCCCGAAATGGCGGTGAGCATCATTTCTAGTTTGAACGGTAAAGCAGATATTGCTTTGGGTAACGTGGTTGGGAGCAATATTTTTAATGCCCTATTTATTCTTGGCATATCTGCCCTAATCGCGCCGCTAACCGTCGCTTTGCAACTCGTTCGTTTGGACGTGCCGATTATGATTGGCGTATCTACCCTAACGCTAATATTTGGAGCCGATGGCAAGATTAGCAGAGTAGACGGCATTATTCTCTTCATCGGCGGCGTACTTTATACTATTTTCCTAATTTATCAAAGCCGCAAGGAACGCGATCGCGAAGTTCAAGAAGAGTTTGCTCAGGAATACGGTCAATCGATCCGTTCTTCGGTAAAAGCAGGGTTAGTCAATCTAGCGCTCATTGCAATCGGTTTGGGACTGTTGGTACTGGGTTCAAACTGGCTAGTGGAGAGTGCAATTACTATTGCTAAGGTATTGAACGTCAGCAACCTAATTATCGGACTGACGATTGTAGCTGCTGGAACTTCTCTTCCAGAACTGGCTACCTCTGCTATTGCCAGTTTCCGAGGCGAGCGAGATATTGCCGTCGGCAACGTCGTTGGCAGCAATATTTTTAACATTCTAGCCGTGCTGGGCTTGTCCGCCACCGTCTCGTCAGATGGCATTAACGTTTCTAATGCCGCTCTAAGGTTCGATATTCCGGTGATGATCGCCGTGGCTATTGTTTGCTTGCCCATTTTCTTTACGGGTTACCGAATTGGTCGAAGAGAAGGCTTGTTGCTTCTCGGCTACTACATCGCCTACGCTGTTTATCTGTTTTTGAATCAGACCAGAAATGAAAGCTTGCCCATTTTCAGCAAAGCGCTAGTCTTCGTCGTAATTCCGTTAACGATTTTGAGTTTAGCGTTCTCGACCTCACAAGCCCTACATCGGCAGCGAGAGCGTAAAAGCAAAAGAGGCGGAACTTAAATCGTGTTTCTGGTATAAGTAAGCGTTCATTTAGTCTGAAAAATATTTTGTACCATCTTTTTGCCTGTATTTATAGCAGCGCGATCCAACTCTGCAATCTCATTAGCGTCTAGTTGCCAACCCAAAGCACCAAGATTTTCCTTTGCCTGTTCGACGGTTTTTGCACCAGGGATGGGAATAGTTCCTTTACAGATACACCAATTGATGGCAATCTGCGACAGGGTCTTGTTTCGCGATCGCGCGATCGCTTGCAAACACGACAAAAGCGGTTGAATTCCCGGCAAAAGCTGCCGAAACAGCAACCCTCGGATCCCTTTTGGAAACGAACCCTTCTGAGAATATTTTCCTGTCAATAATCCCAAAGCTAAAGGACTGTAGGCGATTAGTTTGATTCCTAGTTCGTCGCAAACCTCCTTTAGACCTAGTTGGGTAACGGGATAGGTAGAGAGGAGCGAGTATTGAACTTGCAGGGTGGAAATGGGAACGCCGCGATCGCTAAACTTTTTATACGCCCATCTCAGTCTTTTCGGTCCGTAATTGGATAAACCTACTCCCTTGACCAGTCCTTGCTCGTAGAGAGCGGCGAGACCATCCAAGAGCGCTCCCTCCTGCCATGGCGCATAATTGGCTGTAGACCAATGCATCTGCACCAAATCTACGTTTCTGCCCAGACGCTTGGCGGAAGACTTACAAGCCGACACCATCGATTGGCGCGTCAATCTCCAAGGATAAGCGGCAAGCTTGGTGGCAATGCAAATATTTTCTTTGCCGGCACCGAGATATTCCTTGGCAAAGCGTCCTAGCAATAACTCGCTTCTCCCATTTAATTTCCCAGTCCCATAAGAATCGCCCGTATCGAATAAAGTCACGCTGTTGCTCGCACAAAGGTTAAAGACAGCTTGCAATTGCTCGTCCATGCTTTCATCGTATCCCCAGAGCAAGCGATTGCCCCATGCCCAAGTTCCGCAGCCCATGGTTGGGAGGAAAAGTTTTTGGCTTGCGTACATCTTGACTCGTTGTAGTTCCTTTACTAGAAAACCATTTTAATGCGAGGAGAAGTCAAGAACGAATAATATGACTTCTCTTGTCGTGTTATAACTGTAAAGGTTTTTTAAGCTTTCTAAGCTTAAAGACCCAAACAGCATTCACGCAAGCGCGCAGCAAAAATCCCTGCTAAGTGCCTCAGTGAACTTGGCAGGGATTTTTACGAGGGTTTGTGCGATCGACACGCTTATTTTCCTATGGAGATTTCGTCTACTTCATGAGTGCAACGACAGAAAAATTTGCTAAGGCGTCGATTCCTTCAGTCAATGCCGACATTCAACTGAAAGACATCATTAAGACTCTACCGCGAGAGTGTTTTCAAAAAGATCGCCGTAAAGCTTGGTCATTCCTTTTTATCAATGTTTTAGCCGTTAGTCTCGGTTACGTTGGCATTGCCACCCTACCTTGGTTTCTCTTACCTCTCGCTTGGATTTTTACGGGAACGGCTTTGACAGGATTCTTTGTACTCGCCCATGATTGCGGACATCGCTCCTTTGCAAAACGTCGTTGGGTCAACGATTGGGTTGGGCACATTATGACGCTGCCGCTGATATACCCATTTCACTGCTGGCGCATCCTGCACGATCGCCATCA
Organism: Pleurocapsa sp. PCC 7327; assembly: GCF_000317025.1. Taxonomy (NCBI): domain Bacteria; kingdom Bacillati; phylum Cyanobacteriota; class Cyanophyceae; order Pleurocapsales; family Pleurocapsaceae; genus Pleurocapsa; species Pleurocapsa sp. PCC 7327. The sequence goes on along the minus strand of NC_019689.1, from coordinate 3,365,987 downwards.
CCTTCATACCAATAAGTTATTGATAGATAACGCATGGGATCCTTGGACGCTAGAGGATTATACCCAGACGAACCCCTTCGTGCGAGGATTTTACCAAGCCTTGCGCGGACGCTTTTGGTGGCTAGGTTCGATCGCGCATTGGGCAGTGCTGCATTTCGACTTATCCCAATTCTCAGAACGCGATCGCGCCAAAGTCAAAGTGTCGATCGCATCTGTCGTCATCTTTGCTGCTGTCTTCTTCCCTACTCTAATCGCGATGACTGGCATCTGGGGCTTCGTCAAGTTTTGGCTGCTGCCTTGGTTGGTATATCACTTCTGGATGAGCACTTTTACATTAGTCCATCACACAGCACCCAACATTCAGTTTCGTCCTGCTGAAACCTGGAGTGCCGCAGAAGCTCAATTAGCCGGAACCGTTCACTGTACCTATCCCCGTTGGGTGGAATTTCTGTGTCATGATATCAACGTACACGTGCCACATCATATCTGCGTTGCCATTCCCTCCTATAATTTGCGAATGGCTCACGAGAGTTTAAAACAAAACTGGGGCAGCCACATTCAAGAAAGCAAGTTTTCTTGGGCACTAATGAAGGAAATAGGCGATCGCTGTCATCTCTATCACCCCGAAAAAGCCTATCAGTCCTTTAAGGATATCCAGAGATAGCGATCTGACGGAGCGATCGCAGGGATTTGCGCGATCGCTCTCGTTATACAATCCCGCTATAAGTTGAATAGAATTTAGAATTAAAGATATGTCTGCGATCGCGGCTGTGCTTCTCAACTTGGCATTGAATAGCCTCATCAACTCTTCGGAAATGCGATCGACTAGAAATCTCGGCGTGGGTGCTCAGAGTGCAGCAATGGAGAAGCTATTAGGGATAAATTGAGATGAAACACATCAAAGGAACTTTTCAAGGCGCTGGAGGACTGAGCCTCTATTACCAAAGCTGGTTTCCCCAGAATCGAGCTAAAGCCATTGTGGCTATCGTACACGGACTTGGCTCCCACAGCGGACTATTCGACGATGCGGCGCGGTATTTAATTGGGAAGGGTTACGGGGTCTACGCTTTCGATCTGCGCGGTCATGGACGGTCGCCCGGACAGCGAGGTCATATCAATCGCTGGGCTGAGTTTCGAGAAGATTTGAGCGCTTTTTTGCAGCTGATTCGAGAACGAGAACCGGACTGTCCTCGTTTTCTGTGGGGACATAGTTTAGGCGGCGCGATCGCGCTAGACTATGCCTTACGATTTCCAGAGGGCTTACAAGGGATCGTTGTCACGGCACCAGCAATAGGAAAAGTGGGAGTCTCGCCGATAAAAATGGCGATTGGACGGCTGCTTTCGAAAGTCTATCCGCGCTTCAGCCTGAAACTAGGCATCGATCGCGATGCGAGTTCTCGCGACCCGAACGCAGTCTCTGCCTATGCCCAAGACCCTCTTCGACACGAATACGGCAGTGCCCGACTCGCCACAGAATTTTTGCAGACCGTCAATTGGATACAAAGTCACGGCTCGGATTTGCGCCTTCCTTTACTCATGCTCCACGGCAGCGCAGACCGAGTGACGCATCCAGATAGCAGTTGGGCTTTCTGCATGCAAGTGACTTTCCCAGATAAAGAATGTTACGAATTGCCAGGCAGCTATCACGATCTCCACATCGATATCAACCATCATGAAGTATTTGCAGATTTGGGAGAATGGCTAGAGCGGCATTTGCCGGGAGCTACCAATCATCAGCCGCTAGCCCTTTGTGTCTCAAAATTGCCTAGCAATCGAAGTTTTCAGCCCTCCTGGGAACAAGAAACGGTCGAGAAAAAAAAATTCTTTCTTATTCCTTCTTTCTTATTGCTTCGCCGATTGTAAAGCAACTCGATACAATCTTGGCGATCTTCTCAATTGATAAGCTACAGTAAGATTACGTACAAATTTACTGATATGACAAATCGCTTAGCATGGCAGTGCTGGAGCCTTAAAAACCTTTTATTCTGCCCTTAATAGATACCAAATTAAAAGGAGAAACTGAAATTGCACTGGACTTGAGTAGCAAAAGTCGGTATTTAATAGCTGCTGAGTCCGATCTGTTACTTTTTTAGATGGTCTTCGATACCTTTCGAGCGACATAAAAACGAAATAATTCAATTCACAATAACAACTGAAAGACACGAGTTGCATTAAAAGTTTGAAATGGCTTTTAATGCGTCAATCCCGCTCTATTGAAAAGGCTTCGACTGCAAGCAAGGCTCAAATTTAAAGATAACCGTTAGCGAGGGGAAGAGTTTCAAGCTCTTCTAGTTTGAGATGTTGCGGTTTGATAAGACTTACAAAGCTCCCCCTAACTCTGGAAAGGCAATCTTGGGGAGAACTTTGCCTTCCTTGCTCGATGAGGGATGCGATCGCGCTCCTAACAATCGCGCCTTCAATCAATGGAGAGAAGCAGGGTGGGAGTCGCTCTCCAATCATGCCTTTCGGAGTGCAGCCGAAGAGGTAGCACTCGGTTTGTTAGAGTTGCCCCTGGAGAAGGGCGATCGCGTTGCTCTGTTAATGCACAGCGATGTTAACTTTTGTTTAGTTGATATGGGTTGCTTGCTGGCAAACCTAATCGACGTACCGATCGACCTCACTCAGACGATCGAAAACATAATTTTCATCATGCAGCACAGCGAGGCAAAAGCGCTCGTTATCTCCAACCTCGATTTGCTCAATCAAATCGTCCCTTACTTGTGGGATGCATCGACTCTTAAAATTGCCATCATTGCCGACGTTCCCACCAATTGGCAGCAAGTGCGCTCGCAACGGTTAAGCGATCGCAATGAAGCAACCCAGGAAACGAGCGACATCAAGGAAATCCCTGCCTCGGCATGTTTGGTGATTCCACAACTCCTCCATCACCCGCGAGTCGATCGCCCTTGTCCGGAATTTCCGCCATGCATCCAACTCCTTTCCTTAGAGGAGGTTCGTGCCAAAGGTCGGAATTGCGGTGGAGAAACCCACAGACAGCAACTGCGAGAATCGCTGGAAGCGAAAATGCTAGCCACCATCATCTATATTCCCGGCTCGACGGGACAACTTCAGGGCGTCATGCTGACCCATGAAAACCTTTCTGCAAGTTCGTTGGCTACTTTTACCAGTATTCCCGATTTGGCATTAGGGGCAAAAGAGGTTGCCCTTTCATTTTTGCCGCTAACGCACGTTTTTGCCCGTACCTTTGTCTACGGTCATATGAACTACGGGCACAGTATCTATTTCTCAAGCCCAAATCGGGTTATGAAGCATCTTATGGAAGTGCGACCGACGCTTTTTGCTACGGTGCCTCTGCTACTGGAGAAGGTTTACCACCATATTTTGGAAAGAGCAAGCAAACAATCAACGCGATCGGAAACTGTAGGCAAAAAAAAACGAGCAGCCAAGAGAAAATACAGTACAGCAGCCTTACAAAGGTGGCTGAGAGCAAGAAAAGCGACGAAACGGCATGTTGGGTGGTTGTTCTCTCGTTTTAGCGTCTTTAAGATCGAGCTGCAATTCCTCCAAAATGCCCCGATTCAAAATATCGTTAACTGGGCGTTAAATCTAGCAAAACAGTACGAGTTGGGACGACAACCTAAGGCACTGTATGCCTTACAGCTTAAAGTAGCCGATCGCCTCGTCTTCTCGAAATGGCGAGCCGTATTCGGAGGTCGTCTCAAATACTTGATTAGTGGAGGGGCAGCCTTGAAAGCCGGGATAGCTAACTTATTAGCAGCAGCCGGAATCGTCATCCTACAAGGCTATGGTTTGACCGAAACGAGTGGGGCAGTTGCCTGCAATCGAGGGCAATTCAACCGGGCAGGAACCGTGGGCGTGCCCTTGCCTGGGGTAGAATTCGCGATCGCAGAAGATAAAGAAATTCTCGTCAGGGGACCTTGCGTCATGCAAGGCTACTACAAAAACCCCGAAGCCACTCAAAAAGTCCTCGATGAGGATGGATGGTTGCATACAGGCGATTTAGGAGAATTTGGCGAAGACGGTTTTCTTAAGATTACTGGTCTTAAGAAAAGTCCCTTCAAACTCTCCACAGGCAAGTACGTGACCCCAGAACCGCTGGAGGGCAAGCTAGAGAAATCTCCTCTAGTCTCAAAGGCGATCGCGGTGGGTGCCGAACGAAAATTCTGCGCCATGCTGATTTTCCCCAATCTAGATGCCCTGCACGAGCAAGCGCAAGCGATCGGACTCAACTTGCCAACTGAAGCGCTTCTAAAGCATCCATGCATCCTTGCCCTCTACCAAGCCCTGGTAGACGAAGCCAATTGTCATCTGCCTTACTGGTCTATGGTTAAGCGCTTCAGTCTCGTCAACGCGACTTTAAACGTTGAGAACGAGATGCTGACACCAAGCGGAGAGGTTAGGCGTGCCAAAGTAGTCGAAGCATTTGCCAAGGAAATCGATGCCTTATATGAAGACGTTCGCGACGCGGGGACGCACAAACGCACCGACGCGGAACTCGAAAGCGTTAATGAAAACGATATTCCTGCGATTATGTGTCCGCCTGTTGCTCCCGTCACCTGCCCAGTCTATGCGCGATCGCTCAATCATTATTAAGGCAGAAGGTAGGGAGAACCGGGAGTGTGGGGAGTGTGGGAGGAAGTGGGAGGAAAAACCACTAACTACTAACTAATCCCCAATCCTTTCATCCGCCGTTCTCCTTGAAGAGGTTCAAGGAGCGTGCGGCGGCTTCGCCAAAATCCAAAATCGAGGTATCAGAATTATGTGGAAGCCATTCCGAACGGTTGCCGTTCTCGGTGCGGGCGTGATGGGAAGCCAAATCGCAGCTCACCTCGCCAATGCAGGTCTGACAGTTCATCTGCTCGATCTTGCCGCTGAGACGGGCAAGAAAAACGATTTGGTGGAAGCCTCCTTCAAAAAGGCTCTCAAATTATCTCCGCCGATTTTATTTACCGAAAAAACCGCCCGTCGCATTATTCTGGGCAATTTTGACGAACATTTTCATCGCCTTGCCGAGGTCGATTGGGCGATCGAAGCGGTAGTAGAAAATCTGGAAATCAAGCAGCAGTTGATGGAACGATTGGAGAGTGTCGTCCGCGAAGATACCGTCATTTCTACCAATACTAGCGGGTTGCCCATCGGCGCGATCGCCAACGGGCGATCGGATGCTTTCCGCAAACGATTCTTGGGCACGCACTTTTTCAATCCGCCTCGCTATCTCAAGCTACTCGAACTCATTCCCACACCCGATACCGATCCGCAGGTACTCCAACGAATGCAGTGGTTCGGGCGGCTGCACCTGGGGAAAGGGGTAGTAATGGCAAAAGATACCCCCAACTTTATCGCCAATCGCATCGGGATGTACGTGACGATGCAGGGGATACGAGCCTTGACAGAGGAAGGATATACCATTGAGGAAGTCGATACCTTGACGGGGACGATCGCGGGACGACCGAAGTCGGGAACGTTCCGGACGATAGATTTAGTGGGACTCGATACCCTAGTCTATGTCGCCAAGCATCTCTACCCCGCCATTCCCCACGATGAAAGTCGGGAGATCCTTCGCGTTCCCGAACTACTGGATAAACTTGTAAAAGCTAAGGCACTCGGCACAAAAACAGGTCAGGGCTTTTACAAAAAGCAAGGGAAAGAAATTCTTTCCCTCAATCGAGAAACTCTCACCTACGAGCCAGCAAAACCCCTGAATTTGGGCGATATCGATGCCATTGCTAAAATTCGCGATTTAGGCGATCGCCTGCGGGCACTCTATCGCGATCCGGGGCGTGCGGGTGCTTTCTTCCGTCGCTCCACCTTAGAAATGCTAGGCTATTGCGCTCGCCGCATTCCCGAAATTGCCAACAGTCCCGCCGAGATCGATCGCGCCATGCGCTGGGGATTTAATTGGGAACTCGGTCCCTTTGAAATCTGGGATGCTCTTGGGTTCGATGTCATCCTGGCAGATATGGAAGCCGCTGGAATCGTCGTGCCAGGATGGGTCGAAAAAATGCGCTACGAGGGGATAACGGGCTTTTACCGCACCGAAATCGGCAAGCACCAAGGCGCAGAGCGAGAAGTCTGTCGGGGAGAAGCCTGCTTCACCTCCGGAGTGGTTATGTCCGATCGCGGCCCTATTCTTTTAGAAACGCCTACAGATGAAATCCATTTGGGCGTTATTAAAGCCGACTCAAACCGCACCCTTTGGCAAAACCCAGAAGCAGCCTTGCTGGACTTGGGTGATGGGGTAGTCTTGTACGAGTTCCGCTCCAAAGGCAATACCGTGAGCCAAAAGGTAATAGAGGGATTAGCCGAAGTGCTCGATCTCCTCGAAACTAGGGAGTTTCGCGGCATGGTTATCGGCAACGGCAGTGCTAATTTCTCCGCTGGAGCCAATCTGGCAGAAATGGGAATGGCAGCGCAGTCGGGCAATTTCGACGCGATCGCGAATCTGCTCGTCAAGTTTCAAAACCTGATGCAGCGAATTCAATATTTCCCCAAACCCATCGTCGCTGCGGTGCAGGGACGGGCGCTCGGTGGCGGTTGCGAGGTAGTCATGGCATGTCCGCAGGTAGTAGCAGCGGCAGAAAGCTATATCGGATTGGTGGAACTCGGCGTAGGACTCATTCCTGCGGGTGGCGGCACCACGCGCATGACAATTTGGGCGGCACAACGAGCCGCGACGGACTCTCCCGGCGATATTGCGCCTTTCCTCAAACAAGTCTTTGAAACCATCGGCATGGCAAAGGTGTCCAATAGTGCCTACGAAGCGCAAGAGCTTGGCTTCCTTTCGCCCCAGGCAAGGATTGTCATGAATGGCGATCGCCTCTTATTTGTCGCCAAAGAAGAGGTGTTGCGTCTCGATCGCGAAGGCTATACGCCGCCCCCCGAACGCAAAGCCTTCATGGTGCTGGGTCGTCCTGCCAGGGCAATGCTAGAGCATGGCGCTTACATCTTACAACAGGGCGGCTTCATTAGCGAATACGATCGCTATCTCGCCAATCGCTTGGCTTATGTTATGACGGGTGGAGATTTGTCCGTTCCTTCTTTAGTAGATGAAAACTACCTGCTGCAATTAGAGCGGGAGGTGTTTGTGCCCCTTCTCAGTCAACCCAAAACCCAAGAGCGAATTGCTCACATGCTCGAGACTAAAAAACCTCTACGGAATTAGTAGGACGCGGAGAGGGGAGAGCGTGGTGAGTGTGGGGAGACAAGGGAGACTGGAAGACGGGGGGACGGCGAGAGTGGGGGATGGGGAGAAAACTAACTATTAACCAATAACCACTCACAATCCTCAATCCTTTCATCAAATGACCAATGACTAATGACTCATAACAAGTGACCAATCCCCAATCCAAAATTCAAAATCAAAGGACAAATTATGAAAGAAGCTTATATTGTCTGCAGCGTCAGGACTGCTATTGGAAAAGCACCGCGCGGGACGCTACGCAACGTTCGCCCGGACGATATGGGAGCAGTTGTTGTTAAAGAAGCGATCGCGCGAGTGAAAAATCTCGATCCGGTACGCATCGATGATGTCATCTTTGGCTGTGCCTTTCCCGAAGCAGAACAGGGATTCAATCTGGGACGGACGATCGCTCAGCGAGCAGGATTGCCCGATGCGGTGGCAGGCTTGACAATTAATCGCTTTTGTGCATCTGGACTGCAAGCAATTGCCATGGCAACTGGGGCGATTATGACCGGACAGGCAGAGGTAGTAGTGGCAGGGGGAACCGAATCGATGAGTTTGATTCCCATGGGAGGACACGATCTCTTGCCCAACCCAGATCTTCTGGCACAAAAGCCAGAGGTATACATGACCATGGGTCTCACAGCAGAAAATGTCGCGCGGCAATATCGGATTTCTCGCGAAGAACAAGATGCCTTTGCCCTGCGATCGCACCAACGCGCCTTGGACGCAATTGGGCAAGGTCGTTTTGCCGAGGAAATCGTCCCGGTTCCCGTAAAAGAAACGCACTACATCGATGGCAAACCGCAGTCGATGGAGAAAGTTTTTCAGGTGGATGAGGGTCCTCGTCCCGATACCAGTCTGGAAGCTTTGGCTAATTTGCAACCCGTGTTTCGCGTCGGCGGTACGGTGACGGCGGGCAACTCATCCCAAACTTCTGATGGTGCAGCGGCGACAGTCATCATGAGCGATCGCATGGTTAACGAACTCGGCGTGCAACCCTTGGGGCGATTGTTGGGGTATGTCGTTGCGGGCGTTCCGCCAGAGATTATGGGCATCGGACCGATAGAAGCGGTGCCGAAAGTCCTCAAGCAGGTAGGGCTGACGCTGGACGACATCGGTTTGATCGAATTGAATGAAGCCTTTGCCGTTCAATCTCTCGCTGTTATTCGCAAACTTGGTCTTAACGAAGATATTGTCAATGTTAATGGAGGTGCGATCGCGCTGGGTCATCCTTTGGGATGTACGGGTGCGAAACTGACAGCAACTTTATTGCATGAAATGAAGCGTCGCGGCATTCGCTACGGTCTGGTTACCATGTGCGTTGGTGGCGGCATGGGTGTAGCAGGGGTGATTGAGAATTTGTCATCTTCCTAAGTTCATCGTTTGGGCTGTGAGTTTCAGATGCCTCACTTTCAGCGTCATTGAGTTTACTAACAAATGCTGCTGGATATCTTCTTTTTCTCCAAGCTTCTGAAATATTTGCAGCTACAGAACGGGTAGAGCGGCGAATTTGGTCGCTTAGAGAATAGCGTTCTTCTATGGGAAAAGATTTGATTAGCTCAAAAATCGTCATGGCTGTATCGATCGCATTTTGCCAAACCCTTAACTCTTTAAACGAGCGAATATTTGCTATTGCTAAATCTCTTCACGCCGATCTACTCATTTCTTTTTAGTATTCTCTTCTCTCATTCTCATATCGCTTCTTTCTCTCTTGTGTGCGTCCTCGTCTTTCCGCATCGCCGCGTCCTTTAAGTTTGATGATTTTAGCAGGGATAAAACTATGATTTCTTTCCTTTCCTTAGAAAATTACTTAAAAGCCTTCCCCACCTCCCCATTTCTCCGCGTCACCGCGTCTATCTACATGCCTATATTCCTATTCCTGTTTCTTTTCCTATTGCTTGGCTATATCGGCGTTCCTCTTTGGGTATGGTCGTTGTATTTGGCAGCAGTTCTAGCAGCGTTTAATGTACCCATCTGGGTCTGGATCTGTTTTGGCATTGTGGCTGCTGTTTTGAATATTCCGGTGCTGCGACGTGCGATTATTACCTCTCAAGTTGTGAAAAGGATCGAAGCATTAAAACTATTGCCGACCATTTCGGAAACGGAACGGGCGGCAATTGAAGCGGGGACGGTGTGGGTGGATGGGGAGTTCTTTTCTGGCAGTCCCAATTTCCAACGCCTCAACAGCGAACCCTATCCCCAGATTTCGCCGGAACTTCAAGCATTTCTAGATGGTCCAGTCGAACAAGTCTGTCGCATGACAACCGATTGGGAAATTTACAGCCGCAAGGATTTTCCCCCCCAAGTATGGGACTATCTCAAACAAGAGCGCTTTTTGGGGGCGATAATTCCCAAGGAATATGGCGGGTTGGGCTTTTCCAGCTTGGATTACAGTACCGTGATGATGAAATTGGCATCGCGTTCTTTTATCTACACGGCAACCGTCGGCGTTACTAATTCTCTCGGTCCTGCCAAACTGTTACTTCGCTACGGCACTCCCGAACAGAAGGAATATTATCTGCCGCGACTGGCGCGAGGTGAGGAAATTCCTTGTTTTGCCCTGACCGAACCCAATGCTGGGTCGGATGCAGCCAGTATCGTTTCAGAGGGGATTGTGTTTAAAGGAACGGATGGCAAGCTTTATCTGCGCCTCAACTGGAAAAAACGTTACATCACCCTCGGCGCGATCGCGACTCTGATTGGATTAGCATTTAGACTGCGAGATCCTGACAATCTTCTCGGCAAAGGGGAAGATGTGGGGATTACCTGTGCTTTGATTCCTGCGGATACGCCGGGAGTCGTACTGGAAAGGCGACATGACCCAATGGGAGTACCTTTTTATAACTCTCCCCTTGAAGGGCATGATGTCATCGTGTCTGTTGACCAGATTATCGGCGGTGTCGAACAGGCGGGGCAAGGATGGAAAATGCTTATGCAATCCCTAGCGGCAGGTCGAGGGATTAGTTTTCCGGCTGCCTGTACTGGCATTGCCAAGCTGGTGACGCGAGTAACGGGGGCTTATGCAACGGTAAGGCATCAGTTTGGTCTTTCTATCGGTCGTTTTGAAGGCATTGAGGAACCTTTAGCCCGTATTGGCGGACTGACTTATCTGATGGAGGCTGGGCGGATTTATACTTGCGGCGCAGTCGATAAAGGGGAACAGCCTGCGGTAATTTCTGCGATCGCAAAATACAACTTCACCGAACTGTCGCGCAAAATTATCAATGATGGCATGGACATTCTCGGCGGGGCTGGCATTTGTCGGGGACCGAGAAACTTGCTGGCAAATATTTACACCGCAACCCCCATTCCCATCACGGTCGAAGGCGCAAATATCCTCACTCGCACGATGATTATCTTCGGTCAAGGGGCGATTCGCTGTCATCCCTATATCTATGCAGAAATCGAAGCGCTCAACCAGTCCGATGTTGCGGCTTTCGATCGCGCTTTCTGGCATCATCTCGGCTGGATGGTTCGCAATGGCTTCCGTGCCGTTCTCCTCAACCTTTCTCGCGGTTACTTGGCTCGTTCCCCAGTTTCTGGCGCTACAGCTAAATACTATCGCAAGTTGGCGTGGGCTTCGGCAACCTTTGCCTTCCTCACTGACCTAGCGCTCATTTTCTTCGGCGGTACGCTAAAGCGACGAGAAAAACTGACCGGACGATTTGCCGATATTCTTTCTTGGATGTATCTGGGGACTGCTACGCTGCGTCGGTTCGAGGCGGAAGGTCGCCAACAGTCAGATCTTCCCCTAGTCCACTGGGCGATGCAGTATGCTTTTGCCCAAATTCAACAAGGATTTGAAGGAATTTTTAACAATCTGCCCGTGCTTCGGGAACTTGTTGCTTGGTGGTGGCGACTGAATCCGATTGGAACTCAACCAGGCGACCAGCTTGGCAGCCAAATTGCCCAGATCCTGCAAACTCCTGGACTGCTGCGAGATAGACTCACCGCAGGCATTCATATTCCTGACGATGCAAACGAAGCCTTGGGACGATTAGAACGCGCCTTCCTGCTATCGTCTCAAGTCGAGCCAGTTCTCAAAACTATCAAAGCTGCCATCCGTGCTGGTAAACTGTCGCCGCAGAAACCCGAACGGTTAATAGCACAAGCTTTAGAGACTAGTGTCATTAGCAAGCAAGATATCGAGCTAATCCGTGAGGCAGAGGCTGCTCGCAACGATGCGATTCAGGTAGATTCGTTTACGTTAGAAGAGTATCGATCGGATGTCAAGCCGATCGCCGTGGCAACAAAAACTCCTGTACAGCAGCAAACTAGATCGATGGGATAGTCGCCCCGTAGCAGCAGCTTCGAGCGAAGTTGAGCTATCCTACAAAAAAGTCTGTTAGAAAAACGAGATCTTAAAAATTAGCGCAAAGGCTCATTTGAATGAGACAATAATTGCCTATGTGTATTTACATTTGTGTCAATCCGTAGCAATGAGTGTAAATTGGATTAGCCGTGCCGATCGCCTGAAAGCATTACCGACTTATGTTTTTGCTCGTCTTGACGAACTCAAAGCACGAGCGAGAGAACAGGGACTAGATTTGATCGATTTAGGGATGGGCAATCCAGATGGATTTGCGCCTGAACCAGTAATTGAGGCGGCGATCGAGTCTCTTGGAAAACCCCAAACCCACGGCTATCCTCCCTTTGAAGGCACGGCTAGCTTCCGTCGTGCCATCACCAATTGGTACAAACGTTGCTACGATGTCGATCTCGATCCCGATAGCGAAGCCTTACCCCTACTAGGATCGAAGGAAGGACTCACTCACCTCGCCCTTGCCTATATCAACCCAGGCGATCTCGTTCTCGTTCCCAGTCCTTCTTATCCGCCTCATTTTCGCGGTCCCTTGATTGCTGGCGGCAAAATCTATCCCTTAATGCTAAAAGCGGAAAAAGACTGGTTAATCGAGCTGTCTGCGATTCCAGAGGAAGTGGCGCGACAAGCAAAGATTCTCTACTTCAACTATCCCAGCAATCCTACGACGGCGACTGCTCCTAGAGAATTTTTTGAAGAAGTCGTCGCTTTTGCTTGCCACTACGAAATCATGCTCGTACACGATCTCTGTTACGCAGAGTTGGCATTTGACGGCTATCAACCTACCAGTTTATTACAAATTCCCGGCGCAAAAGAAATCGGGGTTGAATTTCATACCTTGTCCAAAACTTACAATATGGCAGGCTGGCGCGTGGGATTTGTGGTCGGAAATTCGGACATTATTCAAGGTTTGCGCACTCTAAAAACCAACCTCGATTACGGCATTTTTGCTGCTATTCAAACCGCAGCCGAAACCGCTTTGCAATTACCAGACAGTCATATCAAACAAGTGCAAGATCGCTATCGCGAACGTCGCGATTTTCTCATCCAAGGATTGGCAGAATTGGGTTGGAATATTCCTCTTTCTAAAGCCACGATGTATCTGTGGGTACCTTGTCCGGTGGGCATAAATTCTGCGGATTTTGCCCTCGATGTTTTACAGAAAACCGGAGTCGTGGTGACTCCTGGGAATGCTTTTGGCGAAGGAGGGGAAGGATATGTAAGAATTAGTTTAATTGCCGATCGCGATCGCTTGGGAGAAGCATTGCTCCGTCTCAAGCAAGCGGGAATTCGCTATCAACCTGAAGTGTTTGCTTAAAGATAAGCTGATTGACTGACAAAACTCAAATCGCCCTCACCCTAACCCCTCTCCCAGAGCGGGAGAGGCTTTTCAACTTAAAACTTTTGCCTGAAGTCCCTTTACCCCTTGTGGGGGAAGGGATTTAGGGATGAGGGGACAAAGATTTGTCAGTCAACCAGGAATCTAAGTTAATCCCAGGTTTCATAATAGGGTTTCCCTCTCCTGGTTAAATTTTAATAACTTCAGCATTGCGATCGCCTGAGAGATGCTTTATGTTATCTCAAACAAACTGCGCGATCGCTCAACAAAAATCTGACTCAATGAAAGATTGCGAATGCGTCCGCTTTTTACAGGAAATCCTCCCTAAATTACACTTGCGTTGGTCGGGGTTTCGGCGAGTGCGCCAGCAAGTCTGCAAGCGGTTGAAACATCGCATCAAAGAATTAGAACTAGAAGACTTTTCCAGTTACTCTGTCTATCTCGCTACTCATGCTGAAGAATGGTCAGTGGTAGATGCTTGCTGCCGAATCACTATTTCTCGTTTTTATCGAGATTCGCGGGTATTCGCGCAATTAACCCAGGAACTAATCGCTTTGGCGCGGTTGGCTACTGAAAGGGGCGACAAAAGCCTTTGTTGCTGGAGTGCTGGCTGTGCTTCAGGAGAAGAAGTTTATACGCTCAAACTTATCGAACATTTCTGTTTGGCGCGATCGCAATTCTATTTGCCTTTAGACATCTTGGCAACTGATATTGATGAATATTTGCTCTCAAGAGCGAGTCAAGGTTGTTATAAACTAGGAACGCTCAAGGAACTCCCTCAAGAATGGATCGCAGAAGCTTTTACTATCAACAGCGAGCAATATTGCATCAAGCCTATCTTTAAGGAAAGAATTCGCTTCGATCGCCAAGATATCCGAAAGGAGATGCCAAATGGCTCTTTTCACCTCATTTTATGCCGAAATTTAGTTTTCACCTATTTCGAGCCAACCTTACAACGGGAAATCCTGCAACAAATTTGCGATCGCTTGCTTGCCAATGGAATCCTCCTCATCGGCAAGCGAGAATCTTTACCTTCCGATTGGATTGAAAGTCAACTTTTGCCAGGATCGGGGGACGATCTTTATCGAAAAATCGGCATTGCCCAATCTAAATACGAACGAGGCGATCGATAATCGAACCAGATTTACGTCGAGTTGCCGGGCAAACATTGCATAACAATTTTCCCAGGTTCATATCGTTATTATGCAACCCCTAAAAATCTCTCAGTCTATCGTTTAATCCATGAAGACTCGACTCAACCGTCTGGGAATTCTGTTTTTTATCAGTTTATTGTTAACTGGCGCGATCGCTCCGTATTCAAAAATTCAAGAAACTACTGCTGTCTCTGCGGTTGAGGCTAACTCTCAGATCTTAATCAAAGATGAGTTGTATTTTGGTACCTCTTTGCCACAGGGGAAACAAATAACGGAAGTTCAATGGCAGCAATTTTTGAATGACGAGATTACGCCGCATTTTCGAGAAGGATTAACGGTTTTAGAGGGTTACGGACAGTATTTAAACTCCTCTGGAACGATACTGAGAGAAAAAAACAAGATGTTAATCTTACTCTATGAACCCAGTTTTGAGAAGGAGCAAGCCATTCGAGCAATTATTAAAAAATATAAACAACAATTCGAGCAAGAGTCAGTTCTGCGCATTACCAGTAAAGTTCGGGCTACTTTTTAGCCGAGTTTATTTGATTGTGACTTGATTTCACCAAGAAATAAATTTCTTTTCCCCTAAATATCAAGTCCGTCTTATGTAAAACTTGCACCATTGTCAATAATATGCCCCTTGATGTTCTCTCGCTGCCTCATATGCGAAGTCGTCTTCATACGACTAAACAAGTGTTTCAGTCCATTTTAATGGACTTTATATATTAGACGGGGAATTCATTCCCCGACGGCTAATAGCTGCTGACTAATGGCGAACTGATAATTGCCAATTGCGAATTGCTATAAGATGTTTCCTTTCGCGATCGCTCCGCTCAACATGACATACTATACTTTTGGGACAACCTGTTAGACAGAAAATTTATTCTCTGGCTACTAGAATGAAATAGCCCTACTTTTTAGCCAACTTTAAGATAGGCACTTTAAAATAAGCTTAGACAGAGAATGAGAGTCTAAATAGAAAATGCTCGCTTAATTGTTTATTGATAAATCAGCTTTAGTAAAAAAACATTCGAGTCGATAACATCGAGTCTCCAATTTCATGAATCTCAACGTCGAAGTTCGAGGAAAAGGCTATCCTATTCTCTGCTTGCACGGTCATCCAGGTTCGGGTCGCAGCTTATCTGTCTTTACCAATTATTTATCAAAACGCTTTCAAACCATAGCGCCCGATTTACGAGGATATGGGAAAAGTCGTCCTAACGGTCACTTCGAGATGAACGACCATTTAACCGATTTGACGGCACTTTTAGAGCGATTAAAAGTCGATCGCTGCTTGCTGTTGGGATGGTCGTTAGGCGGAATCCTCGCCCTAGAATTAGCCCTCCGAGATACCCAACGGTTTAGCGGTCTGATTTTGATTGCTTCTGCCGCACGTCCTCGCGGCAATCATCCTCCCGTAGGTTGGCAGGATTTCCTTTATACTGGAATCGCTGGCATTATCAATTACCTCAAACCCGGTTGGCAGTGGAATATAGAGGTTTTTGGAGTGCGATCGCTCTTTCGCTACCTCCTGCACCAACAAACCCCTCTTGCCTATCAATACCTCGCCTCCGACGGAGTTTCCGCCTATCTGCAAACTTCTAATGCCGCCCAAAAAGCGCTTTCTAAAGCGCTCAGATCGGGATACAATCGCTTGGGAGATCTAAACCGGATTGAAATTCCTTGTCTCGTGCTCGCAGGTGCCGCAGATAAACATATCACGGCTGAATCGAGTCAGGAAACCGCCCAACATCTCAAGCATTGTCACTGGCAATGCTATCCGAATACAGCCCATCTATTTCCTTGGGAAATTCCTGCTCAAGTCCTTCAAGATATAGACAGTTGGCTGCAAAAGTATCCTCAAGCGACCAACAACGGCTGACATAACTTGTGTTCGAGTTCTTGCTCTTGTAGCTCTGTTGTTTGAATGGTACGAGTTATAATCGAACGGATATCCCATCCCGCTTCGTATTGCTGCATCCATTGTTGAGCTTGATTGCCCTCCTGCAGAATTTTCTTCACGGGCGAGAGAAAACAAGCAATACCCCGTTGTTTGGCAATTGGCAAGACTTCTTGATAAATTTCCTCGATCCAATCCCTAGCGAGGATTTTACGACCATCTTGCCAATGTCGGAGTTGCGCGTCCAGACTCCAATGGGCGGCAGCTTCTTCGTTTGCATCGGTAATAGCGATTAAATCTTGTGCACGAGTCGCCGCAGGCAATTGGCTGAGTTGTAAGGGATCGAGACTGGGATCTCGCAACAGTTGGGTGAGACGAGCTTCTAACAATGCCATCACTGCCAACAGAGAAATGGGATTGGTAATTAAATCGCAGATTCTTAATTCTAAGCGATTGAGGCAGTAGGGACGGCGATCGCCATTGGGGCGCACTGACGACCACAGATGGCGAACGTTTTGCATTGTTCCCTTAGCTAGTTGTTCTTCCGTCCAGCGGATAAAGTGATCGTGACTCTCAAAGAACGGGATCTGGGCAGGGGTTTTAGGAAAGATGTGCCAGCGAGTCGAGTGATAACCAGTCGCTTTGCCGTCAAAAAAAGGAGAAGAGGCGCTCAGAGCAAGATAGAGAGGGGCTTCGACGCGAATGAGGCGACAAGCTTGCAGTAAATCTTCTGGGTCGTCGATTCCTACATTCATGTGAATGCTGGCGGTGACGACCGTGGTTCCATAGGTTTGCTCGATGTAGTCGTGATAGGGATTGTGGGGATCGGAACGGTAAAAGCGATCGCTCCCTCCCAAAGATAACGTGCTGCCGGGAATTAGCGTGTAGTTACCGATTTTTTGTAAATATTTTCTAAGCTGCCGCCGGGGTCGCAGAATGGCGCATAAAAGGCGATCGTAGCAACACAGGGGTGCAGTCGTATATTCTACGTTGCGACTGTCTGGCTCTCGCACAAACCCCTCTAGGTCTCTAACGATGCGATCTGACAACCCGACGATATCGCCTTCGGGAGTGCCAGTATACATTTCGACTTCAAATCCTTTTGATAGCAGCACAATGGTTCCTCAATCGCTAGCTGGCTTATAAAAACCAACACCATTGTACTGTTACAAGGTAGGTGCCAGAAATTCCTCTTAGGCTATATCTCGATCGGAGTACGATAGCTTGAGAGGATTACTCGCGATCGCATTGTTCAACCCCCCTCCGACTCGATACTCCTCTCTATTTCGGTAAAGGGAATCAGCCAAACTACATCGTAGGGCTGTAAAATCACTTCTAGATTTTGCCCTTGCGCCATCCACCCTCTTCTACCGACTAAATCGTACCAATGACATTCTTTGACCTCTAATTCGGAGAGCGGAATCTCGATTTGACAAATTTTGTGAGTAACATTGGTTAAAGTGAGAATATGCTCATCGCCATTGGGAGACGTTCGCCATACGATAAAAACATCTGGGGAAAGCCTGAAAATTTGTTGTTTCCCATTGGGATGAAAAGCACTTTGTTTTACTCGAACTTCTAGAAGTTTGCCCAACTCGCCTGCGAGCAAAGAAAGCTTTGAGTGTGGGTCTTTAAGGGCGATGATGAGGTCTTCTTCCTGAAGGACTTGACGGTTGATGTCTCGCTTAAATTTCGTTTTCCGAACCGTTTCAACATCATTGCGCGTGCCAATTAGCCCGTGAAAATAAATTCCTGGCACTCCTCGCAGCACCAAAGCAATGCTCCTAGAAGCGACAAACCGTTTCACCTGAAAAGCCATGTCTTCGCGGCTATTATCTAGGTTGAGGGCGCTAAACCAAGTCGTGTTGATTTCGTAAGGTTTTCTCTTACCATCGGCTCCCGTTCTATAAGAGACAAATGCCCCATGCTCCCTAGCTTTCTGGATAATGAAGTCAATCTCTGCCTGAGGTAGAATATTTTTCACCCCCATCAAGCCAATCCCGTCGTGGGTGTCGAGAATATTAAAAAACGTTGTCGTCGCTGAAGGATACTCTAGATCCTTTGCCCACTCGGAAAGAACCGTGGTATCTTCCTTATAAAAGGTATAAAGAACGAGCGGCGGCAAGGTAAAGTTATAGACCATCTGAGCTTCGTCCGAACCATCTCCAAAGTAAGAGATATTGTCTTGATGGGGCACATTGGTTTCCGTAATCAGGGCAACGCCAGGTGCAACGACATTTAAGACATCTCGAAAAAGCTTGACGAGTTCGTGGGTTTGGGGCAAGTTAACGCAAGTCGTTCCCGGTTCTTTCCATAAATAAGTCGCAGCATCTAAGCGAATAATATCTGCCCCATGACGAACGTACAGTAGTAAGGTTTCGATCGTCCCCATGAGAACTTTGGGATTTTTGTAATTGAGATCGATTTGATCGGCAGAGAAAGTCGTCCAAACCCAAATAGGACCATCGATAGACTGATAGCGAGTCAAGACATCGGAGGTGCGAGGGCGGACGATCTGCCGACGCTGTTCGGGAGTCAGTTCGTCAGGAGAATGATAGACAATTGCCCAATCTTTATAGGCTCGATTGCCGCCAAGCATCTCTTGAAAGGCTTGACCCTGGGATGAGACATGGTTGAAAACCCCGTCAAACATCAATTGATACTGTTCGCCAATCTCCTCGATGTCCTCCCAAGACCCCAAACTCAGATTAACGGCAGTAAAATCTGTAATCGAAAAGCCGCGATCGGAAGAATAGGGAAAGAAGGGTAAAAGATGAATGGTGCTAAAGAGTCTATCGTAACGGAGAATGTCTCTGATAAATCTCTCTAGAGTTACTAATGGAGAACGACTGTTACTCCGTAAGAGATCCCCATAGGTAATTAAAATCAGATCCCGTTCCGTAAAACGGTTAGAGCGATCGAACTCTCGTTCGGCTGCGATCGCCTCCTGGTGTTTATAGGCATAGTAAACTTTGAGAATCCTTTCTAGTTCGGGCATCCATCTCTTAGCTTCGGTTTCGCCGTAGAGAAAGCTAAGTCGAGCCAAGATCCGTTGTTGTTCCTGGGCGGAAATCTCTAAAAGGGGTCGGGTAAAATCTGGTTTTGAATTGTGGGGGATAAGCGCTCCGAGCCAGGGTTTTTGAAGCTTGCTGCTAGCATCAATTTTTCTGGAAGTCTCTTTTTTCATAGCCCTTTTTTATCTTTGTGCCTACGATTTTACCGGAGGGTGTTTTTCAGTAGGTCAAGATGTAGCAAGGGCAGAAATTTCCTTCAAGACTTTTAACAAATAATGAATCTCTTCGAGATGATTGTAATGTACCAGCCCAATGCGCACCAATCCACCACTTGCCTCAACGCCTAACCGTTCGGTGAGATGGCGGGCATAAAAGTTGCCATTCCAGGTAAAAATCCCGCGATCGCCCAATGCTTTCGCAACTGCATAAGGCGTATGTCCGGCGAGTCGGATGGCGACGGTTGGAGTTCGCCACGCAAAGCGATCGGGATCGGCTATCCCGTACAGCGTTAGGCCTGGAATTTGCAACAGCCCGCTTACTAACTGTTTGCTCAGCTCCCTTTCGTATTGTCGGATGGCTTCCATGGCTGCTACGAGAGCAGAACGACGGCTTTCAACTGCTGGCGAGACGCGGCGACCGAGTTCGCTCAAATAGTCGATCGCTGCCACCAATCCGGCGAGTCCTTCATGATTTTGAGTTCCGGTTTCCCAGCGCGAAGGAACCTCTTCTGGGGCAGGACGTACTTTGTAAGGTCGCAAACGGGCTAAATGTTCGCGCTTGCCGTACAAGATGCCAACGTGGGGTCCAAAAAATTTGTAAGCCGAGCAAGCTAGGAAATCGCAGTCGATCGCGCCCACGTCGATCGCGCCGTGGGGTGCATAGTGAACGGCATCGATAAAAACCAATGCTCCTACAGCACGAGCCAATCGGACAACTGTTGCCACGTCATTAATCGTACCGACTGCGTTAGACGCATACCCAACGGCTACGATCCGAGTTCGCTCGTTAATTTGCCGCTCCAGATCGCTCGTATCTAAGGTACAGTCTTCTACCTTGACATCGACAAAACGGATAACGGCACCGCGTTCCTCTAAGGCTTGCCACGGGGAAACATTGGCTTCATGGTCGAGTCTGGTAACGACGATCTCGTCGCCGGGTTGCAACTGGCGACCGATGGCGCGACTGAGAGCGAAGGTAAGCGTCGTCATGTTGGCACCGAACGCTACCTCATCGCGATCGCAACCAAGGAAGTCGGCGATCGCTACACGAGCCGCTCTAATCAGTACATCCGTTTGCACACTCGTGGCAAAAGCCCCATGAGCATTGGCATTTGACTGAAGCAAATAGTTGCCGATCGCGTCGATCGTCGATTTAGGCACCTGAGTCCCACCGGGACCATCAAAGAAAATGACTGGTTGACCGCCGATTTTCCGATCTAGTGCGGGAAACTGAGCACGTATCCATTCCAGGTCAAGGTGCATGTCAATCACCAGTTATTAGTTCTTTTCGTTTCTATTAGCGATCAAACCGGGACAAGTCAACACAAAAACATCCCTAACTCCCTGTTGCTCGGTTGTCGGTTTGATAGGAGCAGTGTAGTGGAAAAATTGACGATCGTCGAATACTAATAGTTCGCCAGGATTGAGAATTTTTTGGAAAACTGGGCTGCTATTTTTATCTTTGTAAAGATAAGTTTCTCCTCCTTCAATTTCTTCCCGATTAACGCAGAATATTCCCACCAAATCTACCCCATCCCGATGAATTCCTTCAGGAGCTGGATTGCCAATTTGTCGAGCCGAAGTGGTCGTTCTAATTTGATGCACTCCAATTTCGTTAGCTGTAGAGCAAAGCTGACAGAAAGTAAAAAACTCTAAGACGATAGTTTTAAAGTCTTCAAGTTTGACTATTTCTTCGTCTAATTCCTCGAATTCTCTGATTATATCGCCTAGTAGGGGATTGTATTCTTTACTTTGAAATAGACGATTATGAGGCAGCTTGACTAGGCTATTAGAAGAAACTATGAAGTTAGATAATCGTCTGAAACGATAGTTTCCTTTTAAATAAGGATCGACAGGCAGATTGTTAAAAAATCTATTCAGCCTATCTAGAGCGATTGAATTTATGGTTTCAAGAGCGTAATCTGTAATGCAATTAAAATTTTGAGTTTTTAATGAGAATGACATTGTAATTGCCTCCTCTTTTTTGAGGTAACTTGAGGTAACTTAAAGAATCTCACAGACGCTTCACGGAGTTTATCCTCGAACAAAGTGAAGAGCTATCGCTGCGTCGGGCATAATAAAAAAATGCACATCGCCTCTGGTTTTTGCTATTCAAACAGAACGGTTGCTTGCCACAAAAGAGAATCAAATTCTCTTATTAATTAAAATCAGTTAAATATTCTAAGGTTTTCGATCCCCTAGCTTAAATAAGAGCTTTTTTCAATTTTTTCGATCTTTTTGACTGTTCGGTTGTTATTGCTTGAGACTTTTTCTTTAATTATAATCTTGAACTTACAAGAGTCGCATTAAGTATTTATACCCCGATTTTTTTATCGAGAAATAAATGATTTTATTTTTGATTTTTGTGGCACGACCTACTTTAATTATTAGAAGATTTCAGGAATTAGCTTGATAACGATCGCGCAGCACCCGACGCATGACCTTGTTAGAGGCGGTACGGGGTAACGACTCGACCAGTACGAGGTCATGAATTTTAAAAAGAGGATTGAGAGACTGCCGGATTGCTTTCTGTAGGGAAGCTTTAAGCGTCTCTTTGTCCTGAGAAAAATTGTCTGCGACCACCGCATAGATAACTAACTGGTTTGGTCCGCCTTCGGGCGGAGAGATAGCGATCGCGGCAGTTTCGCAAATTCCCTCCACCACATTGAGGGTTTGTTCGATCTCTGCCGAGCTAACCTTAATGCCGCCCAAATTCATCGTATCGTCAACCCGACCTTGAGCGCGATAGTATCCGTTGGACAATAGCTCCATCCGATCTCCGTGGCGACGCAGGGGAATGGGGATTAGGGGATGAGTAGGAGTATCGGCAAAATAGACCTTGTAGTGATCTCTATTTAACAATTCGTTAGAGAGTCCGATTGATGGGGGGATAATGAACACCTCGCCTTTGTTGGAAGGATAGCCGTCTTCGTCGAGGATGGCAACATCTAAACCCAGCGCTGGCGTGGAAAAGGTTGCAGGAGCTGCAGGCTGTACCAAAGTCCCCGTAATGTATGCCCCGCCGATTTCGGTGCCGCCGCAGTATTCGATGATGGGTTTGTACCCTGCCAGAGACATTAGGTAGAGCATATCTCGTGGATTGGAACACTCGCCCGTCGAGCTGAATGCTTTAATGGCGCTCCAATCCAGCCCTTTCATGCAGGCAGTTGCTTTCCAGGCGCTCACCAGACTGGGCACTAATCCCAGCACGTTGACGCGGGCATCCTGGACGAACTGACCGAATCCTCGCTCAGTGGGAACGCCGTAGTAGAGGGCAATGGTGGCGCGATTAACTAAGCTAGCATAGATCAGCCACGGTCCCATCATCCATCCCAAATTGGTTGGCCACGCCACTACCTCTCTAGGACGGATATCGTGGTGTAGATGTGCGTCAACCGCACATTTGATCGGAGTGGTTTGCGTCCAGGGAATGGCTTTCGGCTCTCCCGTGGTGCCGGAAGAGAAGAGGATATTGGTGTGGTCAGATGGACGGGCAGGAATGGGATCGAATTGCTCGTTAGGACTGAGAAACTCTTCCCAAGTGCAATCCCCAGGACGTAGTTGCATCGATGAAGACGAATCCAGTGATAATACAATCGCTATGGGTGCTTGGGCATCGACGATTTTGGAATAGAGGGGCAACAGTTTGCCAGCGCGCAGGATATAGTCCTGGGTAAAAATCCCTTTTGCCCCAGACAAACGCAGCCGTGTTTTTATTTCGGCGGCAGCAAAACTGTCGGCAATGGAAACAACCGCACAACCTGCTTTGACAATTCCCAGATAAATCGCCACGGACTCGGCAGTCATCGGCGATGCGATCGCGATCGCATCGCCGGGACGAAAGCCAGTCTCTACCAATCCATTGGCGACTCGGTTGCTCAGGGCGTTGAGTTCTCCATAGGTTAGGATGGAAAGCAAACCTCCTTCTGGCTGGAAGACAATGGCGGGGTCGTCTTCGGGTGCCTGAAAACAGCTCTCGGCGATGTTGAGGCGGGCACCTACCAACCATTGAGGAAACTCTACACCCTGCGATAGATCGACAATCTCTTTGTATTTCTGCCGGAAGCGAATTCCTACTCGTTGGATCGTTTCGTTCCAGAATTCAGCGCGATTGTGCGCCGACCAAGCATGCAATTCCCGATAGGAACCTATGTTGAGATCGTTCATCAAAGCTGCAATATTGGTCGCCCGAATCTGCTCGTCGGAGGGAAACCAAGCTGGGGGAGGTCCTTGATTCGCATCCCAATCACAGAAAATGGTTTTATAGAGTAGTTCGTGCAGTGCAAAGGGATGGTCGGGTTTGAGGATCTGCTGGGAAATTTGCTGCCAGCACTCGGCGGCAGGTAAAGAGGATAGATATGGAGCGATCTGTTGTAGCATCGCGGCAGCTACGGTTTTTTCTATCCCGCAGGTGACAAGTTCCCCAAGTAACAGTTGTTTTGCCATCGCCATTCCCCGCCTTCTTTCGCGATCGCGTGTAAGGGTTTATTTCCCATTGCTATCTTCCATCATGGCACAGCAGCAGGAATGAATCTGCCAATGGACACAGCAAATTGCCCTGGGTATTCCATCAGAGACGAATGGAAACCCAGGCAAATTTACGAGTGTTTTAGCTAGTGATAAACCAAACATAGACAGGGTTTTGCAAATCAGAGCGGACAATTCTTAATCGTCTGACGGAGCACGTTGTCTTTAACCATCAACAGTCGTGCTGTCTGGATTAAGAGATCCTGCATCTGTTCGCGGCTCATTTCCTGGACTGATTCTTCCATCAGTCTCAGTTGAAATTCCTGTTCTAAGGTCAGTTCAAACCATGAGCTATTCATAGCAGACCTCCTGCTAGCTGCGATAGGATCGAAGGTGTGAGGTAGAGCGATCGCCTACAATGTCTGCAAGCTACTAGAATCCTACTAGCTTACGCGCATATATATTTCCTGTATAATGGTTGCTAATTCAAGAAAGCAAGGCAATAAAGTTCCAATACCCAGAGCTATCTCAAATTCATAACTGAGTTTGAGTGAGTTTGGTAAGAGCCTTCGTTCTTCCTAGCAAATTGCTGCGCTCGACCGTCACGGCTTTTTGGACTTGAGAAAATGCTCTTGAAACTCGTCCGGGATTGGGATGGTCAGCAGGCGCTTAAAAGCCTTTAGCTACTTGGTTTTACACTACCAAATTACAGAGAAGAGCGCTCATCACACGACCTAGTGATGAAGCTCTTTCCTCACTTATATGATTCTCTACACGACTGGGAATATTAATTCCGTAGATGAGTATCATACTTACTTATATTATATCCCTAGCAAAAAATTAGCGCTATGCAGCCAAATAAAGGCTATAGAAACATTTACTCTCTTAAGTTTCATTTAGTGCTAGTAACGAAAGACCACTGCAAGGTTATCGATTCGGAAATGCTGGCACGCCTTCGCGAAATTATGACAGCAACTTGTCAAAAGTGGCGATGCAAGCTGGAAGATTTTTATGGAGATGAGAGTCATGTTTATCTGCTCATCGACTTTCCGCCAGAGGTACAATTAAGCAAGTTGGTAAACAATCTCAAGACAGTTTCCAGTCGGCTAATCCGCAAAGAATTCAAAGCCTGTATAGACAGCTTTTGTAAGGACGCATTTTGGCACGGTACTTACTATATTGCCTCTTGTAATGGCATGACGATCGAGCAATTGAAAGACTACGTCGAGCAGCAATCTTTGCCTTCTCATTAGATGTTATCTCGATATTTACCCAAAAATGCTCCTATATGACGTATAGATATAGTTATTCGCTAACTAAATAGATTACAATATTCAAGTACTTTAAAATCTTGATAAAAGTCCGCGATCGCTATGTCTAAGTCACTCCGAGGTAATTCCAGCTTAGAACAGATAGATAAGCTCTATAAAAACTGTAAACAAATAATCTTAAAAACGAGGCTGTTAGCCATAAAATTAGTTTATTCCTCATAGAAAATCACCGAAGTAGCGGGACATCGATCCGTTAGCCATAAAACAATTTATAACTGGATAGATTTATGGAATGAAGGAGGGATAGAAAAGTTAAAGCCTCAAGTGAGAGGAAAAAGAAAAGAGGAAAGAGTGTAGTTAAAACAGCAACCCAATGTAAAAAAGAAGACTGTTTAGATTTTTTCAAAGAACTAAGGCAAGCTAATTCCAAGAAAATTTTGATAATTATCAAAGTGTTGAGAATCTAAAAATAATTGGACAAGCAATAAGCCTAGAGCTTTTGGAATCACGTCAAATCAGTTATCCCGCTAAATGGCGAGAAAAGTTTTTGTAATTCTCTAAGCGAATAACTATAATTGAAGGTTTACAAATCGGTTAATACAATCTTTGTTCGCATCTTGTTCCCTGAGCGAGCGTGACAAATGTAATGATTTAAATATGACATTTATCCGATGTGGGCAAGCACTTCTTTTCGATATTTTAAATTCAAGACTCTTGTGAAATATTTGAGCAAAAAGTGAATTGCGCGATCGCGTAAGGTGGCTTTCATGTAGGAGAAAATTAAAACTGAAATGGAAGCTTGGCTGAAAGACTACAACAATATTTTTCAGCTTCAGGAAGAGTTTCTTCTGTCTTTGTTGAATAAATTTAAAGATACCGCCATTGGAAAAGAAAGGGGTTATGCCTCTATCAAAAGTATCGAACAATTTCAAGAGCAAACTCCGATTCAGCACTACAGCAATTTAAAACCGTATATCGATCGCACTGTTGCTGGTGGAATTAATATCTTTCATCCAGAGCCACCGATCTGCTGGATTCAAACTTCAGGAACGACTGGAGCGCCCAAATTATTTCCTTACAATCAAGATTTTATCAAAAATTGGTTTAGTTCGTCATCTGCTATTACAAATTGTTTTATTTATCGCGTTGGTTATCGGGCTTTAAAAATATTAGAAGGCGAAGCTTTCTTAATACATGCTAGCGGTGATTGTGGCACGATAGGTACTGGAGCAACCCAGAAACCTCTACAAATTATTCATCTACCTGCGGAAGAATTTGACCGCTATATCCTCACAAAAACCAAAGCGGGTGAATGGAATTCGGGTCAAATGAAGCTTCCCCATCTCACTGACCGTCAAGATTTTATTCGTTTCTTTCAATCGAAAGGTAAAGGAGTTTCCAAATTGTAATGGAGTTAAATACTATTTTTTACTTACAGCGGTTTTCACCAAGTGGAAGCATACACAATTCTTTAATAATAGGGCTTTTTAGCCATCACCTGACGCAGCCGCCGCGACCAAAGCGCAGCGGCTGCGTCGGCTTTGCCTTGTTAGGGAGCGGGGTTTCCCACCAATATAGCTAGAACATTAAAGTGTGAGGGATTGAGGATTGCCTTCAATTAACTTCGCCAAGTCTTGCATGAAAGCAGCTGCTTGTGCGCCGTAGATAACGCGATGATCGCAGGTGATATTGAGGCTCATCTGATTTTTAACGCCAAACATGCCATCCGAGGTTGCGACAACCTGGGGACGAGAAGCTCCAATTGCCAGAATTGCCCCTTGTCCGGGAGGAAGAATCGCATCAAAGCGATCGACTCCAAACATCCCTAAATTAGAAATAGTGATCGTACCGCTATTGTACTCTTCTGGCTGGAGTTGTTTGGCTCTGGCTCGGTCTACCAAATCTTTCCAGGTTCGAGAGAGGGTGTAAATATCCAGTTGGTCGGCGTTTTGCAAGACGGGGGTAATGAGTCCGCCATCGGGCATTGCCACTGCTACGGCAACATTAATGGCTGCGTGATACTGAATTCCCTGTTCGGTATAGCTAGCGTTGACAATGCGATGTTTCTGCAAAGTAACGGCAACCGCTTTTGCCAACAATGCCGTCATCGTCACGCCTTTAGATTTTATCTGTTGATACAGTTTATCCAACCCGTCGGTCGTAACGGTGTAGCCTATGTGGAACGTGGGAGCCTGCAAGCTGGCAACCATATTTTGTGCCACTGCCTTTTGTAGAGTGGTCAATGGTACGGTTTCGCCAACGGGAATGGCTACTTGAGGCTGGGGTGTAACGGAGGGGGTTGTCGGTTGAACGGCTGGCGTTGGTGCAATTGTCAGAGATGGGGTCTTTCCAGCGGCTCTTTCCACATCTTCAGCGACGATTCTGCCATGGGGACCGCTACCCTGTAGGGTTTTTAGGTCAACTCCCAATTCTTTTGCCAGCTTTTTCGCTCTAGGAGAAACAACGGTGCGTCCATTGCTGCGGTTAGTTGGAACGGCAGCGACGGGCGCCTCACTTTCTACAAAAGCTGGTTTGGGTGTTGTTGGTGCGGCAGCAGGTGTGGGGGCTGGAGCACCTAAGCGAGAAGCTGCTTGCTGCTTGGCTTGCTCGATTTCTGCTTCGGTTTCTGCAATTAGAGCAATAGGTTCGCCGACAGCCGCTTCTTGTCCGGCTTCGACTAGGATAGCAGCTAAATAGCCTTCATTGAACGATTCAACGTCCATGTCAGCTTTGTCCGACTCGACCACTAATACCGTTTCGCCTTTTTCAATTTTATCGCCTGGAGATTTGAGCCAAGAGACGATCTTTCCTTCGGTCATGGTGGAGCTGAGGGCAGGCATGAAAATATCGTGAATCATGGAGCGGTTTTCCCAATTAACGAGTAACGGACGACAAATACTAATGCCAGATAGCATTCTATCAAAATTTCTTTCCTAGCATTCGATCGCTTCCAAAAACTCATTTAAAATCTATAAAGTCGGCAACGCTTGCTGAAATCTCTTCAAATAAAAAGATTTCTATAATAAAGCGATTCCAGATCGATTTTTACTGCCTTTATTGGGTGGTGAAGATAAATCGCAAAAAATTTCGCGATCGCTGGGAATATTTGCAAACACGAGCAATTGTAGAGTTAACAATCGGCTTTTAGGAATATGACGCATTTTCATTATGATGGGCGATCGGACGCGCCACCAACCCTAGAAGTAGACCTAGCAGTATTAGAAAAACAGATCTGAGAAGCAATGCAGTCTATTAGCCCAGTCGGCTAAGCTTTGTTCAAAACGCCCTGCAAATGCACAAAAAAGCTATTTTGAGAAGATAAACGCTAAAATTTAAGTGTATCTACGCAAAGAGAAATTCTTCAACAAATAAGACCTATCAGAATTCCGTACTTATCCCTTGGATTTTTAAGAGATTTTGATGGTTTGATAGAGTCATCAACAGATAAATTAGGCAATAACCAAACCAATATGAAGCTCTACATGGCTGGTGCTTTTTTAGTATTTGTAATTTTACTACATGCTTTTATTAAAGACAATACTACTCCAAAAACCCACATTGGCTCTTGGATAACGATCGTAGTCGCTACGGCTGTTTGGCCCATCGTTCTTCCCTCAATCGTTCGCAAGAAACTTTCTAAAGTGTCTTTGAAAACAGATTCTTTGACGGAGAAAGAGTTGCAGTTAGATCGAGAGATAAATTAGGCAGCGATCGCAATCTTGACAGATTAGAATAGCGCTTACCTAGTTCATCAGTTCATCGCTGCGTTTTGCTTGAATTTAGCCAGGCAGAGCTGTTTTCCGCTTGCGAGGAATGTTTCAAATTCAGATGCCTTTAAGGGATGACTGTATAAATAACCTTGAATTTCATCGCAACCATATTGGTATAAGAAAGTTAATTCTGCCTCGCTTTCTACTCCTTCGGCAACAACTTTGAGATTGAGAGAGCGAGCCATTTGCACGATCGCTTTGACTATTGCGGCGTTGGTCGCATCTTCAGTCAAATTGCGGATAAAGGAGCGATCGATTTTTAAAGTACCGAAGGGAAATTGCCGCAGATAACTCAGAGAAGAATAGCCCGTTCCAAAATCATCAATGGCTATTTTTACCCCCAGCATCTCGATCGCGTGTAAATTCTGGCTGGCTTCTTGGAGATTGTGCACTAGAATGCTTTCGGTTAGCTCTAATTCTAGGTATTTCCCCTCTAGTCTGGTTTCCCACAAAATCTGCTCGACGTTTTCAGAAAAATCGGACTGCATGAATTGACGACCAGACAAATTTACCGATACGACGATTGGCTCTAAAAGCCGTTCGTTCCAAACTCGTACCTGACGACAAGCAGTTCTTAACACCCATTCTCCGATGGGTACGATTAAACCTGTTTCTTCGGCAATAGGAATAAAGGTGCTAGGAGGAATTGCACCTACTTTTGGACGATGCCAGCGCATCAAGGCTTCTGCCCCAACTAGCTTGCCTGTCAGGAGACTAACCTTGGGTTGGTAGTGAAGTTGAAACTCTTCTCGCTCTAAGGCTCGTCGCAGTGCGACTTCCAGAGCTATACGTTCGTAGGCTTCGTCTTTGCTGTTGCTCGCATAAAATTGATACTGATTTCCCCCCTGTTTTTTGGCACAGTGCATGGCTATGTAAGCTTGCCCGAGTAAATCTTCAAGCTCAGTGCCACTGTTGGGATAAAAGGTAATGCCAATACTAACGGTTACAAAAAGTTCTCGCTCGTCTACGCTAGTCAGTTGGCTCAGGCAAGCAAGGATCTGTTTGGCAGTCTCTACAACCTTTTGTTTGGTTGTGGCGGTTGCTAGTATGATGGCAAATCTATTGTAGCTTAAATAGGCAATTTTGTCTCGTTCGCCAATACAGCATCTTAAGCGATCGGCAGTAGTTTTTAAAAGTAAATTGCCAACGCGATATCCTAGAGTTGCCTTGATTTTCGTGAGTCGATCCAGACACAAACAAAGGATGGGGAGCAATTGTTCGTTCTCGGTTTCGATAGAGGTTTGGCTCAAGGCTTGATGAAACTGCTCCCGCAGCGACAATCGATTGGGCAGCCCAGTTAGACTGTCATGATAGATGAGATGGTTGAGTTGGCTGCGGTAATCTTGTTGTTTGGTTCGGCGTTTTTGCAGTTGGGTTTTGATAGCTGCCAGCAGTTCTTTTCGGGTAAAGGGTTTGGTGAGATAGTCATCTGCGACGGGTTTCATTCCCTGGTGAAAATCGTCTTTAGCAGTTTTAGACGTGAGAAAAATAACGGGCACTGCTGCTGTTTTCGGGTTTTGTCGCACTGAAGCTAAAACTTTATACCCATCGACTTCAGACCTTGATAGATCGCACAGAATTAGGTCGGGAACCTTCTCTGTGGCTAGACTGATGCCGCAGTGTCCTTTTCCTGTTGCGATCGCTTCAAATCCTTCTGCCTTCAATATTTCTAGCAGGATCGCTCGAATGCGCTCGTCGCCTTCTATGACTAAAATCTTTGCCATTAATTTTTTTAATAGACATCAAATTGCCTAGGGTTAAGCTAATCTAAAATTTAACATAAATCTAATTTGCATTTATTGAAGCTTTTGGCGCACCGCCCAGAATCAATGTTTCGACTGAGGATACAGTTGAGATACTAGACATCGCGATCGATCGGGTTACGACGTTTTCAAAAATGCCTGCTACAAATCCCTTGGAGAGGGGAAAACGAGAGTGTGGGAGGATTGGTTTTCACACTTCCCTCTCTTCATCTGTAGCCAGAGAAGAGGAAATTGTTAGAAGATGTTTCGCTTCGCGATCGCGACGATCAACATATTGGCGGAGGATCTTCGACATTCTCTACTTTTGGGACAACCTGTTAGAGAAAAAATGAGAAGTTATCCCGAAAAGAAGTTAACTATAGTTACTTTTTAAAAGTTTTGAGAGAACTTAAGATCGAGAATATACAACCTAAGTGAGATTCAATAGGTAAGAAAAATAGATTATTTTTTAGATAGCTCAAATAAAATTAGCTGTGCTTAGAAAACTGTTAGGTAATTTTGTCTAGGTTGATTAAATTTAATTTTTTCAGCTTTCAATCGAAACTCTGACTCCTAGTAATAAAAGTCGAGTGCAACATTTGAATCAAACCTTAAAGCGCAGTTTGGCAAGAACATTAATAGAAAGGAAATCATTATGATTCAACAGGGAGATATCGCTGTAGGTGTCAGTTCTGGCGCAGAACCAGAGTCAACTGGTTCGAGAAATCCCAAAAAAGAAGGCGATCCCAATCAGGGAACAGAAGTTCGTTAACATTAGTTAGCTTGGGAGCAGCAATTAACTTTTATCCATTAGCTAAAAGTTTCATTTCAAAAGATTGGCGCGGGAAATTCTAGCGAGTTATGTTTTCTTGATCGCTCGTCCGCGCCAAATCTAATTTTTATTTAACTAAACGAATAAACTTCTTCTTGCCAACTTGCAAAACCTTTCCGTTCAGTTGTTCGGGACTATCGAAAGTAAGATCGACATCGCTAACGCGATCGCCATCGAGTCTTACTGCGCCTCCCTGAATTTGTTTTCTGCCTTCCGAACTGCTAGAACACAACCCGCTAGCACCGAGCAGATAAAATAATTTTGCAGGAAACTTAACCCCGGCCAGAGAATATTCTGGTACGGATTGGGCTGATGCAGTGCTTTTCTTCATCACGATCTCTTCTGCGGTTTTTTGTGCCGCGATCGCAGCTTCCCATCCGTGGAACTGAGACACAATCTCTAACGCCAATAATTTTTGGCGATCGCGCGGATTTTCTGGCAGTCTATCTAAAGGCAGATTAGTTAGCAGCTCAAAATAGTCTTTCACAAGATCGTCGGGTGTTTTTTCTAACTTTGAATACATCGAGAGCGCATCTTCTCTCAGTCCCACATAATTATTGAGAGACTTGGACATTTTCTGCACGCCATCCGTCCCCAGCAAAATCGGCAACAATATACCAAATTGGGGTTTTTTGCCAAAATGCCGCTGCAAGTCTCGTCCGACTGCAATATTAAACTTCTGATCGGTGCCTCCTAACTCAATATCTGCATCGACCATCACCGAATCGTATCCTTGCATTAAAGGATAGAGAAACTCGTGCAAGTAAATGGGATTTTCCTGCTCAAAACGTTCGGCAAATCCCTCCTTTGCCAACATTTGGCCGACTGTCATAGTAGCTAGCAATTCTTGAATTTGCTTAAGATCCAGCTTGCTCAACCACTCGGAGTTATAGCGAATTTCCAAACGCCCCGGCGTAGCAAAATCTAAAACGGGACGCAACTGATCTAAATAATCTTTGGCATTTTCCCTAACTTGCTCTAAGGTGAGCTGGCGGCGGACTTCCGATTTTCCGGTCGGATCGCCAATTTGAGCGGTAAAATCGCCGATGATGACGACAGCCGTATGCCCTGCATCCTGAAACGCTCGCAGCTTGCGAAAGGGAATGCTGTGCCCCAAATGAATCTCACTTCCAGTCGGATCGATTCCTAGTTTGACTCGTAAAGGACGATTGATTTTAGCTAATAAAAGCGCCAGATTTTCATTGGGATCGTCAGAATCCGAGCGATCGGGAAAAATTTCGCTTATCCCTCGATAAAGCCAATCAAGGTTTTGAGGTAGATTTGAAACAGCCATGGGGAATCGTTCGTCTAGAAATTTAAATTGAATGGGCTTGAAGGAGCTAGCTCGAATCCTTACCGTCAAACTATTATAAATGGTAGCCTTGCCGTCTTCGAGAGAGAATTGTCAACAGCAACCAAAAATGAGGTAATAATATAAGAAATCATTTCGGATCGTAAGTCCTATAAAAATTTATGTGATTTACTATATCGATTTCTAACCAACCAATTTAAGGAGTGTTGTTTTTTATAGTTAATACATTGATAACAGAATCAGTATTTTTTGGAGTGAGGAAGTACAAACACCGTGTCGTCTAGCACTATTGGGCAAAAAGAAGAACGGAAGCGATCGCTTCCTCTCAGTTTTCTCGTTAAATCAAACGTAGCACGGGCAGCAGGGGCAACCATTCTCGGCGCCACCATGTTAGCAAGTGTCGTGGTGGCTGGAGCAATGGTCGGTTTAGCCATTAGTTTTCGCAACCTTCCAGATGTCAGGCTACTGCGAACCTATGCGCCAACAGAAACATCTTACATCTATGATGTAAAAGGAAAACTTCTGAGCAGTCTCCATGGAGAAGCCCACCGTCGCCTCGTCAGATTAAACCAGGTTTCTCCCGACCTCAAACGCGCCGTACTGGCGATCGAAGACAGCCACTTTTACCATCACTATGGCATTAACCCGACCAGCATCGGTCGCGCTTTACTAGTTAACTTTAAGAGCGGTGGCGTCGAAGAGGGAGCATCTACCCTTACCATGCAGTTAGTAAAAAATATTTTCCTCTCGCACGAACGAACCTATAGCCGCAAGCTGGCTGAAGCGGTTTTAGCTATTCGCGTCGAGCAAATTTTTAGCAAAGATCGCATCCTAGAGATGTACCTCAATAACATCTATTGGGGTCACAATAATTATGGCGCTCAAACGGCTGCTGAGAGCTATTTTAATAAACCAGCTTCTCAGTTGACGTTGGCAGAATCGGCGATGATGGCAGGACTCATTCAAGCGCCGGAAGTCTATAGTCCTCTCAGAAACTACAAGGCGGCCAAAGAGCGCCAAGCGCTAGTGTTGGCTCGGATGCGAGATTTAGGCTGGATTACTGCCGAACAAGAAAAAGCAGCACTCAACCAAAAGCTGGCGATTGGCAAGCGAACCGCATGGCAGGGAAGCAAACTTCCTTTTGTCACCGATGCCGTAATCCAAGAGTTAAATCGACGCTTTGGACCCGAAACTGTTCTTAAAGGCGGCATGCGCGTCCAGACAACGATTGACTACGATATGCAGAAAAAGGCAGAAGCAACCGTACAGCGAGCCTATCGCACTCTTCGAGGTCGCGGTCTAGCTGCTAAAAACTTGCAAATTGCTTTAGTTGCAGTCGATCCTCGAACTCATTTTGTTAAAGCGTTAGTAGGCGGCGTTGATTACAGCAAAAGCCAGTTAAATCGCGCTATCCAATCTCGCCGTCAGCCCGGATCGGCTTTCAAGCCATTCATTTATTATACGGCTTTCGCTAGTGGCAGATATACTCCCGATTCTGTAGTCAACGATGCTCCAATTAGTATCCGAGATGGTAGCATTTTCTATAGACCGAAAAACTATGGAGGAAAGTATTCCGGTTCGATGAGTCTTCGGACGGCATTGACTCAATCGACCAACATACCAGCCGTGATTCTCGGTCAAAGAGTAGGTGTAGATAAAGTGGTTGAAGTCTGCCGTCGTCTGGGATTTAAAAGTCCTCTACTAGCGGTTCCCTCCTTACCGTTGGGTTCGGTTGACGTAACGCCCCTAGAAATGGCAGGAGCTTATGCTACTTTTGCAAGTAACGGCTGGCATTCCGATCCGACGGTTATCGTTCGCGTGACGGACAGTCAAGGTAATGTCATGCTAGATAATACTCCTAAACCTAAGTTGGTTTTAGATCCTTGGGCAACTGCTTCCCTTACTTCTGTCCTGCAAGGGGTAATTGCTAGCGGTACTGCCAGATCTGCCGCTATCGGTCGTCCGGCGGCTGGGAAAACAGGAACGACTGACTCGGAGCGAAATGTTTGGTTTGTGGGTTACGTCCCTCAGTTGTCTACAGCGGTTTGGATTGGAGATGATACTAACCGCACTCTAGGTAAGGGAATTACCGGGGGTCATTATGCTGCTCCCATTTGGCGCGACTTTATGATTCAGGCGCTCAAAAACGAACCCGTTCTGTATTTTCCCTCTGCTGCTAAGTTTCCTCGCCCTTCAAGCAAGTAAAAGCGACCGCGCATTCGGACTTTATGCGAGCACTGCTAATCGACCTCAAGAAAAAACTCTGCGACTCCGCGACCCTGCGTGAGATAAAAACCACATATTTTTTAATTCTATTGTGTTAGGTTTTATTAATTTAAATAAACCTGCCCGATTGACCTCACACGATTGCGTTGCTAAAGTACGACGACTTTTCAAGCAAAAAAAAGTAGGACACGGAGGAACCCTCGATCCGGCTGCGACTGGAGTTTTACCCATCGCCGTCGGAAAAGCCACTCGGCTATTGTCATTTTTACCGGAGAAGAAAGCTTATCAAGCCAGAATTCGGCTAGGAATGCGGACGAATACTGACGATTTAGAAGGGGAAGTCATTGAGACTCAACCTGCATCTCATATTACTTTAGACCAAATTCAACCGCTTTTGTCACAATTTATCGGCAAAATCGAGCAGATTCCTCCAGCCTTTAGCGCCATTCAACGCGAAGGAAAACGACTGTACGAATTAGCTAGAAAGGGAGAAAACGTGGAAGTTCCCGTGCGAACGGTTGAAGTAGATAAAATAGAGGTTTTGGGCTGGTATCCAGGAGAATTTCCCGAATTGGAAGTTGCGATCGCTTGCGGTGCGGGGACTTATATTCGCGCGATCGCTCGCGATTTGGGAACAGCTCTCAACGTTGGCGGCACTTTAGCCGCTTTAATTCGTACCGAAAGTTGCGGCATGAAACTTTCTGACAGTTTAACTCTAGAAAAAATAGAAATGCAATTGCAAGAGGGAACTTTTTCGCTTATTCCACCCGCGATCGCGCTCCGACATCTTCCAGAAATTATCTTATCAACAAGCGAGGCTCAGCGTTGGTGTCAGGGACAAAAAATTTCAATTGACGATTGGCAACTGACAATTCACAATCCAGTCCGAGTTAATGATGGAGGCGGACAATTTCTAGGGATTGGCGAGGTATTAATCTCTCAAAGCGATCGCTTACTCATTCCTAAGATAGTTATAGGGAATTCAGAGAAACCATAAAATCTAGCTGCGGTGGATTGCGTTCGCGCCAACACGCATCTGGCAGAGTCAGCGTTCGGTTAGATTCGCGATCGCATTGACAAAAGCCATCGATTATGGGTCGATTATTATTCGTGTACCGGCGCAAGTTTTGGACGAAATTTTTTTTGGAGAGATGGAGAGTTAGACATTGGGCGTAGAACTTCGCAGTTACGTTTATCTAGACAGCTTGCAACCCCAACACGCCGCCTACATTGGAACTGTAGCAGTAGGATTTTTGCCATTGCCAGGAGATACCTCCTTGTGGATTGAAGTGTCGCCAGGAATTGAAATCAATCGCATTACCGATATTGCTCTCAAATCGGCTGTCGTTCGTCCTGGAGTGTTATTTGTAGAAAGACTTTACGGACTACTGGAAATTCATTCTAGCAGTCAAGGCGAAACGCGAGCCGCAGGAAAGTCTATCTTACAGGCATTAGGGGTTCGCCAGCAGGATTGTATGAAACCGCAGGTGGTCTCCAATCAAATCATTCGCAATATTGATGCCTATCAAGCACAACTCATTAACCGCAACCGACGCGGACAAATGCTTTTAGCAGGACAAACCTTATACGTACTAGAAGTTCAACCCGCCGCTTACGCAGCGCTAGCAGCGAACGAAGCAGAAAAAGCCGCTTTAATTAACATCTTACAGGTTAGTGCGATTGGCAGTTTTGGACGGCTTTATTTAGGCGGAGAGGAAAGAGATATTCTTGCCGCTTCGAGAGCAGTTTTAGCGGCAATGGAAAACGTACCGGGTCGCGATCTTTCTACCTTTGGAAAACCAGAGTAAATCTAAAGACAGGAGAGAGGGGGAACTTTTTAAGGACGGAGGACGGAGCAAACAGGGGACAAGGGAGACAAGGAAGAAGAGGAAGAAGACCAACTACTAACCACTAACCATTAACTACTATGACCAATGACTAATGACAATTCTTGAACTAAAACAAGTCAGTCTCGCTGCTTCAATGGGTTCTCGCTACTTGTTGCACAATATTTCTTTTACCGTATCAAAAGGCGATCGCATAGCCATCATTGGTGCCTCCGGTGCGGGAAAAACCTCGCTTTTGCGCCTGCTCAATCGATTGCAAGAACCAACCCATGGTTCCATCTATCTAGACAATCGACCCATTAACCAGATTCCAGCAATACAACTTCGTCAGCAAGTCGCTCTCGTTCTCCAGGAGTCAAAGTTATTGGGAATGAAAGTTTGGGAAGCTTTAGCTTATCCTTTAGTTTTACAGAAGTTACCCAAGTCGGAAATCCAACAGCGGATCGAAATTTGGCGAACGAGATTGCATATTCCCGAAAATTGGTTAGAACGCAATGAATTGCAACTTTCAGTAGGACAGCGACAATTGGTTGCTATTGCCCGTGCTTTGGTCATGCAGCCCAAAATCTTATTACTCGACGAACCGACTTCGGCTTTAGATGCGGGGAGTGCCAATAATCTGATCGAAGCATTAATTGAATTAGCCGATACCGCTCAAACCGCCATTGTGATGGTCAATCATCAACTAGAATTGGCTCAAAAGTTTGCTTATCGGGTTTTGTACTTGCAGCAGGGACAGATGCTAGAAGATATAAGAAGCGATCGCGTAGATTGGAGACAATTACGAGAAAATTTACTTCAATTAGAAGCGCAGAAAGCAATAAACCAGGAATTTGAGCAATTTTAGCCACCTATTTGAGTTTTGACGCGCAAAAACTTCTGTGCTAACTTCCGAGTCCGAACCGATCGAGATAATCTTGACACTTAGAGCGATCGCGACTAGATCCTATAAAGGGAGTACTCTGCTTTTAGAGTGGGAAGAGGAGAAAACAGAGGAGAGAACTTGGAAACGAAGCCATTAGCGATTATTCATGGCGATTCCTTACCAGAAGGATTTAATAGCGCGATCGCCTTACCAGAGATTCTACAACGAGCCGCCAGAGAAACGACAGGAATCACTTATCTCCAAATCGACGAAACCGAAGTTTTTCAGTCCTACGGCGAGTTACTCGAACGCGCTACCTGCCTTCTTGGCGGTTTGAGAGCGTTGGGATTGAAGCCTAAAGACCCAGTAATTCTACAACTTTCTCGCCCGCAAGATTTTCTAGCCACCTTTTGGGGATGTCTGTTGGGCGGTTTTGTCCCCGTTCCGATTGCAGTTGCTCCTAGCTATACGCCCGATAATAGCAAAGCTAATCTAGTCTACCAGGCTTGGCAGTTGTGCGATTGCGCCCTTGTAGTCAGCCATCGACAATTGATCCCTGTCATTCGTTCTTTTTCTGAAGAGTTGCAGGTTGTTGCCGTGGAAGAACTACAAAGCTACAGGCCAGATAACAATTGGCATACAGGCGATTCCGACGAGCTAGCCCTGCTGTTACTAACTTCTGGCAGTACGGGTGCGCCCAAAGGAGTCATGCTCAGCGATCGCAATTTGCTGGCGAGTGCTTTTGGGATGGCAAAGGTCAATCGTCTTTCCCAAAAAGATATTACCCTGAATTGGATGCCTCTGGAACACGTGGCTAGCCTGGTCATGTTTCATATTACGGAAGTTTATTTAGGTTGCCAGCAAATCCACGTCCCGAACGAGTTAGTATTACAGAATCCCTTAAAATGGCTAGATTTTTGCGATCGCTATCGAGTGACGGCGACTTGGGCACCAAATTTTGCCTATGGTTTGGTTAACGAGCGAGTAGAAGCCATTAGCGAACAATGTTGGGATCTCTCTTGCCTGCGCTGGATGGGCAATGGGGCAGAAGCCGTCGTCGGCAAAACGACTCGACGTTTTCTGAAGTTGCTAGCGCCTTACGGGTTAGCCAGTACCGCCGTTAGTCCCGGCTATGGGATGTCGGAAACCTCCTCTGGAATCGTTCATTCCCATCGATTTTCGCTTGAGTCAACCACAGATGACGATCCGTTTGTAGAAGTGGGATCTCCCATTCCAGGGGTATCCCTGCGGATCGTCGATTCTGAAAATCGGGTCGTTGAAGAAGGTGCAGTAGGATTACTTCAGGTCAAAGGGCTGACGGTTACTTCAGGGTATTACAAAAGCCAGGAACGCGATCGCGAGATCTTTACAGAGGATGGCTGGCTTAACACGGGCGATCTCGGCTTTTTGCGAGAGGGACGCTTGACGATTACGGGTCGCCAGAAAGAAGTCATCATTATCAATGGGGTTAATTACTACAACCATGAAATCGAAGCCGTCGTCGAAGCAATCGACGGAGTAGAAGTCTCCTATACTGCTGCCTGTGCCGTTCGCAAGACTGGGGATACAACCGATAAATTAGTCATTTTCTTCAATCCATCTAATTTTCTAGAAACGTCTCTACATTCCCTCATCAAAACAATTCGCAAGACACTGGTAAGTAAGATTGGCGTATATCCAGATTACCTGATACCTGTAGATCGAGAAATGATTCCTAAAACTGCGATTGGAAAGATTCAACGAAAGCAGTTAAGTCAACGTTTTGAAGCTGGCGAATTCGACTCGATCGTTCAACAAATGAATGCTTTGCTGGAGAGTCGAGAAACAAGCGAACTACCGCAAAGCGACCTAGAACGTCAAATTGCCGAGATCTGGCAAAAAGTATTAGGGATTGAACGAGTCAGCCTGCACGATAATTTCTTTGAACTGGGTGGCAATTCCTTGTTGCTGATGCAAGTGTTGGCTAAATTGCAGGAACGCTTGGGAAGGCAACTATCAGCCGTAGAACTATTTCAATATCCTGCGATCGCAACTCTAGCCCAATATTTAAGTCAGAAACAAACCAAAATCAACGCCGCCCAACAAGGACAGCAGAGGGCACAACATCGGCGCAAATCTCAAAATACAGATATTGCCGTCATTGGCATGTCTTGTCGCTTCCCTGGAGCCAAAAATGTTGATGAATTCTGGCAAAATTTATGTAATGGAGTGGAATCAATTTCCTTTTTTACCGATGAGGAAATTCTCGCCTCTGGAATCGATCCCCAACTTCTGAATAATCCTAATTACGTCAAAGCCAGTCCGATTCTGGAGGATATCGAGCTATTTGATGCAGAATTTTTTGGCTACAGTCCCAAAGAAGCCGAACTGATAGATCCGCAACAGCGCCTTCTGCTCGAATGTGCTTGGGAAAGTTTGGAGAATGCGGGTTACAATCCTCTAACTTATCAGGGTGCGATCGCGCTTTATGCTGGTGCTTCTGCCAACACTTATTTACTCAATAACGTTTACCCAAACCGCCACCAGATTGACGAACATGACAATCTGCAGGTCATCAATTTGGGTTCGATGGCTGGCTTTCAAATGACGGTAGCTAATGACAAAGATTATTTGACCACGCGGGTTTCTTACAAACTCAATCTTACCGGAGCCAGCGTCAACGTCCAAACCGCCTGTTCGACTTCTCTAGTGGCGATTCATATGGCGTGCCAAAGCTTACTCGCTGGCGAGTGCGATATGGCTTTAGCAGGCGGCGTTTCCGTTCACGTTCCCCAAAAGGTCGGCTATTTGTATCGCGATGGGACGATTCTTTCTCCAGACGGGCATTGTCGGGCGTTTGCTGCTGGCGCTCAAGGGACGCTTTTTGGTAGCGGTGCGGGAATCGTGGTTCTCAAGCGCCTCGAAGATGCGATCCGCGATCGCGATCGCATTTATGCTGTCATTAAAGGGTCAGCTATTAACAACGATGGTGGCACGAAAGTAGGCTATCTCGCTCCCAATAGCGACGGACAGGCAAAAGCGATTGCAGAAGCGATCGCAATCTCTGGCATCGATGCAGAAACGATTAGCTACATAGAAGCTCATGGTACGGGAACGATTCTGGGCGATCCGCTCGAATTTGCTGCGCTAACCCAAGCATTTCGCACCAATACCCAGAAAAAAGGTTTCTGTGCCATCGGTTCGGTTAAAACCAATGTCGGGCATCTTAATATTGCCTCTGGCGTGACGGGTTTTATTAAAACCGTTTTGTCGCTTTATCATAAAAAACTGCCAGCTAGCCTGCATTTTGAGCAACCCAATCCGCAAATTGATTTCATCAATAGTCCTTTTTACGTCAATACAACGCTAAAAGAATGGAAAACAGCAGGTGTTCCACGCCGCGCCGGGGTTAATTCATTGGGGATTGGTGGAACGAACGCTCATGTCATTTTAGAAGAATTTCACGTCCAGACCATCCCCCCTGCCTCCCTTATTAAGGAGGGGGGAGAACGCAGAGAAAAGAAGGTTGAGCGTCCTAGTCATGTTCTTACGCTGTCTGCGAGAAGTGAGAAGGCGCTACAGGAGCTAGTACAGCGTTATAAAGCTTTTTTGGAGTCGAATCCAGAAGTATGCCTATCCGATCTTTGTTTTACTGCTAATACAGGGCGATCGCATTTTGAGCATCGTCTTTGCATAGTAACCGAATCTGTCGAGCAGTTGCGTCAACAACTACAGGCATATTTGATTGGAAAGGAAATTTCTGGACTGGTAAGCGGACAAGCATTAAGCAGTCAGCGTCCTAAGCTAGCATTTTTGTTTACAGGTCAAGGTTCGCAATACGTCGGAATGGGACGAGAACTATATCAAACTCAACCTACCTTCCGCGCCGCCTTAGATAAATGCGCCGAAATTGTGCAACCCTATCTAGATAAACCATTACTTGAAGTGTTGTATTCAGATGACCGGCGTATTAATCCAAAATTAGACGAAACAGCCCACACCCAACCCGCCCTATTCGCTATTGAATATGCCCTCTACCAACTCTGGCAATCGTGGGGCATCTCTCCAACTGCCGTTATCGGTCATAGCGTCGGGGAATACGTCGCTGCTTGCGTGGCAGGAGTCTTTAGTCTAGAAGATGGACTCAAACTGATTGCCGCCAGAGGGCGCTTGATGCAGCAATTGCCACCAGATGGGACAATGGTAGCTGTTTTCGCCAGCGAGGCAAGAGTTAGTACTGCCATTGCCCCCTACCAACAGCAAGTCAATCTAGCAGCTATTAACGGCTACGAAAATCTCGTCATTTCTGGCAAGCGCGAGGCAATCGAGAGGATAGTTTCCCAATTAAAAGCAGGGGGGATTGAGACGAAACCCCTTAACGTCTCCCATGCCTTTCACTCCCCTTTGATGGAGCCAATCTTAGCAGAATTTGAAACAGTTGCTCGCCAGATTACTTATTCCCCTCCAAGGATAGAATTAATCTCCAACCTGACTGGAGAAGCTATCGGCGAAGAAATCGCTACGCCAGAATATTGGTGCCGCCACATCCGGCAACCGGTTAGATATGCCCAAAGTCTAGAAACGTTGCATCGGCTAGGATATCAAGCCTTTGTAGAAATTGGAGCCAAACCCATCCTTTTAGGGATGGCACGCTCTATTTTAGAAAATCCAAACTCCAATTTGTGGTTGCCGAGTTTGCGTCCGGGAACTTCCGACTGGCAACAATTGCTTGAGAGTTTGGCTCAATTGTATGTGCGGGGAGTAAGCGTCGATTGGTTTGGTTTCGATCGCGATTATTCCCGTTACCGCATTACTCTACCAACCTATTCCTTCCAACGAAAACGCTACTGGATTGAAGTTAATCCAAAAATAATCCAAAATCCGATCCCCTCTACCCCCCAACCCCCCTTCTCAAGGGGGGACAGTCAATTCGGACAAGGACTTATCCCCCTTGTTAGGAAGGGGGAGTCTAAAATCCAAAATCAGTATCATCCCCTGCTTGGGCAAAAATTGCGATCGCCGCTAAAAGAGATTATATTCGAGTCGCAGCTAGCGCCAGATATGCCTGCCTTCCTTAAAGATCATCGCATTTTCCAACAGGTCATCTTATCTGGGACTGCTTATTTAGAAATGGCATTGGCTGCTGGGATAGCAGCATTAAAGTCTACCAAATTAGTGCTTGAGAATGTAACGATACAGCAAGCATTGATCCTGCCAGAGGAAGAATGCCAAACCGTTCAGTTAATTCTAAGTCAGCAAGACACAGGGACTTCCTTCGAGATCTATAGTTTAATATCTGAAGGTGAGGAATCTTGGAAACTGCATTGTTCTGGAAAAATTCTTGTCAAAGAGCCAGATACACAATCAGAACAGATCGATTTAGCTCGATTGCGAGGTCAATTTGCTAGTGAACTTTCAGTAAATACTCACTATGATACCTGTCGAGAGCTAGCGATCGATTATGGTGAAAGTTTCCAAGCGATCGCGCGATTATGGAAAAAAGAAGGAGAAGCATTGGGCTGGATTCGCATACCAGAAACATTAGCCTCAGAAGTTTCTATTTATCAGTTCCATCCAGTACTACTCGATGCCTGCTTCCAGGTTATCTTTGCCACTCTCCCAGAAGCGCTAAAATCTGAAACCTATTTACCAGTAGGATTAGAACGTCTATTTCTCTATCGCCATCCCAGAGCAACTGTGTGGAGTCACGTTCGCTTGCGTCCATTAAATAGCGCCAATCCAGAGACTATAATAGCCGATCTACGCTTGTTTGATGACACTGGAAATCTAGTGGCTCAAATCGATGGACTGTCCTCAAAACGAGCCAGCCGCGAAGCACTATTAGATATTTCAGAAAAGTCTTGGCAAGATTGGTTATATCAAATAGAATGGCGTTCTCAGCAACGAGACAGAGATAAAAGGAGAATAAGAGACGAGAAGAGCAGAAGTTGGCTAATTTTTGCGGATAAAGAAGGATTAGCCAAGCAGTTAGCCGAGCTTTTGGAAGATAAACAACATGCATGTACTCTTGTTTTTCCAGGAAAAGAGTACAAACAATCGCCGGGCAAGTTCCAGATAAATCCTAACAATCTAGAGGATTTTCAGCAACTTTTGAACGCGATCGCGCGAGATCGGCCTTCTCTGTACGGCATAATTTATTTATGGAGTCTAGATGCACTAGACATTCAGTTTCTGACAAAATCTGGCTTAGAAATAGATGTAAGGCGAGGATGCGCTGGTGTCTTGCATTTAATCCAAGCCCTGGTCAAAAGAAGGGATAAGGGAACAACGAGACAAGAAGAACTCCCCCCATCTTCCTCCTCGACGCAACCCAATAATTCTCCTCGCTTATGGTTAGTGACTAAAGGCGCTCAGCCAGTTAAAAATAGCGAGTTTTCCCCGTCTGGAATCGCTCAGTCTTGTCTTTGGGGTATGGGAAAAGCTATTGCCCTCGAACACCCAGAATTGAATTGCGTGCGGATCGATCTAGATCCGAAATCGACGGAAAATGAAATACAAACTTTGTTTGATGAAATTTGGTCGCCAGATGTAGAAGACCAAATCGCCTTTCGAGATGGAAACCGTTATGTAGCTAGGTTAGTTCGCAACCGTCTTAACAAACAGTCCGAAAACAAAGCGATCGCGCCTATTGAAAATTCAATCCCCGTTCGATTAGAAATCGAGAATCGAGGAGTGCTGGATAATTTGCACTGGCAACCAATACCTCGCCGCCATCCCAGTGCAGACGAGATTGAAATTCAAGTACGCGCCACGGGGCTTAATTTTAGAGATGTGTTGAATGCTCTGGGATTGTATCCCGGAGATGCCGGACTTTTGGGACTCGAATGTGCTGGCGAGGTAGTCGCTATCGGGCAAGGCGTGCGAGATTTCCAGATAGGAGATGCAGTAGTCGCGATCGCGTCTGGTAGCTTTAGTCAGTACGTCACGGTTAACGCTGCTCTTGCGGTACATAAGCCAGAAAATCTCGGTTTCGAGGAAGCCGTAACGATTCCAGGCGCGTTCTCAACGGCTTACTACAGCTTATATCACCTCGCCAAAATTTCGGCAGGCGATCGCATTTTGATTCATGCGGCGGCGGGAGGAGTCGGTTTAGCCGCCATCCAACTCGCCCAGCAGGCGGGTGCTGAGGTATTTGCCACTGCTTCTCCCAGCAAGTGGGACTTTCTCGAGTCTC
The DNA here is from genome assembly GCF_000317025.1 of Pleurocapsa sp. PCC 7327. NCBI lineage: Bacteria > Bacillati > Cyanobacteriota > Cyanophyceae > Pleurocapsales > Pleurocapsaceae > Pleurocapsa > Pleurocapsa sp. PCC 7327. The sequence continues at coordinate 3,321,370 of NC_019689.1, read as the reverse complement.
TGGGAGTAAAACACATCATGAACTCTCGGACGCTTGATTTTGCCGAAGAAGTAATATCTATTACTCAAGGCGAGGGAGTAGACATTATTCTGAATTCTCTGGCAGGAGAATTTATTCCTAAAAGCCTATCGGTTTTAAGTGCCAGAGGTCGCTTTATAGAAATCGGCAAAAATGACGTATGGGATGCCAAGCAAGTCGCTCGATTAAAACCCGATATCTCTTATTTCCTTGTCGATCTAGTTCGGATAACGCAACAACAACCAGACCTGATTCAATCGATCCTGTGTCAATTGATGCAGCAATTTCAAGCAGGCAGTCTCAAACCTTTATTATATAAAGTATTTTCGCACGATCGCGTTGTCGATGCTTTCCGCTACATGCAGCAGGCAAAGCATATTGGGAAAATTGTCGTTTCTCAAAATTCACAAATTAGAAATGATAGTGCCTATTTAATTACTGGCGGGTTGAGTGGAATAGGATTACAAGTTGCTCGCTGGATGGTCGATCGAGGCGCGAGAAACTTGGTTTTAGTGGGACGTAGCGGTGCTTCCCAAGCAGCACGAGAAACAATTAGCCAACTGGAGAAAGCAGGCGCTAGGGTTGATGTAGTGCAAGCCGATGCCTCCAATCCAGAGGATGTGGCGCAAATCATTGCTTTCTATCAGAAAATTCAATCCAAAATCCGCCGTTCTCCCGGAAGCGGTTCCGGGAGCGTGCGGCGGCTTCGCCAAAATCGAAAATCCAAAATCCAGTTAAGGGGCATTATTCATGCGGCTGGAATCCTCGATGATGGCGTGTTGATACAGCAAAGTTGGGAGCGTTTTCAACAAGTTATGGCGCCTAAAGTACAAGGTGCTTGGAATCTGCATTTAGCCACCCAAAATTATCCGCTGGATTTCTTTGTCATGTTTTCTTCCGCTGCTTCTGTTGTTGGTTGTGCGGGGCAAGGCAACTATTGTGCCGCTAATGCATTTTTAGATGTCCTAGCCCATTATCGCCGATCGCTGGGGCTTCCTGGATTGAGTATTAACTGGGGAAGTTGGTCGAGTGTAGGAATGGCTGCCCGGTTAGCAGATCGCGATCGCGATCGACTCGTGCAACAAGGAATAACTGCAATTCAGCCAGAACAAGGCTTACAAATCCTAGAAGAATTACTCGCTCGCGATATTACGCAGATTGGCGTATTGCCGATAGATTGGTCGGCGTTTCTCAAGCAACTTCCTAATGATGAGGCATTTTCATTCTTTAAAGAGGTTATGCCTGCCTCTGAGGAAAAAATACGGCAGCCATCCAAGTTTCTGCAACAATTAGAAGCAGCGACGACAAGCGATCGTAATGGTCTTTTAATCGATTGTATCCGCTCTCATATCGCGGGAATCCTTGGAATCGAGCCACCAGAGTCTATAGACATCGATCGAGGACTTACCGAATTGGGGATAGATTCCCTCTCATCTGTAGAACTCAGAAATAAACTGCAAACGAGTTTGCAATGTACTTTGCCTTCTACCTTAATTTTTGATTATCCAACCATAGCCGCGATCGCCGATTATTTAGACAAAAAAATCCTTTCCCCAACCTCTAGTAAAGTAGAGAGAGAAATTAAAGGCGAAGATCGCAATTCAGCTATAACAGAAATACAAAGGCTTTCTGAAGAAGAAGCTGAGGCAATGTTGTTCGACGAGCTGAAAAATTTAACCGAGCAACAATGGCTTTGGAATCCCAGAGAATGAGGAATTTTCGGAACTTCTACTAAGTTGCGTCCAAAAATGTCATCGTCGCGATAACGAAGGATCTCGGATCTTCGCTATCGCTCAGAATAACAGCTATTATCTTTGAGTGCAACTTGGTATTATCTGAGGCGATCGCGCCGAGATGAGACGATAGACTTATAGATGGAGTCAGGAAGAAGTCGTGGTAACTATTCGCTGTGGAAATCGTGAATTTTCTAATATTAAAGCGATTTTGTTCGATAAAGATGGCACGCTAGAAGATTCGCAATCTTTCTTACGAGAGCTAGCATATAAACGGGCACGCCTGATAGATGCTCAGATTCCGAGAATTGGCGATCCCTTACTGATGGCGTTTGGCATACAAAATAATACCCTCGATCCGACGGGATTAATGGCAGTAGGCAGTCGCCAAGAAAACGAAATTGCAGCGGCAGCTTATATTGCAGAGACGGGGCGCAGTTGGTTTGAATCGCTAGCGATCGCGCGTAATGCTTTTACCGAAGCAGACAAGTATCTCCCAGACAGATCGGAGACTTCTCCTCTATTCGCTGGCAGCCTAGAAGTCTTAAAATTCCTCTCAGAAGCCGGGTTAAAGCTGGGGATCCTGTCGGCTGACTCTACGGCAGGCATAAAATCGTTTGTCACTCGCCATCAATTATCAAGCTATATCCAGTTGATGATGGGTGCCGATTGTGGACTGAGCAAACCCGATCCGGCTTTGTTTGTGAAAGCTTGTCATGCTTTGGGTGTCGAACCGAACGCCACCTTGATGGTGGGGGATTCTCAGGGAGACATCGAGATGGCAAAAGCAGCCGGGGCAGCAGGCGCGATCGGCATTTGCTGGGGCAATCCTGAAGCTGCCCATTTAGAGACGGCAGATGTAGCGATCGCGCAACTCGATGAAATTCAAATTATTTAGTCGTCGTTGGTCATTTGATGAAAGTTAATCTTTATAAAGTCGCCCATTGGAGAGGGGCATGATTCCAGAACCATTGCGGTCTGTTGCCTTGGCACCGTTGAATAATTTAGCGAGTAATTTAGTGGCTGCTGGGACAGGAACGGGAGGGGAAAACAAATATCCCTGAACGTACTCGCAACCAAGTTGGCGTAGTTGCATCAGTTGTTCTTTGGTTTCCACGCCTTCGGCGATCGCGGCTAGCTTGAGATTATGTGCTAAAGCGACGATTGATTCGGTAATTTTCAGGCTCTCGGTGTTGTCGCCAAGTCCTTTGACAAACGAGCGATCGATCTTGAGATAGTTAACTGGAAAGCGATGTAAATAACTTAAAGAGGAATAACCAGTCCCGAAGTCGTCGATACTCAACTGAATGCCTCTCACTCTCAGTTGCGAAAGAATACCGATCAGGTTTTCAACATCATCGATGAGCATGCTTTCGGTTAACTCTAGCTGCAAATTCCCCCCTTCTAAACCCGTTTGCATGAGAATTTTGTCGATTTTTCGCAAGAAATCTGTATCTCTGAATTGCTTTGCCGAGAGATTGACGCTAACTTTCAGGGGAAATTTGAAGGAGAATTGCTCTTGCCAGCGCTTGATTTGCTGACATACCGAGCCAAGAATCCACTCGCCAATCGGTACGATTAACCCAGTTTCTTCGGCTAAGGGAATAAATTCGGCTGGAGAGACAAAACCGCACGTCGGATGCTGCCAGCGAATCAAGGCTTCAAAACCAGAAATTTTACCCGTTTGTGTCGAGACGATCGGTTGATAATAGACTTGAAACTCGTTTCGCTCCAAGGCTTGACGCATATCGTTTTCGAGCTGGAGTTGGGCGAGTGCTTGAGCATACATCTCCTTATCAAATACTTCATAGCACGACTTGCCTTTGGCTTTGGCTCGATACATAGCAATATCGGCATCTCGCAGCAGATCGGAAGCTTGATGGTAGTTGGACGAACTCAAAGCAATCCCGATGCTGGCACTGGTGAAGACTTCTCGCCCATCGAGCTTGAGAGGCTCTCTCAGCTTGGCGGAGATGCGCTCGGCAATGCGGATGGCATCATTGATATCCTCGATCGCATCGAGGAGAATGACAAACTCGTCGCCGCCCAAGCGAGCGATCGTATCTGTAGCGCGTACTAGAGCTTCTAACCGCTGTGCCGTCGAGATAATTAGTTGGTCGCCTACTTGATGGCCGAGGCTGTCATTGATGATTTTGAAGCGATCGAGATCGATAAAGAGAACGGCAAAGAGATAATCTGAGTGTCGTTTAGCGCGTTGCAGTGCATTTTCGACTCGCTCCATAAACAAGGTGCGATTGGACAACCCCGTGAGGGCATCGTGAAGCGCTTCGTAGAGTAACCGTTCTTGAGCGAGTTTTTCCTGGGTAATGTCGCGAATGATACCGTCCGTGCGAACGGGCACGCCGTTAGCATCGTAAAGAATGCGGTGACGGCTGCTGAGCCACCGCACTTCTCCATCCGGTCGCAAGATTCTGTATTCGATGCTCATGCTGCCCAATTCCAGCAACATTTGGGGGATTTGTGCTATTCTTTCGCGATCGTCGGGATGCACGACCTTCAGCCAAAGATCGATATTCTCGAAGAACTCAGAAACCGAACGCCCATAAACCTTTTCGGCAGCCGGATTGAGATAAAGCAGCTTAGGAGGATTGGGTTCGATAGACCAAACAACTTCTTCAAGGGAGTTGAGGATACTTTCCAGTCGTTCTTCGCTCTCTTGTAATAATTGCTGTGCCTGTTTGCGATCGGCAATTTCTCGCTGCAAGGCTTCATTGGCTTTTCGCAAGGCTTCGTTTTGCTCGATCACTTGCCGATCTTGAAAATAACTGCGGATGGCTTCCCTGACGGTCAAGCTGAGGTCGGTTTCGTCCCAGGGTTTGGAGATGTAGCGGTAGAGATCGGCATGGTTAACGGCATCGATGACTTCTTCAAAACTGGCTTGTCCGGTTAGGAGGATTTTTCGGGTTTTGGGATAGCGAGCGTGAATCTCGATCAGCAGTTTCTCCCCGCTCATCTGTGGCATGATCCGATCGCAAATAATCAGCGGGATTGGGATCTGCTCTTTTTCTAGTTCGGCAAAGACTTCTAGGGCTTCGCTGGCACTTTGAGCTAAAAGAATTTCATGTTCGTTGCCCAGGAAACTGGTAAGCTGATCGCGCAGAGCGATCAGCACGAATCTTTCATCATCGACGCAGACGATCGCCCCTTTACTCATTAAATTTCTCCAAGCCGGATTTAATGATACTAATTAACGTTTCCTCGTCCCACGGTTTGGGGATGTAAGCATGCAGGTTGGCATGTACCTTGGCGCGCTCGATCGCGGCTTCGTCCGCCTGTCCGCTCAACAAAACCGTAACGATAGCGGGAAAGCGCTTGTGAACCTCGATTAAAAACTCATCGCCTCTAATTCCAGGCATGAGCCAATCGGAGACGATAATCAGAATTTTGATCCCCTCTTGAGATAATTCTTCAATAACTTCCCAAGCTTCTTCTACGCTCTCGGCAAACTCGTATCGATAGCGATCGCCGAAGTGCTTGCTAATCTGGTCTCGCAAGCTCAGCAAAATAATTCTTTCGTCATCGACACATAAAATTGCTAGGTTAGTCATTTGTCCCTTGTTATTGGTCGTTGGTGACTGGTAAGCGAGAAAATTTAATGCGATCGCACAATAGGCAGCCATATGCTAAATTTAGTATTCCCAGGTTGGCTGGTAACTTTTATCGTTCCCTGATGTTTATCGATAATCTTGCGAACGATATTTAATCCCAATCCGCTTCCTTCACCCATTGGTTTGGTGGTAAAGAACGGCTCAAAGATTTGGTCTTGAATTTCCGGAGGAATGCCACAACCCGAATCGATTATCTCGACAACGATCTGACAGGCTTGCTCGAAGACGGCAATCCCCAAATGACCTTGATAGTTCATGGCTTGTAGAGCATTGCCGATTAAATTCGACCAAACTTGGGTCAATTCGTCGGGATAGCAAAGAATCGACGGAACCGAACCATACTCTTTTGTGAGTGCAACGCCCCGTTCGATCTGGTTTTGATAAATTGTCAGCACCGTCTCGATGCTATCGATGACTGAAGCTATGACCATCTCGCCCGTCGAGCTTTGACGAGCATAGTTTTTGAGGGCAAAAACAATTCTGGAAGCGCGATCGACTGCTAGTTTAATATTCCGGCTGTTGTTTTGCACTATAGCGAAGTTATAGGCGGTTTCGACGATAGAAACCGGATCGGGCGCTTGTAGAAGCGGCATCATAAAGTCCAAATCGGAAGCGATGCCCATTTGAGAGAGAAAAGCGGCTAGAGTCTCGGCATTGTCAATCTCCTTAGCAGCCAGATTTGCTGCGATCGCTCGTTTGAGTTGTCGTTCTTCGCGAAAAGACAGCAAAGGTTTGGCGCTTTGGGCAAGGGCGACGAGAGAAAAAAAGGCGATCGCTTGTTCTGCGGTCAGTTTTGCCAGGAGTTGGGGAAGTTTTTGCATCAATCGCTCTAGGGCAGTGGAAATGTTGCCAATCGAGGCACCAATGGCTCCTAGCGGCGTATTGATTTCATGGGCAATCCCGGCGACTAAGTGACCCAAAGCAGCCATTTTTTCTTCCTGCGCGAGTCTGAGTTGGGTTTTGCGCAATTGGAGGTGAACGCGAATCCGGGCGAGGGCCTCTTCGTGGACGATGGGTTTGGTAATATAGTCTACCCCGCCAACTTCCAACCCCTTGACTTTATCTACCACATCTGATAAAGCTGACATGAAGATGACCGGAATATCCTGAGTTTTGGGATTGGCTTTCAGGCGACGGCAGATTTCCAACCCGTCAATCCTTGGCATCATCACGTCTAACAAAATCAAGTCGGGGGCAATTTCATCGATTTTTGCCAGCGCACTTTCTCCATTTTTGGCAACCGCCACTCTGAAGCCAGATTGACTCAATAGCTCGACCAACACTTTAATGTTGGTTGGGATATCGTCAACAATGAGAATAGAATCTTGTCGAACGGGTTTCATGGTTGTGTTGAAAGATAGGGTTGAATTAACTCGATAATGGCTTCCGTTTCATACTCGCCAACTAGTTCGGCAACTTTTTCGGCAAAGGTGGCATATTGAGGAGCGAGTTGCTTGAGGCGATCGACTTCTTTCTGAATTTCGAGGACGTAACCTGCTTTGGCAGCTTGGTAGAGACTTCCCAATTCTGGGGCAGGAGGAATAAGTATTTCGGGGACGGAGGAATCCTCTGCTGCGAAAATTCCATTCTCTTCGTAAAGCCAAACCAATCCCAAATAATCCCGCACTAAATCGAGTAACTCGTCGGTTTGCACGGGTTTGGGCAGAAAATCATCGCAGCCCGCTTCTCGACTCTGCTGGCGGTTGAAGTTAAAGACGCTGGCAGAAGACGCAATGATGGGAATTTTCTGCAAGCTCTCGGACTGACGCAGGTGCTTTGTCATAGCGAAGCCATTCATAATTGGCATCACTAGATCTGTAATGATTAAATCTGGCTGAAATTGTTGGGCTTTCTCTAGTCCCTCTCGGCCGTTGCTTGCCTCAAGAACCTTAAAGCCGAGGGGTTCTAGCATGTTAGCTACGACAGAGCGGTTTTCCCAGCGATCGTCTACCACTAAAATTGTCTTGCGATCGCCCCGATATCCAATAACAGCCTGTCTCGTTCGCGATGAAGTAGGTTCGCTCCAGTCGCTGGTTTCGGGTAAGTCCAGGTCAAACCAGAACTTACTGCCAACGCCATAGATACTCTCTACCTCAATCTTGCCGCCCATCATCTCGACGATTTGACGGCTAATCGTCAGTCCCAAACCCGTTCCTTCTGCCTTGCGATCGCTCTCGCTCACTTGTTCAAAAGGCAGAAAAATTTTTTCTAGTTGTTCTGACTTCATGCCGATGCCGCTGTCTTCAACTTGGAAGCGAACGCGATGAAGGGAGCGATCGCTGTTAATTGTTGGCGGTTGTTCCTCATCGCCGATAGGAGGAGATTCCCGATAAACGCCGACTTTTAAAGTTACCCTGCCGCGATCGGTGAATTTGATGGCGTTGCCGATGAGGTTAAGTAAGACTTGACGCAGGCGTTTTTCATCGGCATGGATCGCGATTGGTAAGCGATTGAGGGCTTCATATTCAAAGGAAATTTCTTTCTGTTCGGCACGAACGCGACAGATTTCTTGGATGTTTTGCAAAAAGCTCTCAAAATGGAAACTACTGGGGCAGAGTTCGAGCTTGCGAGCTTCGATTTTCGAGATATCCAAAATATCGTTAATCAAGGTCAGCAGGTAAGTACCGCATTGATGAATGACATTGAGTCCTATCTTCTGTTTGAAATCGAGATTTCTGTCCCGTTGTAGGATTTGCGCGTAGCCGAGAATTCCGTTGAGGGGAGTGCGCAGTTCGTGGCTCATGTTTGCCAAAAATTCGCTTTTTGCCTGGTTAGCAGAATCGGCGGCTTCTTTGGCTTCTTGTAATTGTGCCGTGCGTTCTGCCACCCGTTGCTCTAGTTCTTCGTTAGTTTTTTCTAGGGCAGTAAATGAGGCTCGCAGTTGCTCCGCCATTTTATTAAAAGATTGCGCCAGCGTTTTCAGTTCCTTAACCTGTTTGACTTTAATGATTTGTGCTAAATCTCCAGCCGCGATCGCGGCGCTAGCTTCACTGAGGCGCGAAATGGGTTGGGCTATCCAACGTGCGGTATACATCCCGACGAGAGTCGCTACTGCCAAGGCTCCCATACATAGCAAAATAGTGGTGCGAGTGTTGGCATCGATCTGAGCCATGAAATCGCTTTCAGGAACGACGACTACGACTAACCAGTCCAATCCGTATTTATCCTGCCAAGGGGTGACTCGAACGAATTGGCGATCGCCATTTAGCTGAAAATTTAGTTCTTGATTTTCTCCAATCCGCCTAAAATTGCCATATTTTTGCTGTAAATACTTGGCTGTAGATTGGATCTGGGAATCGTTACTGTTTAAAACGTTCAGCCGTTCTGCCTTATCCTCGATCAAAGTAAATGGTCGATCGAGACTCGAACTGGCGATTAATAACCCATCGCGTTCGACGATAAAGATTTTTCCTGACGGGCTAATTTTTATGTCGCTTAAAAAATCACTGATTTGTGAAAGGATGAGATCGACACCAATAACACCCATCAGTTGCTTGGCGCGATTGTAAACTGGATAGCTTGAAGAAATCGACAAAATATCGGGTTGGTCGCTCCACTGATAAACTTGACTCCACACGGGTTTGCCCGCTTTCGCTGCATCTGCATACCAATCTTCTTCTTGGATAGGAAGCTGGTTGTCTACAATTGAAACCAACTCGCTTCTATATCCTTTGCCATCGGTCGCGTAAACGTATAGCTTGTTAAGATCTTGACTTAAAGTTTCATTAATCAGCAATCTATCATCATCAGTGCGTTCGACACCGATAAATTCGCCTTTCTCATTAGCAAAGTTGATATAACCAACATCAAACACTCGCATCTGCCGCCAGAAGTAGTGTCCGATTTGTTTAAAATTTTGCAAATCGAGCAAGCCTAACTCGATCGCGTCTAGGTTAATTTGATTGATGTGTTGAGGGGTTGCCAGATAATTATCTAGATGTCGATCGACGCGATCGCTCGCCTGCTTCATCAATTGGTTGGCGAGATCGGCGATCGCTTCTTGCCCATTTTTAAAGGAAAGATATCCTACCAGTCCTACCGTACCAACAATTTGCAGCACGAAGGGAACAACTAAAATCGTTCGCAGTTTAATTTGACTGAATAGATTGGTCATCGGTCATTTGTGAGTGAGAAATTACGCGATCGCTAATTGGCAACCGAATGGTAAAGTTAGTATTCCCAGATTGGCTAAAAATTTCTATCTTTTCCCGATGTTTTTAATGCCGCGAAATTGGGAAAGTCTCGTTTGAGGCAAGATAAAGAGTAGAGCGATCGTCAATAACCAAACGTCAACTCTCACAATTGATGAACATCGCAGATTTACGCAAAGAATATCTCAGTCAAGGTCTTAGACGCAAAGATCTCAAACCCGACCCTTTCGAGCAGTTTGAACTGTGGTTTCAACAAGCCTGTCAAGCCGAACTACTCGAACCCAACGCCATGATTTTGGCAACAGCTTCAGCAACTGCCGCACCCTCCACGCGGACAGTTCTCTTAAAATACTTCGATCGCGAGGGATTCGTCTTCTTCACCAATTACGAAAGCAAAAAAGCTCGCCAAATCCAAGAAAATCCTCAAGTTTCCCTTCTATTTCTCTGGCTTCCTTTAGAACGCCAGGTTCAAATTATCGGTACGGCTGTCAAAATCTCTACGGCTGAGACGCTAAAATATTTCGCTACCCGTCCCAGGGGCAATCAAATTGGCGCTTGGTGTTCTCAGCAAAGTAGCGTTATCTCCTCTCGCCAAATGCTCGAAATGAAATTTGAAGAGATCGCCCGCAAGTTTCAAAACCGCGAAATCCCGCTTCCTTCATTTTGGGGCGGTTATCGAGTTATCCCCCATGGTTTTGAATTTTGGCAAGGACGACCCAATCGACTGCACGACCGTTTCTTCTATTCTCGTCAAGAGGATGGGTCTTGGGAGATTCAACGATTATCTCCCTAAAAGAAAAATTTTCTTTATTATTGAATTGAGGAGCGAACAAAGGACAAACCAACCCCTTTCCCAGAGCGGGAGAGAGGCTTTCAAGTTAAGACTTTTGCTCGAAGTCCTTTCGCCCTTTGTGGGAAAAGGGATTAAGGGATGAGGGGACAAATGACCAATGACTAAAAAGAAAAAAGGGTTAACCGAAAATGGTCAACCCATAGGCTTGGGAACGCGCTTCAAATCTTTCTAGTTTTGCACGAGCAACTTGACGTTGGCGTTCTGTAGACCGCGCTGCTTGACCTCTGCTAGGGTCTTGTTCACAGCGTACTTCTGATTGATGGAGTTGATGAGTTCGGTTTGATTGTGCTTCTTAGCAACACCCCAGAGGTCGGCAATCAAATCGAAGCTTCCATCGCTGTTGCGAGACCAGCCTAAATCATATTCGCCTTCGAGAGTAGCAACGATGTCGGCACGAACGCGCTGACCGTTGTATCCGCGAACGTCAGCATCAGTTTTAACGGAAATACCGAGATCGCGCAGAGAAGCCTTGAGGATTTCTGCATCGGTAATTTTGGTCCGTAGAGTGCTGAAATGAGACATAGTTAGATTTCCTCCAGTAGAAAAGAAGTCAACAACAATTTTAGGTTTTGTGCATGCCGCCTAACATTTGGATATTAGTAGGTAGAGCGGCTTTTAAATTTGCTAGCACTTAGCTAGCCTTTCCTCCCGTTGGGAACAGGAGAAAGCCTGTTAGAACTCCAATCGCTGATATTCGGCGACGGAGGCTGAGGCAGGTCGTGCCCGCTGTCTCGCCCAATCTCTGAGAGCGGTGACCTGCTCGGTCATGGTCCGGGACAGAGGTAGGGTGGATTTAATCGCAGCGATAATATCTAGCTGCGTAAACTCCCGGTCTTGAGCGAAGGCTTCGTACATCGCAGCGATTAGTGCCTGCTCGATCTCTGCACCGGAAAAACCATCAGAAACTTTAGCCAGTTGTTCGAGGTCGAAGCGAGAAATATCCGAACGACGTTTATTCAGGTGAATCTTAAAGATAGCTTGACGCTCCTCTGGCGTAGGAAGATCGACAAAGAAAATTTCATCGAAACGACCTTTGCGCAAAAATTCTCCCGGTAACCTTTCAACTCGGTTCGCTGTTGCCATAACGAAGACGGGAGAGGTTTTTTCTTGCATCCAGGTCAGGAAGGAGCCGAAGATACGACTAGAAGTTCCCCCATCGGAATCGGCAGAACCCGTACCACCTGCGAAGGCTTTGTCCAATTCATCGATGAAGAGGATGACTGGGGAAATGGATTCGGCAGTTTTCAGTGCATTGCGGAGATTGGCTTCCGAACGCCCTACCATCGAGCCATCATAAACTCGACCCATATCTAAACGCAGTAGCGGCAAGCCCCACAGACGAGATGTTGTCTTAGCTATCAGCGATTTTCCGCAACCGGGAACCCCCAGAATTAGCATTCCTTTTGGTTGGGGCAGTCCGTATTCTCTTGCTCGTTCTGTAAAGGCATCGGAACGCTGTTTGAGCCACTTTTTCAGTTCTTCCAAGCCGCCTACTGCATCGATGGTTTCGTCTTCTTCGATGTATTCTAGAATTCCGTTGCGGCGAATCTGTTGCTTTTTCTCAGAAAGAATGATGTCAACTTCTTCCTCCGTGAGGCGGCTGGCTTTTACATAAGCTTTCCGATAAACTTTCTCGGCTTCGTCTTTTGTTAAACCCAGAGCGGCTTTGAGAAGCTTTTCTCTAGCCTCTGTCGTGATGCGGCGATTTTTAGTCCGTTCGAGTTGTACGGACAGAACGCGATCGAGTTCGCTCAGGTCGGGTAAAGGATAGTCAACGACAACTGCATCCTTTTCTAGCTCAATGGGGATTTCTTGAATCGGCGACATGAGGATAATGATTTTTTCTGTCCCCTTAAAGCTTGCGATCGCATCTCTCAACCATCGATTGACAGCTGCCGAGGAAATAAAAGGATGCAAATCCTTGAAGATAAAAATACCGGGTTCTCTTTGGCGCACGACCCATTCAATTGCCGCTTCTGGGGAAACCGTGTTGTGCTGAGTGGTTTGTCGAGGCTGACCGTATTCGACGATTCCGTGGGTCACTGTCCATACAAAGACTCGCCGATGCTGAGTTTTCGTCTGTGCAATTCTAGCGATCGCTTGCTCGGCTCGTTCCTCTTCTGACGTGACGAGGTAAATCAGAGGGTATTGAGCTTGTATTAGTATGTTTAGCTCTTCTTTCATATTATCGACCTAAGTTTAGGTAAGTTTTCTTAGACGGTTAAACCTCTATGCTTCCAGCCTCTCTAACCTTTCAGCAAGGAACTAATTCTTCTTCCCCTTCTGACTTAGCTTGAGCGCGGACTGTCTCTTTGACTTCTATTGGGAACTCATCTGAGATAACGCCCGGTTGGTGTTTGAGGGAAACTAATTCCCCATCCCGCATTACCATTGCTGCTTTGCATTCGGGACAAACGTGAACTTGGTATGTTTTCCCGTGTACGGATGATTCTATTTCTTCTACCTTTTCTGGATACTTTAAATAGAATGCTATCGCTTTTTCTACTATCGCAGACATAGATTCATCATCTATCGCTGCTCTAATCTTTAACTGGCGATGTACTCCTGCGGGGATATATAGTGTGACTTTTTGCTTGTCTTGCATATCACTCTAATAGGTTTTACCCGGGTATACTTTAGTACGTTAGCGATTTTATTTTCTACTGTCAAGCTGGTAAGCTGTTTTGATGGCAAACTTGTAATATTTCTTAACAAAGGGCGGATGTCGAGGTTATCTCTTTCGACATGAATAAATCCTTATGTTAGTAAGTAAGCGAACAAATCCAGGTAAGATAGTCACAGAGCTATGTTGCTAAACGGGAAAACAAATCGTGTTAGTCTCACTCATTGCTGACTTCCGTATCATCTTCGAGCGAGATCCCGCTGCTCGTAACTGGTTGGAAGTGCTTTTTTGTTATCCGGGTCTACAAGCGCTGGTGTTTCATCGCGTCGCTCATTGGTTGCGTAATCTAGGCGTTCCTTTCATTCCTCGCTTAATCTCTCACCTAGCCCGTTTCTTGACAGGGATTGAAATTCATCCGGGGGCGCAAATTGGTCGGGGAGTGTTTATCGATCATGGAATGGGAGTAGTGATCGGAGAAACTGCGATCGTGGGAGATTATGCCTTAATCTATCAAGGAGTCACCCTGGGCGGCACTGGAAAGGAAAGCGGCAAACGCCACCCCACGCTAGGAGAAAACGTAGTCGTTGGGGCTGGTGCCAAAGTTCTCGGCAATATTCAAATTGGCAACAACGTTCGCATCGGTGCAGGTTCGGTCGTGTTGCGCGATGTGCCTTCTGACTGCACGGTAGTCGGCGTTCCGGGTCGCATTATCTATCGTTCTGGGGTTCGCGTCGATCCGCTAGAGCATGGCAATCTCCCCGACTCAGAAGCAATTGTTATTCGCGCTCTCGTCGATCGCATTGAGGCATTAGAGCAACAAATTGAAGAGCTACAGAAGTCGCAGTCGAGAACGGAGGCTTTAGTAGAATCGGCATCTATACAATCTGCTCGTTCAGAAAATTCGCGTCCGGTCGGTCAGTGCTGTTCTTTAAATGAAAAGCCGATCAGAGAATTTTTGGATGGAACGGTAGAGTTCTGAAATTGCTCTATGGATTTAGCGATCGCGCTATCCAGATTTGAGAATCATCTAAGTAATATTGCCAACGGTTTTGCGGTTCTCCTCGCAATTCGAGGTGTTCTACTCGTTCTGGAGCAAGCAGTAAAAGACAAAAGTTAGCCAATGGTTCGTTAGGCGAGGGAGGCGGCGGCGAAAAAGCCAATGCCTTCTCCACTCTCTTTTGTCCGGGATCTGGCCAAGCAAATTGCGATCGCGCTCCGTCGGATAGCTGCTGCCAAACCAGTCGGCGAGCTTTTTGCAAGCTTTCATTGGGATAATCTACCGTTACAACGGTTAGGTTACCTAGAAGGCGGAATTGTTCGCGAGTTTTTGTAAAATACCAACAAGCTTCTCCCCAGGGTCGCTCTCCGATCTGGGAAACTTTTTCGCTACGAGAGTCGGTTACAATTTGCAGTTGATTGCTTCCCTCCAGAAATCCCCGAAAGACAACAGTCCGGTTAGCTGGTCTTCCGTCTTTTCTAACGGTTGCTAATTGCAGGTAGCGCGAGTAAGGTTGAGAGCGGTTGAGATGTAAAGCGCGAGATAGGGGAGATCTCCAGGGAGCGAGTGACATGGATTGGTTATTAGTTGGTGGTTAATAGATAGTACGTAGTGTACCTACTAACCACCATCCACCAACCAATAACTGTTCTACGCTGCTTCAAACTCTTCTTTAGTAGCACCACAGACAGGACATACCCAGTCTTCCGGTAACTCTTCAAAAGGCGTTCCGGGTTCTATTCCATTATCGGGCTCGCCGACTTCTGGATCGTATTCGTAACCGCAAACCGAACAAATATATTTTCTCATAATCGCTCTCCTTGCTTTGCTAATTGCGATCGCCAGTCTTGCGATAGGCTAAATCAATAGCGCCAGGTTTTTGCGATCCCGTAAATGATGCCCGTCAGTATCGAAAGCGCGAATAAAAACAAAATAATGCCGCCAGGAATAAACGTCAGAATCCCCCATCCCCTCATTAGGTAGACAACAAGGGTGACTAATAAAGAAATGGCAAACAGATAACCAAGCACCGAGGTATTAGAAGAAGTATTTTTACTTATTTACTAGTTCAAGATCGCACTGCCAAGCGGAAACAAGCTGGAGCGAGACTTTAGCGATCGCTAACAGCGATTGTTTATATTCTCGCTTGCGAAGTCGATTAGAGCAAGAATTTTCTTTTGGCCGATCGTCGTTAGCGCCTAGGTCGAAAAAATTAATTATTTTTCATAAAAATCCAAAAGCTTAGATCCAAAAGGGACTTGAGAAGTGTCCTTGCAGATGCGATCGATAATTTTGATTGACTTAAATCTATCATCTTGTCAAGCCAATTCCTCAATCGAAAATCTCTCTGGGCTTTTTCAATCGAACTTCTAGCGTTTTAGTTACTGTTGTCAGATATTCGGCAACGATCTTTTTTGTTTATTGTTTTTATTTATTTAATTTAAAAACACAAAATTTTATTTATATAACTATAAAAGCTTATCAAGCTATTTTATAGATTTAATATCCAAAATAAATTTATTTAATTTTAAATAATCTTTTTTAATTCCTAAATTATTGAGATATGCTCTTTTCTTTGTACGTAATTTGGTCAATAATGCGATCGACGACCTTAATAAAGAAAACTGCTAATGCCCACAGGCAAAGCAGCCATAAGCAAACAAAATTTATTTGCTCGCATAGGAGAGGAAGAACCTTGACTTTAAAACTGGCAGTTTACGGAAAAGGCGGAATCGGCAAATCTACGACAAGCTGTAATATATCCGCTGCTCTCGCCAAGAGAGGCAAAAAAGTTCTCCAAATTGGTTGCGATCCCAAGCATGACAGCACTTTTACCCTGACTGGATTTTTAATTCCTACGATCGTTGACACTCTGCAAGAAAAAGACTTCCACTACGAAGATATTTGGCCCGAAGATGTTATCTACGATGGTTATGCAGGCGTTAAATGCGTAGAAGCAGGCGGTCCTCCGGCAGGTGCTGGTTGCGGCGGTTATGTCGTTGGCGAGACGGTGAAGCTACTTAAAGAATTAAATGCTTTTGACGAATTCGATGTCATTCTTTTTGACGTTCTCGGCGACGTAGTTTGCGGTGGTTTTGCTGCGCCACTGAATTATGCCGACTACTGCATCATCGTTACCGACAATGGTTTTGACGCACTCTTTGCTGCTAACCGCATCGCTGCGTCAGTACGCGAGAAAGCACGAACGCATCCACTTCGGTTAGCAGGTTTGATCGGCAACCGTACCTCCAAGCGCGACTTAATTGATAAGTACGTCTCTTACGTCCCGATGCCCGTCTTAGAAATTCTGCCATTAATTGAAGATATTCGCGTTTCCCGCGTTAAAGGTAAGACGCTGTTTGAAATGGCAGAAAGCGATCCTTGTCTCAACTACGTCTGCGACTACTATCTCAACATTGCGGATCAGCTTATAGCAAAACCTGAAGGGGTAGTTCCTCAAGACGCACAAGATAGGGAGTTGTTCTCCTTGCTGTCCGACTTTTACCTCAATCCTCAAAAACCGCAAGTAACTGTGGAAGAAGAATTAGATCTGATGATGGTTTAGTTATTCATTAGTCGTTAGTGGTTCAGTCGCTCTCTAGCAACTAACTACTAATAAAAGTTTATAAGTAAAGGAGACTCTTAAATGACCGCTACACAAGAACCAACCGCACTGACGTTTGAATGCGAAACTGGGAATTATCATACTTTTTGTCCGATTAGCTGCGTCGCTTGGCTTTATCAGAAAATTGAAGACAGCTTCTTTTTGGTTATCGGAACTAAAACTTGCGGTTACTTCCTGCAAAATGCTATGGGAGTCATGATTTTCGCAGAACCGCGCTATGCGATGGCGGAGTTGGAAGAAGGGGATATTTCCGCACAGTTAAACGATTATGAAGAATTAAAGCGGTTGTGCTTGCAAATTAAACGCGATCGCAATCCCAGTGTTATCGTCTGGATCGGAACTTGTACCACTGAAATCATCAAGATGGACTTAGAAGGCTTAGCACCCAAGTTAGAAGCAGAAATTGGCATTCCTATCGTCACTGCGCGTGCTAACGGTTTAGACTACGCCTTCACCCAAGGAGAAGACACCGTTTTGGCAGCAATGGTACACAAGTGTCCCAACAAAGCACCAGAAGCTGAAAAAGAAGATCGCAATGCCATTCAAAAACTACTGAACTTCGGTCGCAAGAAAGAAGAGGTTCGTGCCGAAGAATCCGAATACGCCGACCATCCCCCGCTCGTCCTGTTCGGTTCTTTGCCCGATCCCGTCGTTACCAACCTTACCCTAGAACTGAAAAAGCAAGGAATTAAAATTTCTGGTTGGTTGCCCTCTAAGCGTTATACCGAGTTACCGGTCATTGAAGAAGGCTACTACGTTTGCGGCGTAAATCCTTTTCTCTCTCGTACTGCTACCACCCTCATGCGCCGTCGCAAGTGCAAATTAATTGGCGCACCTTTCCCAATTGGTCCCGACGGCACTCGCGCCTGGATTGAGAAAATTTGCTCTGTCTTCAATATTCAGCCCAAGGGTTTGGAAGAACGGGAGGCCCAAATTTGGGAAAGCTTAGAAGATTATATCAAACTGATTCGCGGTAAGTCTGTCTTCTTCATGGGAGACAACCTATTGGAAATCTCCTTAGCACGCTTCCTCATTCGCTGCGGTATGACTTGCCTGGAAATTGGCATTCCCTACATGGACAAGCGCTATCAAGCAGGCGAATTGGCGCTGCTGGAGAAGACTTGTAAAGAAATGAGCGTTTCTATGCCCAAGATTGTTGAGAAGCCCGATAATTACAATCAGATCCAGCGCATTCAAGAACTTAAGCCCGATCTCGTCATTACGGGTATGGCTCATGCTAACCCATTAGAAGCTCGCGGGATCAATACCAAGTGGTCGGTAGAATTTACCTTCGCTCAGATTCATGGCTTTACCAATGCCCGCGATATTTTGGAGTTGGCAACTCGCCCGCTACGTCGCAATAACAACCTCAAAGAATTAGGATGGGATAAGTTAGTCAAGGAAGAAGCTAAAGTTTAAGTGCAACATTTAAAGCTTTTCTCCTTAATTTTAAGTAATGGGTAGGAGATTTTTTCTTCTACTCTTTATCTTTTTTTATGAGAAAATTCTCATCATTAAAATATTCTTATCAGATTTATTTGTAAAGTTTATTTGCAATTTATAAAAAAATTGTTACAAAATAGAAAGTAAGGAGGCGAGGCAAATCTAAAGCGTCTCCAGTCAACACTAGAAAACCTCCTAGATTAACTATGGTTTACACTCCAGCTTTTTCGGCAAATCTTCCGCTCAACACCCGGTTTGTTGACGTTCCCTCCACGACTGCTGGGTACCAGCGTCTGGGAGTAGACGACAAGTTAGGTTTACTTTGGTTTGCTTACACCCAAATGGGTCGCTCTATTACACCGGCCGCTCCCGGTGCTGCTCGCCTGCAATTCGCTGAAGGATTGCTCAATCAAATCAAGCAAATGTCCTATGACGAGCAATTGCAGGTAATGCGCGATCTAGTCAGAAAAGTCAGCACTCCGATTACCCGCTCCTACGGAGTTCTCAGCATCAATACCAAGCTGGCTTTCTGGTATCAGTTAGCCGAATTAATGAAAGAAGGTGTTGTCGTTCCCGTCCCTGCTAATTATCAGATGAGTCGCGAGGCTAGCGAAGTCCTCGCCGCGATTGAAAGATTAGACTTCAGCCAACAGATTACGGTTCTGCGCAATGCTGTTGCTGATATGGGAGTCGATCCTCTGGCATAAGATATATCCTTGAAATCTCTCCGATTAAGAGCAGGAATATTCCTGCTCTTATTGTTCAATAAAGGCTTGAGGAAATTTGATATGATATCTACTCGATTAACCATCAAAGGAATTACTGAGCCAGTTATTCTGAGCTATTTTGAAACTTTAAATGCAGGTGACTTTGAAGCGACGGCAAGCTCATTCGCCGCTGAAGGTGCCTTGTGTCCTCCTTTTGAATCCCCAATTGTCGGAAGAGAAGCGATCGCGAATTACCTAAAGACTGAAGCTCAAGGACTACAACTCTATCCCCTCAAAGGAATTGCTGAAGGATTAGAAGACGGACTGACGGAATTTCAAATCCAAGGCAAGGTACAAACACCTTTATTCGGGGTCAACGTTGCTTGGCAATTCATTGTTAATGCTGCTAAAGAAATTCTCTTAGTCGAGGTAAAATTATTAGCTTCTCTTGAAGAGCTAGCCCAACTGCGTCGTTAAGCTGAGGTATAGGCAGGTTGCTCGAAAGCTAAGGCTAGACGCTTGCGCCCCAGTTCAATCTCTTTGTGAGAGGGCAACCAGTCTTGATGGCTAGTCATTAATAGACTTTCAATACTCTCTTTATCAAACAAGTGCCAAGTAAGGGAACCTGCTACTTCACCTTCAATGGCGTAGCAGTTGCTGCTGATGCAGTGGAGAGTAAAACCACTGCCAGCAATGCGATCGACAGTCATGGATTCCTGGGGTTGAAGCGACCGGAATCGCGAGATAACTTCTCTCAATTCTTCAATCGATGACACAATTAGTCCTGGAATGGCAACTTGTAGTTGGCTGTCGCTATTGACAGAGATCCAGTAATGACGAGATGGGTCAATACCTTCCAACCAGAGACATTCATCATCTAAACGATAGCGGGGGGCGAGGATGAATTGCTGTGTCATTGTTTTAATGTAGGATGCGAGCTATATTGACTTTGCTTTCTAACATTTGTAATAGGAAGCAATAGGTAGTACAAGGCAATTTAATAAAAGTTAAAGTTATGGCGAGTATAAAGAAAATTTTGTACATACTTCTTTACAAATAGTCGATTGTTCCGTTTTATTCGGGATAATAAGCTACCTCTAACGAAATAGAGAAAAACCAAAGATTTTGTTAAAATCGATCCGAAAAAGAAGCCTAGAGAGAAGAACCCAAGCCATGACCCAAACCCGCTCCCGAAAACCGATTGTTATTGCCCCATCGATCCTATCGGCTGACTTCAGCCGCTTGGGAGAAGAAATAAAAGCCGTAGATGAAGCTGGCGCTGACTGGATTCACGTAGACGTAATGGACGGTCGCTTTGTTCCTAATATCACCATTGGTCCCTTGATTGTAGAAGCGATTCGTCCCTACACGAAAAAGCCGTTGGACGTTCATTTAATGATTGTGGAACCCGAAAAATATGTTGGCGATTTTGCCAAAGCTGGAGCGGACATTATTTCTGTCCATGCCGAACATAACGCTTCGCCTCACCTCCATCGCACGCTTAGCCAAATTCGGGAACTCGGCAAACAAGCCGGGGTAGTTCTCAATCCCTCTTCGCCGTTGGAACTAATTGAGTACGTTCTGCATTTGTGCGATTTAGTTCTGATTATGAGCGTTAACCCAGGATTCGGCGGTCAAAGCTTCATTCCCGAAGTGGTGCCCAAAATCCAAAAGCTGCGTCAGATGTGCGACGAAAAAGGACTCGATCCCTGGATTGAGGTAGATGGCGGACTAAAACCTGCTAATACTTGGCAAGTTTTAGAAGCAGGAGCTAACGCGATCGTAGCAGGTTCTGCCGTGTTCAATGCACCCGACTATGCGGCAGCAATCGAAGGCGTTCGCAACAGCAAGCGTCCTCAACCGGAATTAGCCAAAGTTTAAGCGATCGCGTGACACTATTATTGATACTTTAGAGATAGAGCGATCCAGATTCGGATCGCTCTTTTGTTTCTAATTTGAATTCAGACGAAATTTTTGATGGCGATTGCCCATGAACTTCATCAACAAAATCCTCAATAGCCGATTTTGGGCTTTGGCAATTAAAGAAATCAATCAAATTCTGAGGGATAAATCTTTAATTTTCTTCTTGCTATTTCCTCCGACAATTCAGTTATTAATTTATGGATTTGCCTTAAATCCAGACGTACAAAATCTTAAATTAGGAATCGTCGATTATGCTCAAACTAATGAGAGTCAAGAATTAGTTTTTGCCTTGACCGAAAAAACTGACAATATATTTATTGCCGATCGCTATTTCTTAAAGGAAGAAGAATTAAGCGAGCGAGTTAGAGAAGGAAAACTGACGGTAGGATTAGTTATTCCACCAGATTTTCAGCGCAAAATCTCTCAAGATAGAACGGCAGAAATCCAAGTTTTTATCGATGGCGTAGATGCAAATACGGCAGGAATTGCTAATGGTTATATCAATCAAATTATCGAACAATACAATCGAAACTTAGAAAGCGATCGCCCAGAACCTTTAGTCGATCTGCAAACCACTTTTCTTTACAATCCCGGACTGATTAGTAGCTGGTTTTTCGTACCGGGAATGATGGGTGTTATTTTTACTCTGATTAGTTCTCTGGTTTCTGCTGGAACAGTTGTTAGAGAAAAAGATAGCGGAACCTTAGAGCAATTGCTGATGACTCCTGCCGAAGCCTGGGAAATTTTATTGGCTAAAATTGTGCCATTATTTGTCCTTCTTATGGGAGATGTTCTTTTAGCTGTAGTCGTAGGAAGAGTTGTTTTTAGAGTTCCATTTCAAGGAAATTTTTTACTGTTTTTAGTTTTATCGGGATTATATATTTTTGTGGGAATTGGAATTGGGATTATGCTGGCAACGATTTCTCGCACCCAGCAACAAGCATTTCTCATCTCATTTTTTATTAATTTACCTTTAATTCAACTGTCAGGCGCGATCGCTCCTGTTGAAAGTATGCCGACTATTTTTCAATATTTGTCTTTTGTTAACCCCCTACGGCATTACGTGGCAATCGTGCGTGGAATTCTGTTAAAAGGTATTGGTTTAGGGGCACTCTGGCAACACGCGATCGTGCTTTTGTTTTTTGCTGTCATAATCTTATCAGTTAGTATCAGTCGCTTCCGCCGTCAATTAGTTTAAGTCCTTATCAGGAGTTTTTAATCTTTTTAAGAACTCGTCATAAAAACTTAAGAAAAATTAATAAATTGACACTTTTTTTTACTTAATCAAAATTAACTATATCTTTATAAGTAATTTGATATATTTCTGATATGATAAAATTTTTTTTTAGACCGCTAATAACAGACAAAAATTATGAAAAAGTACCTCGCAGAGTTTCTAGGAACTTTCACTCTAGTTCTTTTTGGTTGTGGTGCAGCCGTTCTCGCTGGCGACCGGATAGGCAGTTTAGGAATTGCTCTAGCCTTCGGTTTTGCTTTTACTGCCATGGCATATGGCATTGGTTCCCTTTCTGGCTGTCATCTCAATCCGGCTGTTAGCCTGGGAATGTATACTGCTGGCAGAATGACGGGTAAAGATTTGGGTTCCTATATCATCGCTCAACTGTTAGGCGCGATCGCAGGCGCTGCCGTGTTATTGCTAATTGCGACCGGACAGTTGGGAGGATACGATCTTGCAGCTAGAGGTCTCGGTCAGAATGGCTGGGGAGATAACTATGGAGGAGAATACAATATTGCAGCCGCGATCGTCTTTGAATTCATCGCCAGCCTGCTGTTTGTCATTGTCTTTTTAGGTGCCACCCAGGCAGGCGTTCCGACTGAATTGGCTGGAGTTGCGATCGGAATTGCCCTGACAGGATTTTATCTGGTTGGTCTGCCCTTGACGGGAGCTTCGCTCAATCCGGCACGGAGTCTGGGACCTGCTATTTTTGCAGGAGGAAGAGCTATTTCTCAGCTGTGGCTGTTCCTAGTCGTTCCCTCCATCGCAGGAATTGTTAGCGGCTGGCTGTACCGGAGTGGAATTTTAGCCAAAGAACACGTAAGACCCAGAGTGACCGAAGTACCAGAACAACAACCTATGACGTAAGGCATAATTATTCAAATCTCTTAAGATCGCTTCAGAAAAACTATCCTCAGTGGAAGTTCTCTCGAAGCGATCTTTAATTTTTAAATAGGTTGTGTTTTAGCGGCGACCAGTTCTCAGTTAGTGGTTAGTCGTTAGTAGGGGCGAGTTTATCTAAAAACGCTAGAGATTTACTAACCCTTAGTGGAAAACATCCGCCCGTACAGCAATAATTTATTTCTAATTGCGACTTCCGACTTCTAAGATTGCGGTTGGAGATTTGGCTGCCAACAACCCTTCAAACAGTTTCCGACCGTCTGTTGCGCCCAGAAGCGCATCTGAGGCTCTTTCTGGATGGGGCATCATTCCCAAAACATTGCCTTGTTCGTTGGTAATTCCGGCAATGTTATTCAAAGAACCATTGGGGTTGCCGATGTCGTTAATTTCTCCTGCTGGCGTGCAATAGCGAAACAGAACGCGATCGCTATCTTCTAACGCTTTTAGCGTCTCTTCATCGGCGTAATAACGACCTTCGCCGTGGGCAATCGGCAAGGTAATGACTTGTTTGGCACAATAAGCTTGAGTCCAGGGGAAATTAGTATTTTCGACTCGGATGGGAACGCGATCGCAGATAAAATGTAAATCTCGATTGCGGATTAGTGCTCCGGGTAAAAGACCTACTTCCGTTAGGATCTGAAAGCCGTTACAAATTCCCAAAACAAATTTGCCAGCCCTAGCATGTTCGACAACGCTTTTAATGACGGGAGAAAAACGCGCGATCGCACCGCAGCGTAAATAGTCGCCGTAGCTGAACCCTCCTGGCAGGACGACAACGTCTAAGTCAGAAAGATCGGTTTCTTGGTGCCAAACCATGCGAGTCGGTTGTGAGAGCAATCCTTCTGTCACCATTGCCACGTCGCGATCGCAGTTTGACCCCGGAAAGACAACAATCCCAAATTTCATAATTTATTCTACTGATGCTGGACTAGAAATCGGCGTTAACTCGAAGCGATAATTTTCAATAACTGGATTGGCCAGGAAGCGATCGCAAATTAAATCCAACTGTTCTAGCGCCCGTTCTTCATTTTCTGCACTTAGTGTCAGTTCTATATACTTACCAATTCTGACTCCTTCTACCCCTTCATAGCCTAACTGCTTGAGTCCGGATTCTACTGCCGTTCCCGCCGGATCGAGAACCGAAGGGCGAAGGGTTACATAAATGCGAGATTGAAATGTTTGAGACATCTATTCTGGCGATCGTTCCCTTAGTTACCAGTTACCAGTTTATTCGATCTATACTGCTTTAATGGCGACACGATAAAAACATGTATATTTCTAAAGACATTAAAATTAATAGCAAGTTGCAAATCCTAGATTGGTAATGAAAGCCCAACGCACCCGCTCTCAAGAGAGAATTTTTCGCCTTCTAAAAACTTTAAATCGTGCTATTTCGGCGCAGGAACTTTATATAGAACTGCGCAATCGAGAGCAAAATATGGGATTAGCCACAGTCTATCGTTCTCTAGAAGCCTTAAAACTTCAGGGTACGGTTCAGGTGCGAACGCTGGCAACCGGGGAATCGCTCTATAGCTTGGCACAACAAGACCAACATCATCTAACTTGCGTCAATTGTGGGCGATCGATTCCTATTAGTGAATGTCCCGTCCACGATTTAGAAAAAAAACTAGAAAAATCTCATCAGTTTAAAATCTACTATCATACTCTCGAATTTTTTGGCTTGTGTCACCAATGTCAGCCAATTGCCAGTAGTTAGCTTACTTAACAAATCTTTGTCTTCTATCTTTCGAGCTATCCTCCATCTTCCCTATCTCCCCTATAATCTCTAACTAACGAACTACTGAGGGAAAGCCAAGCGAATATGCGAATTTTATTTGTAGCTGCGGAAGCAGCCCCCATAGCCAAAGTGGGTGGAATGGGAGATGTAGTCGGCGCCCTACCCAAAGTCCTCAGAAAGCTAGGCTATGACGTGCGGATTTTTTTGCCTTACTATGGCTTTCTCGCCGATAAAATCGAGATTCCTAAAGAACCGATCTGGTGGGGATTTGCCATGTTTCAAGATTTTGCCGTCTATGAAACCACCCTACCCGATACCGACGTTCCCTTGTATTTATTCGGACATCCAGCGTTCGATCCTCGTCGTATCTATTCTGGAGAAGATGAATATTGGCGCTTCACGTTTTTCTCTAACGGTGCGGCAGAATTTGCCTGGAATTGTTGGAAACCGCAAGTCATTCACTGTCACGACTGGCACACGGGCATGATTCCGGTTTGGATGCATCAATCGCCCGATATCAGTACGGTTTTCACTATTCACAACCTCGCCTATCAGGGACCGTGGCGCGCTTTATTGGAACAAATTACTTGGTGTCCTTGGTACATGCAAGGCGATAATGTTATGGCAGCCGCTATTCAATACGCTAATCGCGTAACGACCGTTTCGCCTACCTATGCCCGTCAGATTCAAACGCCCAATTATGGGGAACAATTACACGGATTGCTATCATACATTAGCGGCAATTTAGTCGGAATACTCAACGGCATTGATACCGAAAGTTACGATCCGGCAACGGATAAATACATTCATCAAACCTATACCATCGATACTATCGAAAAACGGCTAGCCAATAAGATTTCCCTGCAAGAAGAAGTTGGACTAGAAGTGAACAAAAAAGCCTTTCTCATCGGCATGGTTACTCGCCTAGTGGAACAGAAAGGCATCGATCTAGTTCTGAATATTTTGGAGCGATTCATGGCGTATACGGACGCGCAAATCGTTATTCTAGGAACGGGCGATCGCTACTATGAATCGCAACTGTGGCAACTTGCCTCTCGCTTTCGAGGTCGCATGTCCGTGCAAATCCTCTATAACGACGTTCTAGCGCGACGAATTTATAGCGGTGCTGATGTCTTTCTCATGCCATCCCGCTTTGAACCCTGCGGGATCGGTCAGCTGTTAGCCCTGCGCTATGGCTGCGTTCCCATCATCAGACGCACGGGTGGCTTGGTCGATACCGTTTCTTTCCACGACCCCGAAAATGAGACGGGAACGGGCTATGCGTTCGATCGCTACGAACCGCTAGATCTATTTACCTGTATGGTACGTGCTTGGGAAGGCTTCCGCTATAAGAAGGAATGGCGGAAATTGCAACAACGAGGAATGCAGCAAGATTTTAGCTGGTATCGCTCGGCAGTAGAATACATCAAAGTTTACAAACAGATTACGGGACAACCGGGCGAGTTAAGCGAGGATGAAAAGGAAAAATTAGCGATGTTGACTAATTCAGCTCAAATTGCTAAGTAAAAAAAGAGAGGAGAATAGGCAAAGCCTATTCCCTTCAATTTATTTAAGAGCGCGCTGGGCGAGAGAGCGAACCTGAGCTTTTAAATCCTCAGTCGGAGCTATATTCTCGGCTTTCGCAAAAAGCGTTTTCGCTGTCGCTTCATCGCCTCGCTCGACGCGCAAAACGGCTTTTTTAATTAGTGCATCAAAATTATTGGCTTGTTGGGCGAGTACGCGATCGTAGACCTTTTCCTCCCGATCCTTATCCCCTTTGGCTGCATAAATATCAGCCAGAATGAAGTGCAAATCGAAGCTCTTAGTCGGCTGCTCGACGATCTTCTCCAATACAGGAATTGCTTTGTCCAACTGCTTTTGCTGTATATAGAGGTCGGCTAGATTGGTTAAAGCGGCAAAATTAGCGGGGTCTTTCTCTAGAATGCGCTCGTACTGCTGAGTCAATTGTTGTTCTGGCGTTTGCGCCGGACCGAACGCTCCATTGACGGCAAAGAACAAAGCAGCGCTGACTGCTAGCAAGCCGAGACTCGACATCAGCAGAAGCGGCACGAATTTGCGAGAACTCGCCACCGACGAGCGTTTGTTGGCAGGCACGCTTCGTTTTAAGCCACTCTCCAAGGGAATTTGTCCCTGAAACTGATGGGTTTTATTCAACTCCGAGAGCAGCCAGACGATGGAGGCGGATGCTCCCACTGCTTTTAATCTATACTGCCCTTGGTTGGAGACAATCGGGATTGCCGAATAAAACCTTTGATACTTTGCGTTGACGGCATCGAGGCGAGCAAGCAGCGGTTGCAAGTTTGCTTCGATTTGCAGTTGACTGATTGGACCGGGTTCGAGCAAATCGCATTGGGTAAAAATCAGCGCAAAGGGATAATCTAAGCCATGCTGGTTAACCAACGAAGCAATGGCAACTATCTGTTTGATTGGTTCCTCGATCGTCTCTAGGTATCTTGGATTGTGAACCAATGCCTTTCCATTAAAAAAGACACAGCAGCCATGGGAACTCAGAACCATTTTTTGAAAGTCGGGGTTCTGCAAGTTACAGGATTCGCCCGGAACGTCCCACCAGCGAAAATAGCAGCTCGTTTTTTCTTCCTGCCGCTGGCGATGTTTCAGAGCAAAGTTAAAATCCGTAATTTTCATCGTCGGCGGGGGATACTGACCCGTTCGCGCCACGTATTCCAGAATCCCTTCGATATTTTCTCTTCCCTGACTATCCCGAAACTCCAGCCACCAAAATTGAGAACCTTCTTTCTGCCGATTAGCTAACAGCTCCGTATAGCTGCCAGCGAGAAAAACTGTTTTGCCTACGCCCCGATGACCGATGCTCAGGAGATTAAATACTGGTATGTCAGACCGAGATCGCCTACTCATTTTTATAATTATAGCACGAATAGTAATAGTACAAAAATCTAAATTGAGATTTCACCATTGGTTTTATACCTAAGTAATACACGAATCTAACTTGGGATTCCGCAGTTAAATTTCTAAAATAGATCGTTCTGCGCGTCGAGGATATATTGAGAAGGATGCGGTTTTGCCAAGAGCGGGCAAAACCGAGAGCGTCTGTCCGAGATCCGGGGGGATTCGTGCGAGTTTAATCGTTGAAATGGTCGATAATAGCTTGGGCAAACTCAGAACATTTCAAGGGAGGGTCAACTGCGGGAATCATTAAGCGGGCGAGATCGTAAGTAACTTGTCGATTGGCGATCGCTCCCCCAATGCCTTTCTTAATCAAATCGGCGGCTTCCTGCCAGCCCATATACTCTAGCATCATCGCGCCAGAAAGAATTAGCGATCCTGGATTAATTCTATCGAGTCCCGCATGTTTGGGTGCCGTTCCGTGGGTGGCTTCAAAAATCGCGCAATTATCTCCAATATTGGCTCCCGGTCCCATGCCTAAGCCGCCAACAATAGCCGCCGCCGCATCGGAGAGGTAATCTCCGTTTAAGTTCATGGTCGCGAGGATGGAATATTCGTCCGGTCGGGTTTGGATTTGTTGGAAAATGCTATCGGCAATGCGATCGTTGACCATAATCTTGTCTTTCCACTGGCGATTGCCGTGAGTGTCCCAAATAGAATCGAGGACGGTTTTAACTTCCTCGATAATTTCTGCTCGTTTTTCCGTGGTCATGGCATCCAATCCCGGATCGATCGCGCGCGCATTTTCTTCGATGGAGAGGTCGGGATTTCTCTCCTTATTGCTTAAAATCCACGATTCGCGCTCCGTCACACAAACCTCTCTGAACTCGGTAGTTGCCAGTTCGTAACCCCAATCTCGAAAGGCTCCTTCGGTATATTTCATGATGTTGCCTTTGTGTACCAAGGTTACCATCTGTTTGTGTTTGGGAAGCCGCAAAGCATGTTCGATCGCGCGGCGCACCAAACGCTGAGAGCCAGTTTTACTGATTGGTTTAATGCCAATGCCCGAATCCATGGGAATTCGCTTTTTGCCGTGTTCTGGAGTTGCGGGAATTAGTTCTGTATTGAGATAGTGAATGAGTTTATCAGCTATTTCACTTCCCTGTTGCCATTCAATTCCCAAATAGATATCCTCGGTATTTTCCCGATAAATAATGACATCCAGTTTTTCTGGATGTAAGTGAGGAGAAGGCGTTCCTGTGTAGTAGCGACAGGGACGGACGCAAGCATAAAGGTCGAAAATTTGCCGCAGAGCTACATTGAGAGAACGAATGCCCCCGCCAATAGGAGTCGTCAAGGGACCTTTGATGGCGATGCCGTATTCTCTGATGGCAGTGAGACTATCTTCCGGCAAATATTGATAAGTTCCGTATTTCTCGCAGGCTTCATCGCCTACATAAATTTTGAACCAATTGATTTTGCGCTTGTCGTCGTAAGCTACTTTCACCGCTGCATCGATGACTTTCTGAGCAGCGGGCCAGATATCAACCCCAATTCCGTCGCCGCGAATGAAAGGAATGATGGGATCGTCGGGAACGATGGGTTTGCCGTCGGCAAAGGTAATGCGAGAACCAGTCGTGGGAGGGGCAATCTTTTCGTACATAAGCTTAACGTTTCAGATTTGAATACTCACCGATAACATAATTGTTTCCCCCGATCGCACTAAAAGCAGCGACTCGTTAGGCTTTTCTTAAGACTAAACCAGGTTTCATGACATTGCGATCGACTAGAAGAAGTCTAATATTCTATAACAGATGGCAGGGGATTGGGAGAGCGGGAGAGAGGAGAAATTACTAACGACTAACTAATGGCCGATCGCTGGTAACCGATCGCCGATCGGTGTTATTAGTATTAAAAGCACCAGTCAACAAGCGATCGTTTCATGAGCGACCAGCACAATTTCTCAGCTCAAAGCACCATCGACGATCTCGACCGATTAGCCAGCCAGCTTCAGTCAGAATCAGAGAAAAATCAACTCCAAATCGTTTCCCAACTCATCAATGGGGGCGATCGCGGTTTAACAGTCTTGATGGAGTTTTTACAATCCCGTCAGTCCAATCCCCTCGATCTGGCTGTGGGTAAAGCTTATCAAATTCTTTATCGAATTAATACCCCAAAAACTCAGGAATTTTTACAAACCTATTTTCCTGAAGGGCTAGTTCCCCTAAAATCCGATCGCGACATCGATTATCGACTGCTGCAACATTTACTCGCTCAGCAGGATTTTCAAGCCGCTGACAGCCTCACTCGACAAAAACTCTGCGAATTAGCAGGTGAAGCAGCCATCAAAAGAAAATGGACCTACTTTACCGAAGTCGAACAATTTCCCGCGCCAGATTTATATACGCTCAATTCCCTGTGGTGGGTTTACTCGGAAGGAAAATTTGGTTTTTCGGTACAGCGTCGGATTTGGTTGTCTGTCGGTAAAGATTTCTCAAAACTATGGCCAAGAATCGGCTGGAAAAAAGATAACAACTGGACTCAGTATCCCAACGAATTCATTTGGGATCTCAACGCGCCCCCAGGACACCTCCCCTTGCTAAATCAATTGCGTGGGGTACGAGCTACAGCATCGCTATTTTCTCATCCAGTTTGGTTGCAATGGAATAAGTAACCGATGATAGGGAAATCGGAGAGATATTGGCTTCTGTTTTCCAGTGCCTTCGGATTATTTTGACTAAAGTTCTCTTACAAAAAAAGAGCTTTTGTGCTCCTAAAAAAAATTTTTTCAAAAATTTCGCCTCTAGATGTTCGTTATGAACTCGCTTAGGGAATTTTAGGATTAGCAGAAAAGAAAATGTCTTCGTTGTCCGAGTCCTTACTGTCGGCGCGTGCTTGTTGCCGATGGGAAGTCAATTGGCAACCGAGGATTTCCCTGAGAAAAATTTCCAAAACCTAGCCGAGTGAGATTAATAAGAAATTAGTAAAGCAATGGCAAGAAGCAGTAGATTCGAGGGCGCGAGTCAGTATGAAGCATTCAACAAATAGGCTCTTTTGCCGTTTAGATGGTCTGACCCCAGAAGTGCGCGAACAACAACGGGTCGCGACCTTGAAAAGTTTAGGCTTACTGGAAGCAGGAGCGGTTCCAGTTTTCGATGAAGCGATTCAAACTGCTGCTCGCTTTCTCGAAGTGCCAATTTGTGTTCTCAGCTTAATGGTAAGCGATCGCATCTGGTTCAAGTCAGCCGTTGGCTTATCGAGTCTCGGATTGATGAATGAGTTAGCATCCACTCGAACGCTCCCGAAAGAGGAAGCTTTCTGCACTTATGTCGCCGATAGTCAGCAAAATTTGGTCGCCAACGATATTCTGAGCGAGCCAGTGCTTGCCAACAGCATTCTGGCGCAACATTACGGGATTCGAGCCTATTTGGGGACTCCCCTGATTACTGCGGAAGGACAATGTATCGGCGCGCTCGCCGTCATGGATTTAGTGCCGCGACAGTTCTCGACCAGAGACATAGAATTTTTGGCGCTGAGCGCTCGCTGGTGCTTGAGAGAATTTGAACGCGAGCATCTGCTTAAAAGACAGCCCTCTCAAGCTCAAGTTAAGCAATGGCTATCTCTGGAGCGACAGTCAGAAGCCGCACGCTTGGAAGTGGCGAACGACTCGAAAAAAGAAACCGTTAATGCTGCTAGCATCCTCACATCTACCCATGCCATTAAGCTCAAATTGCTCGGTCAACTCACTGAGGCACTCCGAACCCCGCTTACTTCCGTGATTGGGATGGCAAGCGTTTTGATTGACGAAGTTTTCGGTGCTTTGACCAATAAGCAAAAAGAATACCTGCAAATCATCCACAATAGCGGGCAGCAGATCAACACGTTGGTCAATGAGATTCTCAAACTAGGAGTCGTCGAAGAGAACGCCGCGCAACTCAAGGTAGCTCCCGTCAATGTAGAAATGCTTTGCCAGCAGGTCATCAACAGCTTAACCGAAGTCGCCAAACAAAAACGTCAAGAACTTCGCTTGTCGATCGAACCGGGAAGACGTATTTGGTCTTTAGATAAAGATAAGGTTCAGCAAGCTCTCTACTTTCTGGTCGCTAGCATCATTGAATCTTCCGAAGCCGGAAGCGAAGTTCGGATTCACTTCTCCCGCAGAAGCGAAACTCTTAATATCGCGGTTTGGGTTTCTCATCCGTGGTTGGGCGATGGCTTACCGCAGGTAAAACTGCCCGCTTTACCCGGTGTTAATGGCGTTTCTGCGGCAGATGAAACTTTCTCGGCGATCGCACAGTCTTCTAAGATTGATTGTCAACTGAGCGATCGCGTTTCAATCGCGCATCTGGAGGAATCCGCTCTCAAGCAAGTCAAGGAAAGCGTACAAAATGGCGATAATGATAATCCCCAAAAATTCTTGGGATTGATTCTCGGCTGTCATCTAGTCGAAAGCCATGGGGGTAAAATCGCCATCCAAGGTTCGCCTGAATCGGGTTATCGCTATATATTGATGTTGCCGAAAATTTCGACACAGGAAAATGAGTTAGATAATTCCTAGCTCTCCATGACTTGAAGTTAGCAAGATGGTGTTAGTGTAGGTTCAGTTGATGGCTATAGAAACGAACTGATACCTAAACTCAATAGATGAATTCTGTTTGGCAACGACTGACACTTTCGGATTTACCCATCTCCCAATGGAGAGTAGCAAGCTATTTCTATCGTCTAGTGGGTGTCTTGGGGCAATGGCGCAAGGGTAGCTGGCTGCTACAATGGGCAGATTCCCTTGGTGCCGTGTTAGTCAGTCTCGTATTAGTTTTGGCTCCCTTCGTCTCCAATCCTCTAATTGGAGTTCTGCTAGTTGCGGCTGGCGCATATTGGGTGCTGTTAACGCTCTCGGAAAATGGCAAACCAGGAATTACGCCAATTCATTTGTTAGTGTTGCTGTATTGGGGAATTGCAGCAGTAGCGGTCGCTTTCTCTCCTGTCAAGGCTCAGGCTTTTTCGGGTTGGCTCAAGCTGACGCTATATTTGCTGATGTTTGCACTCTCAGCTAGAGTGTTGCGATCGCCGCGACTAACCTCTTGGATTACGACTATTTTTCTCCTCGTCGCCCTAGTAGTTAGTATCTACGGAGTTCGGCAGCAATTTTTTGGAGCAGAACAGTTGGCAACCTGGAACGATCCAACTGCTCCGTTTGCTGACGATCCGAGAGTTTATAGCTATCTCGGCAATCCTAACCTGCTCGCTAGCTATCTCCTACCCGCGATCGCTTTGAGCGCAGCAGCTATCTTTGCTTGGCAAGGATGGTTGCCAAAAGCCCTAGCTGCAACGATGTTTATTGTCAATTCTGCCTGTTTGTATTTCACTGACAGTCGCGGCGGCTGGATTGGCATGGTGTTTCTGATCGCGGCATTTTTGCTGCTGCTATACGTTTGGTTTAGAAACCGCTTTTCTCCATTCTGGCGAATATGGTTGCTGCCAATAGTGTTTGGCACTTTAGCAGCATTGCTGTTCGTAGCCTTCCTATTTGTAGAACCATTGCGTTTTAGGGTTTTGAGTATTTTTGCCGGGCGACAGGACAGCAGTAACAATGTTCGTCTCAATGTTTGGCTAGCTGCTATCGATATGATCCGCGATCGCCCCATTATCGGCATCGGACCTGGTAACGAGGCATTTAATAGAATTTATCCCTTGTATATGCGGACTCGCTACAGCGCTTTGAGTGCTTATTCCGTTTTTCTCGATACAGCCGTAGAAACTGGGTTAATCGGGTTGAGCTGTCTGTTTTGGTTAATTGCGGTGACGGTCGATCGCGGAGTTTCTCAAATTCGACGTTTGCGAGCCAAAGGCGATCCTCAAGGATTTTGGCTAATAGGCGCGATCGCGGGCATGGTAGGCATCCTGGCTCATGGGGCTGTCGATACCGTTTTTCATCGCCCTGAAGTTAATACGCTTTGGTGGTTGATGGTAGCAATTATTGCTGGCAAATTGGCAGCAGAAACAGAAGATGGCGCGGGAGAAGTCAAGGAAGTAGAAGAAGAATATGAGGGAATAAAGGGATAAGGAAGATAAGGAGACGGAGAGTGTAGGGAGTGTGGGGAGACAAGGGAGAAATAATCCAAAATCCGCCGTTCTCCTTGAAGAGATTCAAGGAGCGTGCGGCGGCTTCGCCAAAATCGAAAATCCTTTCATCGAATGATCGATGACTAATGACAAAGAACAAACGACATAGTCACTGGATAGTCACTGGTCGCTGATAACTATTTAAGCCGCTGCTACGGTTTCTAGAAGAGGCTTCCAACTGAAAGCGCGATCGCCGCCTCTTTCTAGTACTATCTTAAGGCGGGGGTCTTGTTTGGGCAGGTTGGCTAAATATTCTACTTCGGCACGGGATAAAATATGCCCTTCAATAATCCACAAAACTAAGCCCTTAGACTTGGGCGGTAGGGTTTCAAGTTGGTAGCTGGCAATCGGCGGAACGTAGTAAATCAGACCGACGGCGGCTTCTCTACCGATAGTTTTTTTGCCCAGGTGAGGCGGACGAACGCCATGTACGCCCGTTA
This sequence comes from Pleurocapsa sp. PCC 7327, assembly GCF_000317025.1. Taxonomy (NCBI): domain Bacteria; kingdom Bacillati; phylum Cyanobacteriota; class Cyanophyceae; order Pleurocapsales; family Pleurocapsaceae; genus Pleurocapsa; species Pleurocapsa sp. PCC 7327. The sequence goes on along the minus strand of NC_019689.1, from coordinate 3,287,343 downwards.
AATAGGTTCCTACATCTCCCAGTCCTCTAGCCGTTATAGATAGCGTTACGTAGCCTGCAGCCCGCAGTCGCCGTTGATAGCGTCCTTCAAATCCTCCTTCTAGTGGAACGTAAACCCCCAATGCGCCTGACTTTTCTAAATCGCGGATAAATGCTTTGCCCGTGGTAATAAGTGCCATATCTACAGGTGAATAAAGTTAAACTCAATATTGGCTGAGACTATTATTAGAAACCGAGCTGGTTTCTGAGACTAATGCAAATGGGTTGATTCAGGAAGTAGACGAAATTATTAAAATCCTATCAACCATAATTGTAAAAAACAAGAAAAAAATTGCTTAACTTTTTGAACTTTAAACTTTGAAATTTGAACTTGATAAATATCCTTCAATGAGAAAGTCAGATGCGATGGCCCTCATGGTCACTCTCTCCAATTGCAGCGCCTCAGTCATCCGTTCTAGTCCCAAATCTCCTACTGGAGAAGGGGCTGTCTGACCGCCGATAATTTTGGGGGCAATAAATGCCATGATTTTCTGAATGGTCTGTTGAGCGATCGCTTCGGCTGCTAGAGTCCCGCCGCACTCCCAAAGAACGCTCGATAGGCCGCGATCGTAGAGATGCTTCGCGACTGATAAAGGCGATAGCAACTCCATCTCCACTATCTCAACTCCCTTGGTTAATAACTGTTTTTGCAGTTCTGGGTTACTTCCCACCTCTGTAAAGATTAGGGTAGCAGCCTCGTCAGTATTCCAGAGATTGGCTTGTTCGGGTAAATTAAGACGACGGCTCATGACCACCCGCAAGGGATTGTGAGAAGCGACTTGATGAGTCGTCAGATGAGGATTATCTTGGCGGACTGTATTGCCCCCGACAATCACTGCATCGCACGCGGAGCGCACTTGATACACCAAATGGCGAGATTCTTTGCCTGTCACCCAAGCACTGTGTCCCGTCGTTGCTGCAATTTTGCCATCCAGGGTCATGGCGTATTTCAAGATTCCAAATGGTCTTTTGTAGAGCGTTCGATGCACAAATGCTTCGTTTAATTGGCGACAGGCTTCCTCTTCGACTCCTGCGATGACCTCAATTCCCGCACGCTTAAGCCGTTCGATGCCGCCGCCAGCAACGCGGGGATCGGGATCGACCATACCGACAACGACTTTTGCTACGCCAGCCGCTATCAGCGCTTCGGTACAGGGAGGGGTGCGTCCGTGGTGATTGCACGGTTCTAAGTTGACGTAAATCGTCGCGCCTTTGGCAAGTTCTTTTGCTTCTCGTAGGGCAAACACTTCCGCGTGAGGTTGACCGGCTTTAGGGTGAAATCCTTTGCCGACAATTTTGCCATCTCGGACGATTATCGCACCGACCATAGGATTGGGAGATGTTTTCCCGATGGCTTTACGGGCAAGTTGCAGACATTGCCGCATCATCTGGCGATCGAAGGAGTTTCCAATAGCGGGCGACTGAAAGTTTGATTGATAGCTCATCGAACAGGTTGTTTGTTTGAGGTAGACTGTTAATTTTTTTTAAGAAAAACTCTCTGACCTTATAAATATTTGGTGAAAATATTAAGTATTTAAATTGCACGGGCAAGGGGCAAAAAATTGGGTTAATTTCCTTGTTTAAGTCTATTTTGCTCTGTATCGGTTTAGATTTAATAGACAAATTGAAGTGCCTAACGATTGTAATGCGCTTGGAGTCAGCAGGAGCGATCGCAAAAGCTTTAAATTTCCAAGAGGAAATTGTATTGAAAGATACAGAAAGTAACCCTGAAAACAATCAAAAATTTGAGAATTTCGATGCTCAATCGAAGCAACCTAAGAATGAGATACTCAGTTATCTTGACGTAATGTTGTAGTTATCCCTACAGTGGATTTCCCAAGACTATGGTTCGATAACAACAGCAAGACAAGCATAACTGTATAAAAAGTCGTAAAAATCTCTTCTCACTCGAACCGAAAGCTGCTTTTTGCTTAATTTCTCATAAATCCCCTTAAATCAGTGACACAACTCTAATCAATGCCTAGCGATGATGTCTAAACACGCAATCAATCGAAAATTTCCTACAACAAAAAGAAGACAACAAGATTGGCAACAGTCCTCTAGTTCCCTATGGCTTGCGCCCTCGCTCGATTCTATCAAAACAATAACTCGATTTTTTTCCCCCTACTGGCTAGCTTGTATTCCTCTAGCAGCCGTTATTTTCATCGTATGGAATGGTGCTGTTTCTGCCCAAGAAGCTCAAGAACCTACACCTGCGGACGTTCAGGTAGCCCTAAACACTATCTGGGTTTTAATAGCAGCGATTCTGGTGATTTTTATGAACGCCGGATTTGCCATGCTAGAAACTGGCTTTTGCCGTCAGAAAAATGCCGTCAACGTTCTCTCTAAAAACCTAATTGTTTTTGCGCTGTCCACCATCTCCTTCTGGGTGACTGGGTTTTCCCTAATGTTTGCCAACATAGGCAATGGTTTTATCGGTGCAGGGGGCTGGTTTCTAAGCAGCAATAATCCTGAGACCTATGGAGTTCCAGGTGGTCTTCCCATAGCCGTTTTCTTCCTCTTCCAAGTTGCTTTTGCCGGAACTGCGGCAACGATTGTTTCCGGTGCGGTAGCTGAGAGAATTAAGTTCGTCGATTTCTTAATTTTTAGCTTGCTACTGGTCGGAGTTTCTTATCCGATTACCGGACACTGGGTTTGGGGCGGTGGCTGGCTATCAGCATTAGGATTTAAGGACTTTGCTGGCTCGACTGTGGTACACGCCGTCGGCGGATGGGGAGCTTTGGTCGGTGCAGCTATTCTCGGACCGAGAGAAGGAAAATATAGAGATGGTCGTATCAGCGCTATTCCAGGTCACAACATGAGTATCGCGACGCTGGGATGTTTGATTCTCTGGATTGGCTGGTTTGGATTCAACCCAGGATCTCAATTAGCGGCCGATGCAGCAGTGCCCTATATTGCACTGACAACCAACCTAGCAGCCGCAGCAGGCGGGATTGCAGCTACCGTAACTTCTTGGGTCAAAGACGGCAAGCCAGATCTTTCTATGATTATCAACGGGATTCTGGCTGGCTTGGTAGCGATTACTGCTGGCTGTGCTTTTGTTTCCTATTGGGGCGCTTTCGTCATTGGAATTATCGCCGGCGTAATCGTAGTTTATTCAGTTGCTTTCTTCGATAACCTCAGAATTGACGATCCTGTCGGCGCTATCTCGGTTCACTTGGTTAACGGTACGTGGGGAACGCTGGCTGTAGGATTGCTTGCCGACCCCAACATCCCAATAGCACTACCAGAAAATCCTGTAACGGGATTGTTTTATGGCGGAGTCAATCAACTGATTAATCAGGTCATTGGTATTGTGGCAATTGGACTGTTTACGGCTGTCTTTAGTGCTGTAGTTTGGATGATTCTGAAAGCCGTATTCGGCTTGCGCGTCAGCCTTGAAGAAGAAATCAATGGCTTGGATATTGGCGAACACGGGATGGAGGCTTATAGTGGTTTTGTCAAGGAATCTGACGTATTAGTAGGCAGTCGTGCTAGTGGAATCAGCGAGGTAGATCTTGCCAGCCGTTCGGAAGGTATCGGAAAGTAAAATCATCCCCAAAAAATTCTTATCGGAGTTGCTGTCAAAAGCGATCCAGTTTCTCTAAATAAATCAAAAAAACAGGGAAAAGACTCAGGGAAAATTTATATCAGTTTTTAAAAATCCCTTTGCTCTTTTCCTTATTTAATTTCAATTGAATCTATTTTAATGACCCTACTACGAGATCGGACAACTTTGAATAAAACTTGATTATATTTTTTCAAAAGAGTTATTATTCCAATTACAATTTATATCTTCTTTTTTGATTTTTAAGACTTTTTCTTTATTCTCATCCAGCCATTGTCGGCATTGTATTCTTAAATTCATCTTTATTTTTTCTATTTCTCTATCTGTATTATTTTGTGCTATTATTGCTCGCGAAACCATGGTAAAAGCAAACACCAATGAAAACAATACAGCATTAATTACTAAAACCCGATTTAATAAATTAGGTTTTCTTGCCATTGTTTAGGTTAAAATGTTTTGCGATCTTACATTTATATGATTCCCGAAAACCTTACCTAAAATATCACTCTGATTTTTTAAAAAATTTTTTGCTTTAATTTTTAAGTCATTAGATCTAAAAAATTAATTAACCAAATGAAATTACGATTATCGTTAGTTTATTGCAGCGAACTATGAAAAATTAACCATCAACAACGATTATTACAAGTCTGAATTTTTCACTGTTTCTGGAACGCTAACAGGAGAAATTTTAGCGATCGCTCTCAAATTTTGGCAGCGAATTAATTCAGTGAAATTCAAGCTGGGACGACCTTCTAGTTCAGCAACGGCTTCTATGGCAGAGAGTAAACTTCGAGCGGCTTCTACTTCTGTATAACCGCGTCTGAGAGCAACTTTAATCGCCGCTTCATCAGCATCTAATTCTCGTTGAATGCTTCGGTTGCTGCGCCAGATTTGGTTAGCCGCGATCGCGGTTAATCCACCCGCTACAATCATACCAACTGCATCTCCCTGTATCAGTTCAACAGCGACTCCTGCCAGTCCTGCTAGCGTGATGCCTTGATAGACGTCTGGTTTAAACCATTTAATCCCAGTTAAAATACTGGCTGCTCGCAGTATGAGTAAATCCCTCTGGGATTGAGACAACCGCCGCCACAAATCGAAGTTGATATAAATTGGTCGGTTATCTCGATTCCAAGGCATCGGAAACGGCGTGTCGATTACCTTTGACTGCTGGGGTTTGCTGACGATTTTGGTCAGCATGCGTCCCGATGCAGGCATCATATCCAGTAGGCGACTTATCTCGGATTCTAGACTCATTAGCTTGCGGTCTGTTGACCGTTGTTTCTCATCGATTATTGAGTATAATGGCTTTCCGAAGTAATATCTTTATACCAGCAAGTCTCTAATAATTGAATTTGATATAAGTGCCAGAAGTGACTAATATTCCAAATCGATTTGGGATATTCATCACCCAGAGGTTGGTTGAGATACTGCCAAGTTGCTCCAAAAATCATTTGAATTCTTCTAGTCATAGGTGTGCAATCTCCAGAAAAGTTTTTTGAACCGCTTGTGCTCGCTAATAAATAATTTGGCAGATTTGCCACCTATATTTCTTGGTGAGAAACGCGGAATCTTGGCGATAAACTTAGCTAAGATCGGTAATTTCCCTGAATTGCTAATACAAACGTAGGGACAAGGCTGCTTTGCCCCTACTGCAACGTTTCCAGGAGTTACGCACTCGACTAGTTTTGTCATTAAGAGCGACGTAAAGGACTCGGCATGACAGGTGACGGCGTAAGTCTTAGTTTCTATTCAATCGAAATCGACTGAGGACCGCTACCGTTACCGGAGGACGTATCTGTCCAGGAAAAAGTGGTAACGCCTTGTTTCTCTAGCCAGCTTTTGAGGGGATCTTCAGAAAGTTTGAGTCGCAAGATTCCGGATGCGAATCCGCCGAGAAAAGCAATTGGCTGTTTGGTCAGTTCTTCGATCGCGGGTTTTAGTTCGTCCAAAAACATTGGAAATCTCCTTTTTATCTCTCGATTTCTATACGGGCACAAGTCTGACTTCTAACCCCTACAGTTAAATGTTAAGTTATTTAAAGTTAAGCTGCATTTACATCTTCTGGGAATTCACACTATGTCTGCTAGTGAAGGAAAAGTAAAACCAATTAGTCGGAGTTTGTTGATAGTTGTTTTGCTACTGGCGATCGCGTTAATCCCGATAGGAATCAGGATTGCCTTCCCAGATAGTCCGACCCTATTTGCCGCAACGCGCCCCGATAATCTGGGGGTTAGTTCGGGAAAACTAGCGCCCTGTCCTAGTACCCCTAACTGCGTCAGCTCTCAAAGTACCGATATCGAGCATTATATCGATCCGCTCACCTATCAATCTAGCGCAACAGACGCGATCGCTAAGTTGAAAAATCTTATCGAAACTCAAGAGGGAGCAAAACTTATTGCAGAAACCGGAAATTATCTCTACGCTGAATTTATGACTCGTTGGATGGGATTTGTCGATGATGTGGAATTCTATACCAATGAAGAAGCGAAAAAGATTGAAGTGCGATCGGCTTCTCGTTTGGCAGAATCGGATTTAGGAGTAAATCGCCAGCGAATCGAAAGTATTAGAAATCTATTTAACATCCTTGCGGGAAGTCCCCCAGTGCAGGGAAACGGAACTGGGGGATGAAAGCAAGGGCAGGATATAGTTAGCTACGCGGAGAATCTTGTTGCTTGATAGATTTTTTCAAAACATCAAGCGATACTCCGCCACTGGAATTGACCAAGTATGAGCTAGACCAAAAAACAGGTTTCCAGTAGTATTTGTCAACATGAGACTTGAACTCCTTGCGAATTAGTCTGCTTGATGACGCTTTAAGAACTTTTACAAACTCAGAAATCTGGTTGTCTGGAGACAGACTGACCAATAAATGAACATGGTCTTCTTCGCCATTGAACTCAATCAAAATGCTTTTTTGTTGTTCGCAGAGCTCCGTGAAAATTGTTTGCATTCTAGTGAGAATTTCAGAAGTAATCACCTTGCCTCGATACTTCGTTACCAATACAATATGCAAGTGAATACAAAATAGAGCATGAGAACTCTTTCTGAGCAAAGGTTGCACTGGGCGTTAAGTGAATGGTACGCTCGCACCCATGAGAGTAACACGTAGAACCACCTTTCGCTTATATCCAACTAAATCTCAGGAGTCGAAATTGCATTATTGGCGACGACTTCATAAAGATTTGTTCAAGGCCTGTCTTTACCACAGAAAGACAGAATATCAGCGTTTTGGGAATTCTATTAGCTACTATGACCAGCAAAATATTCTGCCAGATTTCAAAGAATGTTGGCCTGAATATAAAGAATTAGGTGCGCAAGCTTTACAGGCAACGGTAAAGGGTGTTGACTATGCCTTTCAACGTTTTTTCCGTGGATTGAGTGGATACCCAAAATTCAAGTCTGCACGACATGATCGTGGTCGGACTTATCCAGGAATAAGTGGATGGAAAGCGCATACATCAGGCGATAACGGCTACCTGGAATTGTCTAATTTAGGACAAATTCAGATGAGAGGTAAAGCTAGAACTTGGGGGACACCAACAACTTGTACAATCATCTGGAAACCAGGTAAATGGTATGCTTCAATCACTGTAAACTGCGAACCAAAACGAGAAACTAGCACTGGTGCTATAGGTTTAGATTTTGGTACTCACCACGCTATTGCTTGTTCAGATGGAACAATAATTGCTCCTCCGAAATTTTTAGCCAAAACTCAACAAAAAATAAAGCAATTATCTAAGAGATTACGTCGCAAACGTGCGCCTAATTTCAAAAAGAAGATTAAAGCATCTAAACTAAACGTTGGAGAAAAGCCAGGAAACAAATTAGTAGACTTCAAAGTAAAGTGACCAATCAAAGACAAGATTGGCAACATCAAGTAGCTACACAGATAGTAAAGAGTAATTCACTGGTAGCTACTGAGAAGTTGAACATCAAAGGGATGACTCGTAAAGCAAACAAGGGCAGCCAAAGAAAACATCAAAAAACAGGACTCAATAGCTCGCTGTTAGATGTTGGGATTGGCAATCTAACTTCACTAATCAGATCTAAGCTCAGTGAATGTAGTGGGGTATTTGTTGAAGTACCTCTCAAAATTGCACCATCCCAAACTTGCCCTCGGTGTGGTTACAAAAAGAAAAAAGAGTTAGCCGAGCGTGTGCATCATTGTGAAAACTGCAACTTCACTGCGGCTCGTGATGTGGCAGCATCAATGGTAATGCTCAATTACGCTTTGGGGTTAGGAACTAGCCTCTCAAACGCTGATGCTGAACCTCTTTCTAAGACCCCACAGCATTGTGGAGGGTTTAGGAAAGTTCAGCAGGTGAAGCGTCAGAAACCTCGGAGGTAGCGCAAGCGAAGTCCGTAGGTAGTTCATATGCTATGTAACTCAGAGGTTAGTTAACTGTCTGAATTTTTAACAGCTTATCCTTAACCTGACTGAGAATTAATAAAGTTCCTTCAATACTGCCCATAGTAGCTTGGTTGTCAGAAGGTTGAACTCCAGTTATGTTATTTTGGTTGTTGATAGTAACAATTAAATGGGGATGTTCGCTCTGCTGTCCTTGATTACGAACCCAAATTGAATTGTTTTCTGTTAATTTGGCTTCTAGTCCATAACCGATTTCTTGCCATTGACTCATTTTTCTATCTCCTCAAAGCGATCGCTTTAAACGTTAAACAGGGAAAATTTACGGGTTAAAGTTGCTAGTTGTTCGCTGTTGCCAAAAAGAACGACACCGAAGTAAGTTAAATCTTCTGGGTTAGTGATTTTGGTTTGTTCCATTTGGTCGATCGCCGAATGGGCTAACATACTGTCAGTAAAGACGTTGTGCAGAATTCCTTTTTCATTAGCTGCTTGATGTAGAGTTTTGAGTTGGTGGCTATTTTTGGCTTTCAGGATAATGAAAGGATAAAAACTAAGAGCTGTTGGTGCGCTCCAATCGGCTTTGAATTTGTATCGTAGAAATTTCATTTCATCGAGATTATCAGCTTTAGCTACTAATCCAGCAGCGATATGACCTAAAGCATTCATCAGTTTGGGAGTTTCGATTTTGGGATTGAGTACGGCGACAAATTTAGATTCGTTGTTGGTATACATGGTTTTTGTTCCTCGTAGCGTGTATTCTGAGGGCAAAAATGCCCCCAGGTAAGTAGATTTATTTGTTGTCGAGCAAACGTTTAATTTCTGCCTCAGAAAGAGAAGGTTGTTCGGCTAGGTTCTGAAAAACGGCTTCCATTGCGTTGTGCAAGCCCCAGTACTCGCGATACTCTGCACCAGCATCTACTTGTTCTTGGCGGTTATAAATGGCATTGGGCCAATTTTTGTCATCTTTGGGATATGAGTGATGATGATCGTGGGGACAAATTTCGGGATCGCTGAGAACTGCAATTCTTATGGGAAGATGATAGAAAAACATTCTGATTGCCCAACCAAACCAATCTTTAAAAGTACTGCCAAAAGGAGGGGCTTCACCGCAAAATCTACCGTGACTTTTACTTTCGATACTTCCAGTAGCACCCCACAAATGCTCGCTACAGATTTGGCAAAGTGCGGAAATGTGATAAAGAATGGTTAGAGGAAATACCCAAGCGACTAGAAAAGTAGCCCAAGAGTTTGTTAATGTAACTACCGAGATCGCCACTAAAGCAACAATTAATGACATCAAGCGGCGATACAGTGGTGCATCAACCAAATTGGCTTTGAGTCGAGCTTTGAGAAAAAACCAATGAAATTGAGGCGAGATCAGTGTTTGACGAAATTTACGCCAATAGAGTCGAGTATTTTTCATGATTTAATACCTCTTATGTATTTGTTTTGTCGCTCCGATCTCGTGTTTAGATCGGAGTTTTTTTTCTTTAGTTACGCTCGTCTTTTAAGCCAGGATAAAAACCCAGCACGAGCATAAACTTGGCATCGGGATCGCCTTCAAAAGTGGCAAATTTATCAGCATGATGGTGGCACTTTACGTGGTCGTGCCGATAGCTATCAAATCCTTGGACAAAAATTAAAGTAGAAAGAATTTCTGCCAAAATGCGATCGCTTTTATTACCCCAAAATTGTCTGTGAACGCAACGATGGATGATACAAGTTAGAATTTTTCTTGCCCCACCCACTGTCACTATCCAAGAGATTGGTAACAAGGGAAATAAGAGAAATGAAGAATGAAAAATCGTCGCACTCACTGTTACGCCACCCAATAGAGAAGCGATCGCAGTGGTTAATTCGTAATTTTTAGATGAGATAAATAAAGCTTTTTGTCCCGAGTAAGATTTACCAGTTACCCAAGTTAAAAAATTTTGTAGATATTTATAACAAGGATCTGGTAGACTTTTTCCTAAAATAGCTAATTTATTTCGGTTATCTGTTTGTTTGCCTTCCATTTTTACTATTTTTATTTTTCTTTCTTAACCACAAAAACAGTCTATAAAATTTATCAAATAGAACGGAACAGATTAAGAATAGTTAGTTTATTTTTTTAATTGATTATCAATAAACTCAAAAACCAATAAATATAAAAAATAATCGAATATTCACTTAAATAAGAAAAAATATTGGCAAATAGCAGAAAATAGTTTTATTTAAAATTAATATTAAAATGCTCTTGCGACACGCTATACTTAAAAATAATTAGTAACAAAATAGTTGTTTAAAGTTGGTGGATTATGTATATAGATATAAAACAGTTTCTTGAAGAAATTAACAATGACTGTTTTCCGTCTAATGGTGTTCGGCAAAGAAGAATCAGAGAAAAAGCATTTTTCTCTTTACGCTTTCATCCAGATAATCAAAAATTACTCCACACAAAAATTGCCCAAAAAATGGAAAAACTTCCAGGTTTAGAGGGTGATTGTTCTACTTCCATCAATACAACCTGTCAAAATGTGGTTCGCGCGATCGCTACTCAGTATGATTCGGAAATGAGAGCCGATGGAGTAGATGTAGATTGTTTGCTAAGAGGCGAAAGAGGTCGAGGAGGAGCTTGGGAAAAAGTTTATACTTGGTTACACAACTATAAATATCCGCGCTGGCGATCGCATTGGATTTGGCAGGTTTTAAAAGATAAAGCGCAACCGAATAATAGAGATTGGCTTAGTTTTCACAAAGAAGATCCGAGGAGAGGATTAAAAGTACCTGTCCCGATATCTAGATACAACAACCAAATAGAAATAAACAAACCATTAGTCATGCAAATCGACATCCAGCATTCAGATGGTTACTTATTATTGCTCAATCACGGTAGAGATAAGTGCGGTTCCCAGACAAAGTATCTAGTTTGTCCTTCTCAAGCTTTTGCACCGAGACTAGAACCAATTGCCAATTTACGTTATTTACCGCAATCAGGTGCGATGTGCAAAGAAATTGAGTTTGATGCAGAGGGAACAGAAGAATATATCGGGGTTGTGGTAAATCAAATACCAGAACAGCTTGATTGGTTGAAACCTAGCGAACGCGAACCAGCACCGATTTGGAATGAGGCTCGTATTTATAAGCTATGGCAGGAACTAGAAAAACAATCAGATTACCAGGTTTTTTATCAGTCTTTTGAACTAGTTGCCGCATAAGTGAAGTAGGTTGCTGCATATAAATTTAATAGTTTTACTCCGTTGGCACGATCGTGGAAGAACGTTTTAAGCTTTATTTCCAATTAATACAAGAATTATTAGCTTGTCCGGAAGGGGAAGAATTTGAACTACTACAAGCTAATTCGGATTTGGTTGACTTGGGGTTGTTGCTTGCAATGCAGTGGGTAGCAGATGATTATGCTGAAAATAATAACTCTAATCCTGCCCAATGGTTGCAAAACCTCGCTCAAGGGTTAGTTGAAGCGATGGGTTTTAACTCTCTTGACGAGATGTATCAGGAATATCTTAACTGCTTGATGGAGATATTACTAGCAGTAGGAGAAAACCCAACTGCGGAGGCAATTTATCCTTTACTGAGAACTCATCTAGAGAAATTAAATCTAAACTTAGGATTGATTTTATCCCTTTGGGCAGGAGAAACCCTGTCATCGGCAGAATCAGAACAAGCTCAAGCAATTGCTGAAGTAATTTTTTACTTTGGTAATTTAATTCAACAATTTCCTTTAGGCAATGTTGCCCACAATTTAGAATTAGCCATTATTGCTTATCAGGCAATTTTTACTGTCTACACCAAAACCGACTTCCCCGTACAATGGGCAACTACCCAAAATAATCTCGGCATTGCTTACCGAGATAAAGGCGGAAGCGAAAATCTCGATCGAGCGATCGCTTGTTACGAAAATGCCTTATTGGAGAGGAAACGGGACACCTATCCCTCTGATTGGGCAATGACCCAAAATAATCTCGGCATTGCTTATCAAGATAAAGGCGGAAGCGAAAATCTCGATCGAGCGATCGCTTGTTACGAAAATGCCTTATTGGAGAGGAAACGGGACACCTATCCCTCTGATTGGGCAATGACCCAAAATAATCTCGGCATTGCTTATCAAGATAAAGGCGGAAGCGAAAATCTCGATCGAGCGATCGCTTGTTACGAAAATGCCTTATTGGAGAGGAAACGGGACACCTATCCCTCTGATTGGGCAATGACCCAAAATAATCTCGGCATTGCTTATCAAGATAAAGGCGGAAGCGAAAATCTCGATCGAGCGATCGCTTGTTACGAAAATGCCTTATTGGAGAGGAAACGGGACACCTATCCCTCTGATTGGGCAATGACCCAAAATAATCTCGGCATTGCTTATCAAGATAAAGGCGGAAGCGAAAATCTCGATCGAGCGATCGCTTGTTACGAAAATGTTTTTATCGTCCATACTCCAGAACAATTCCCCCTTGCTTGTCTGAAAACAGCTCGCAATTTAGGCAATCTTCACTTTAATCAAGGTAATTGGAAATTAGCTATACAAACCTATCAAAAAGCGATTACCGCTATAGAAATCACCCGCAATTGGGCAACTAACGATCTACGCCGTCAGGAAATAATCGCAGATTCGATGGATGTCTATGAAAAAATGATCCAGGCTTGTATTAATAATGGACAACTGAACTTAGCCATTGAAACTACTGAACGTTCCCGTGCCAGACATTTAGTAGATTTGATGGCAAGTAACGACCTCTATCAAGGGGGTGATATTCCCGAAGCAGTTCAAGAATATCTGGAACAATACGAACATCTGCAAGAAAGAATTGATTTTTTACGTTCCTCATCTCAATTGGGCGACAATAGGGAATTAGCTACATCGGGAACCCGCTGGCGAAATGCGGAGATAGTATCTACCCAGATCGAAGAAATTTCTAATTTAGAAGCAGAAAAACAACTTATTTGGCAGCAATTACGTCGTTTAGACCCAATCTTAGCAGGACAGCAACAGGTCGATCCGATTAATTTTGCTCGAATACAACAATTGATAGACAGTGACTCGACCGCTATTGTCTGTTTCTACAGCACTTGGGAAGATACTTATATTTTTATCATCTATAAAGAACGGCAACCTCAAGTTCATACCTGCCTAGGACAAAAAATAGATAGTTTACACGGGGAATTTTTAGGAAATAATTGGCTGATTCCCTATCAACAAGACTTTGGTACGTGGCGAGGCAACATCGAAACAGTCCTACAAGAGTTAGCACGACGCTTACAACTCAATGAATTAATCGAGCAATACTTACAAGGAATCGAAGAGTTAATCATTATTCCTCATCTTTGGTTGCATCGGATTCCTTTTGCTGCCTTACCAGTTAATTCGATCTCCCTAACCCACTCAAGAAAGGAAAATTTAAACAGAGATTCGATTTCTTTAATCCCCTCAACCAGAGGTACAGGTGCAGAAGATACTCGCGGAATGAAAATAAGTACAGCCAAGACTACTAACTTTATTCCTCAAAACCACCAGTACTTGGGCGATCTTTTCCGTTTAAGAATTCTTCCTAGCTGTCAAATCCTGAACTATTGTTATCAACGTCCCACCCTTCAACAACAAACTTCTATAGGAATCGTCGAAGATGCCACAGAAGATTTGCCCTACACTGCTTATGAATGCGAAACTCTCGCTAGTAAGTACCAAATTGACCCTAGTAAAAGACTGCAACGCCGTCAAGCCACTGTCAGAGAATATCGTCAATTAGCCAACCAAGTTCAATTGCTCCACTCCAGCCATCACGCTAGTGCTAACTCCAATAATCCTCTAGAATCTGCTTTAATTTTGAGCGATAGAAATTTAACTCTCGGTGAATTGCTAACTCCTGGTTGGCGTAAAGATTTACAGCATCTCAGCGATGTTTATCTCAACAATTGCGAAACTAATTTTAGCGTCAACCAAATTACCGACGATCTCTTATCTATTTCTACAGGTTTTCTGTGTGCGGGGGCGCGGAGTGTAGTTAGTACTTTGTGGTCGGTTGATGACTGCGCTAGTGCTTTACTGGCAATTTTCTACTATGAATTCCGCAATTCTGGTTCTAGCCGCCCTCAAGCTTTACAACAAGCCCAGCAAAAACTACGTAATCTAACAGGAAAACAGCTAAAAGATGAGTATTTAGAACAATTAAACTTCAATTTAAACCAGCAATATCAACAAGCAGTTGCCAATGCTGAAGCTGCTGAGGATAGCGAAAAATCTCAAAAATATCAAGAAATCGCCGCTAAAATTCAGCGACAAATCGAACATACATTGCCAGTTCACTGTAACAGCTTGTATCCCTTTACCAGTCCCTACTACTGGGCAGGATTTATTTCTCAAGGTTTAGCTTGATTATACATTAAAAAGCCTTACACTCAGAGCGGCTGACTAATTGATAATTGCTAATGACGAATCGGTAGAAGATATTTCGCTTCGCGATCGCTCCGCTCAACATGACATACTATACTTTTAAGACAGCCTGTTAGATAAAATTTGTAAAAATACTGCTATTGTAATTAATTTCCTAGCCGATCGAAAAAGTCTTCTAAAGAAGACCCGATAGGAATTTCAGTCGATTTTAATCGAGTTGAGCTTTGAGCCTAGAACTAAAGTTCTAGGTGTTGATACCAAAGGGGCAAGATCTGAGTTTAAATCCAAAGCTATCGTCAAACATTTTTGATGCGATCGCTCGTGCAAACTTAATAGGCGAATTTAAATCAAAAATAACTTCATCATAGCTTCATAACAATACTGTTTTTTTTAAAGATTCAGTGAATCTATTGCAATAGTGAAAATCACCTTGCTAATTTCGATATAGATACTTAAGTAGTTTTTCTGAAAAATACTTAGTTAGAAAAAGGTAAATATTAAAAAATGAACCAAATTTTTTCGACTCTAATAGGTTCTTCTTTATTAGTTAGTGGCATTACTGTGTTTTCAGTTCTGACAGGTTGGCAAGCACCTGCAGCAGCAGTTATATTTACAGGTTCGCAGGGTAACCTAGCTGCATCAGCAGACTTTCAGATTAGTGGTAATACCTTGACTTTGACGCTAACTAACACATCTACAGCCGACTCTAACGTACCTAGCGATGTGCTAACGGCGGTGTTCTTTAAGCTACCTAATAATATAAATTTAACGCTGAACTCTGTATTTCTTAACAACGGATCGAATCTTTTGCACAATGGTGTAGTTCAGACCAACCCAGGAGATATCAAAGCTCCTCCTTTTGCTGGTGGTTGGGCGCTACCTAACAACTTTGGAAGTATCCCTGGTGGTGCAAATCAAGGTCTTGGCACAGCAGGCTTGGGTATTTTTCAGGGCAATGTTGTTAATATTCCCGGTCAAGGTGGTAATTTTAATTACGGGCTTGTGGGTTCAGGCTATACAAGCGCAGGTGATAACGCACCAGTATTAGCGTCTAAGTTAATCAAAAACTCTATCGTATTTAATTTGTCAGGAGTTTCTGGATTAGCCGAACAAGATATTAGCAATGTATCCTTTCAATATGGAACTTCTCTAAACGAAACTCGCATCCCTGGTAATCCTTCTACCACTCCTCCCCCAGTTAGAGACGTGCCAGAACCTAGCACAACGGCAGCTATCGGTTTGCTTGCTCTTAGTTCATTGGGACTTCTTAAGAAAAAATCCCACGAGAGCAAAACTTCTGTCTAATATCGTTGGCAGGAATCCCTAAAACCCATCGATTCACTGTAGAGGCACGACAAGGATCGGTCTCTACTATTCAGCATTGGCTCAGTTACCCAACAGAATAAACTAAGAATTTTTAAAATATCCCTTTAGCTTATTGTCGGTTTTGGCATCGTTAAAGATAGTCCTGTTGAAGCAACCAAACAATCTGTCTCATGATACCTCGCCAAAACGTCCGTAACATAGGAATCTCTGCCCACATCGATGCCGGAAAAACGACCATTTCCGAACGAATACTTTTCTATACCGGAAAAATCCACAAGATCCATGAGGTGAAAGAAGGGGATGGCGAGGGGGCAACCATGGACTATATGGATTTGGAGAGGGAAAAAGGAATTACGATAACCTCAGCCGCGATTACCTGTTTTTGGAGAGATACCCAAATCAACCTCATCGATACTCCCGGACATGTAGACTTTACCATCGAAGTCGAGCGATCGCTGCGGGTTCTCGATGGGGCAATTATGGTACTCGATGGGGTTGCGGGAGTACAATCTCAGTCGTATACGGTAGACAGGCAAATGAAGCGCTATCGCGTTCCCAGGATAGCCTTTATTAACAAACTCGATCGCATCGGTGCCAATTCTTTCCGCGTCGTCGAAGCCATGCAGGAGAAATTAGGCTTAAATACCATCGTCTTACAATATCCCATCGGTTCGGAGAATGGCTTTGAAGGGGTTATCGATCTCATTGAAATGAGAGCAAATTACTACGAAGGCGAGAATGGGGAACATCGAGTCAGCAGAGCGATTCCCGAACATCTCAAGGCAGAGGCACAAGCAGCTAGGGAAAAGTTACTCGATCGCATCTCTATTCTCTCAGAAGAAATGACGGGCAAATTGCTCGCAGAAGAAGAAGTTCCCAAGCAATTGATTTGGGATACTATTCGCCAGGGAACTTTGAGTCTAGAATTTACCCCTGTTCTAATGGGTTCGGCAATTAAAAATAAAGGCATACAAGATTTACTCGATGCCATTGCCCTTTATTTGCCGTCTCCCATGGAAAGAGAAGCGATCGCAGCAACCGATGTCTCGACCAATGAGCAAGTAAAGGTTTATCCCGAAGCTGATGCGCCAGTAGTAGCCCTAGCGTTTAAGCTAATCGAAGATGAATTCGGTCAATTGACCTACATTCGCCTCTATTCGGGAACTTTAAAACAAGGCGATCGCCTGTACAACAGCCGCACGCGAAAGCAAGTTCGCGTTAGTCGCTTGGTCAGAATCGAGGTCGATAAGCGCCAGGAACTCGAATCGGCTACCGTTGGTGAAATCGTTGGTTTGATTGGGATAGATTGCGCCTCTGGCGATACTTTATGTTCTCCCGGCACAAATCTGTCTTTAGAGGGAATTTTCGTCCCCGAACCCGTAATTACAATTGCCATTACCCCAAAAAGTCAGGAAGATGTCGATCGCCTTAGTAAAGCACTGCATCGCTTTGCCAAAGAAGATCCCACCTTGCGCGTCAGCAGCGATCCAGAGTCCAATAAAACCCTGCTCTCCGGCATGGGAGAACTGCACCTAGAAATTTACCTCGAACGAATGAAACGGGAATATCGCGCCGAAGTCTATGTCGGTGCGCCTGCCGTTGCCTATCGAGAAACGATTACCAAAGTTGCTAAATTTGATTACACGCTCAAAAAACAAACTGGAGGGGCGGGACAATACGCCCACGTAATAGGTCGTTTAGAACCTTGCCAAGAACCATTTTTATTTGAAAATCGCGTTGTAGGAGGGGCAATACCAACGCAGTTTATCCCCGCTTGCGAACAAGGATTTCGCGATGCCTTGAGAACGGGATGGTTAAAAGGCTATCCCATTGTCAACGTAAAAGTTATTTTGGAGGGAGGGTCTTTCCATCCCATCGATTCGTCGGAAATGGCATTTCGCTTTGCTGCCAGAGAAGGTTTCGAGCAAGGATTTGCTAAGGCGAAACCAACTATCCTAGAACCGATGATGCTGTTGGAAGTAGAGACTCCCAGCGAATTTGTCGGTAAGATACAGGGGAAATTATTAGCCCGACGCGCCCTGCTATTGGGTTCGGAAACGCGAGACCATTATGCCGTCCTTCGTGCCGAGGTTCCCATGGCAGAGATGTTTGGTTACTCGACTGAATTGCGATCGCTCTCGCAAGGAATGGCGACTTTCTCGATGGAGTTTGCCGAGTATCGACCATTGCCCGAAAATCTCATCGACGAGATTCGATAAAAAGGCAATCGCCCAAAAACTTTGGATCGATTGAGAGCTTGGCACTTTGGCAAGAGATTGCCGAACGCCTTCCTGACTATGTATTTGCTCGCGTGACGCTCGCGCGGCTATACCTGATTAATAAAGAAACTGACGCAGCCGAAACGCTACTCAAACCTTTGCTAAAGTCCAGATTTACTCGACAAGATATCTTAGCTCAGTAAATGAAAATTGCCTAAATAACCTAAATAAGAAGTATTAAATAGGCAAATTTCTAAATTAAGAGTGAAAGAGCCTTGTATTTTATTGCGCGATCGCGACAAGATTTTGATTAAACTCCAGCGGCAATCCGCATTGTCCGTGATGGCACAATAGGCGATCGCACAGAACCAATGCCATCATTGCTTCTACCATAGGAACGGCTCTCGGTACCACGCAGGGATCGTGTCTTCCTTTTGCTGCTAGCGTGGTTTCTTGGCCCGTTTGAGTGACAGTCCGCTGTTCCTTACCAATGGTAGCCGTCGGTTTGAAGGCAACCCGGATAATAATATTTTCGCCGTTGCTGATGCCTCCCTGAACCCCACCCGAACGGTTTGTCGCCGTGCGAATCTCGCCGTTTTCATCGATGTAATATTCATCGTTGTGTTCGCTGCCACTCAGAAGCGTCCCTGCAAACCCCGAACCGATTTCAAACCCTTTGCTGGCGGGTAAGGACATTACCCCTTTTGCCAATTCTGCTTCTAATTTATCAAATACCGGATCTCCCAATCCTTTAGGAACGTTGCGGGCGACGCATTCAACCACGCCGCCGATAGAATCTTTATCTTTTCTGGTTTGGTCGATTAAGTCAATCATCCGTTCGGCGCATTCTGGGTTGGGACAGCGGACGATATTGCTTTCTACTTGTTCGAGGGTAACGGTATTGGGATCGACGATCGCCTCTATATCTTTGATGCGCTTGACATAGCCAATGATTTCGACTCCGGCGGCAAGTTTGAGGATTTTCTTGGCGATCGCGCCTGCTGCTACCCGACCGATCGTTTCTCTAGCTGACGAGCGCCCTCCTCCTTGCCAGTTGCGGATCCCATATTTAGCATCATAGGTGGCATCGGCATGGGAAGGACGGTATTTGACTGCCATTTCGTTGTAGTCTTGCGAACGGGCATCTTGATTGCGAACGAGAATGGCAATTGGCGTTCCCAGAGTTTTGCCCTCAAACACGCCAGAGAGAATTTCGCAACTATCGCTTTCCCGGCGGGGCGTAACGATTTTACTCTGTCCCGGTCGTCGGCGGTCTAACTCTTGTTGAATTTCTGCTTGGGAAATTTCTAGTCGCGGGGGACAGCCATCGATGACAACGCCAATTCCGCCGCCGTGAGATTCCCCAAAAGTCGTAATCCGAAATAAATGCCCAAAGGTGTTGCCCATATTTACGCGCGATCGCAAACAGACAACTTATTCTAGCTCAAACTAATGACCAGATTTTCTGACTCTATCATCTGTTTGACAATTAAATAGATAACCCTAATATAACCATGGACTTCTTCATAATTCTAAGCTTCCGTTCCAAGAGCTTGTTAGATCTTGTTGAGCGATCGCAAGCAAAAGATGAACGACTCAAGTAGATTTGCCGCGAACAGTCTTTATTTTCGCTTTTTTGGCTCGAATATAGCGATTGAGCGAAATTCTTTCGTCCAGACGCAAATAGTCATACGACTTGAGTTGCTTGCATAAGCACGGCTTCTGCTAATATCTTAGAGAAAGTTAAAAATTTGTAACGAAATTATTTAATAGATGAACTTATTAGTGGTCGGTGCCACGGGCACCTTGGGAAGACAAGTGGCTCGATGCGCCCTCGATCGGGGCTATCGAGTCCGCTGTTTGGTGAGAAATCAGACAAAAGCTGCATTTTTAAAAGAATGGGGAGCAGAATTAGTTAAGGGAAATCTTTGCGATGCCAAAACTTTGCCTCCTGCTCTAGAAGGCATTGAGGCTGTTATCGATGCCGCGACGACCAGAGCCACCGATTCTCTCGGTATCAAACAAGTCGATTGGGAAGGCAAGGTTAATTTAATCAAAGCCGTCAAAGCGGTGGGAGTCGAAAAATTTATTTTTTTCTCGATTCTCAATGCCGAGAAATATCCTAACGTTCCTTTAATGGATATTAAGCGCTGCACCGAGCTTTTCTTGGCTGAAACCGACCTAAATTATACAATTTTGCGTCCTTGTGGTTTTATGCAAGGACTCATCAGCCAATATGCCATTCCCATATTAGACAATCAATCGGTTTGGATTGCCGGGGAAAGCACGCCCATCGCCTACATGAACACGCAAGATATTGCCAAATTTGCGATTCGTGCCTTAGAAGTTCCCGAAACGGCGAGAAAATCCTTTCCGGTCGTCGGAACTCGTGCTTGGACTTCTGAAGAAATTATTGGTCTTTGCGAGAAATTATCGGGGCGAGAGGCGAAAATTTTCCGCGTTCCTCTGGGATTGCTTCGTTTCATGCGTCAGACAACTCGATTTTTTCAGTGGACGCAAAACGTCTCGGATCGCCTGGCTTTTGCGGAGGTTCTCGCTAGCGGCAACCCTCTCAACGCGCCGATGGAAGAGGTATATCAGATCTTTGGACTCGATCGGGAGCAAACCACTACTTTAGAATCCTACTTACAAGAATACTTTAGTCGAATTTTGACGAAGCTCAAAGAGCTTGGTTACGACAAAAACAAGAACAAAAAGAAAGAGAAAAAAACTCCCTTTAAAAAGCCTCAATTTTGAGTAAAATCTGACGCAGGATAACCAGACGTGCCAAAAGCAGGCATTATCTATAACGACGAAAAGCCGATCGCAACTAGAGTCGCAGCCGAATTGCGAGACAAGCTGAAGTCTCGCGGATGGGAAATAGTCATGGAAACGGGTAGAGGCGGTCTTTTGGGATATTCCAAACCCAATCGCCCTGTTTGCCATACTCGGATCGAACAGTTAGTGCCGCCGCACTTTGACGAAAATTTGTCCTTTGCCATCGTTTTAGGAGGTGATGGGACGGTTTTGGCTGCCTTTCGCCAGTTAGCGCCCTGTGGCATTCCACTGCTGACTATCAATACCGGACACATGGGTTTTTTGACGGAAACCTATGTCAATCATTTGCCGCAAGCTATAGAAAAGCTTCTCCAGCATGACTATGAAATCGAAGCGCGATCGATGCTTACAGTGCAGCTTTTTCGAGAGGATAATTTGCTCTGGGAAGCGCTATGCCTCAACGAAATGGTCGTGCATCGAGAACCGCTAACCAGTATGTGCCATTTTGAAATTCAAATTGGCAGGCACGCAGCCGTCGATATTGCGGCAGATGGGGTGATCGTCTCGACTCCTACGGGTTCGACTGCTTATTCTCTCAGCGCCGGAGGACCAGTCGTAACCCCAGATGTGCCAGTGATGCAGTTAGCGCCTATCTGTCCCCATTCGCTAGCCTCGCGGGCACTGGTATTTTCCGATACAGAAACCGTGAATATTTTTCCTGCAACTCCCAACCGAATGGTGATGGTTGTAGATGGGAATGCTGGTTGTTACGTCTTGCCAGAAGATCGCATACACATTGAAAAATCTCCCTATACAGCGCGTTTTATCCGCCTGCAACCGCCAGAGTTCTTCCGCATCCTGCGAGAAAAATTAGGTTGGGGATTGCCCCATATCGCTAAGCCAACTTCTGTGGAACTCCCTTAGTCAGTTACGATCGGTAAGGGCAGGTCGAAGAGCAGGTCGAAGAATTGTAAATATGAGTATCTTGTTACATCCCCATAGACCAAACTCACCCGCACAGTTATTAGTGATTAGTAGTTAGTTATTAATTGATGCTGTTAACACAGCCGATCGATTTTATTAATTAGTGTTAAAACAGGAAAAAATCATTCTACTATTGAAACTTGATTTCTAGTCTATGCTTTCGATCGCGACCGTGCTCAATCCTTGTATTTTATTGGTAAAGACCGATGAAGCCTTTGCCCAACAGGCAAGTCAGGATCTTATAGAAGCGGGCTATACAACGGCGATCGCGCCGGATATCGATAAAGCTTTGTTGGAGATCGAAACTCTACAACCCGCCATGGTAGTTATCGATCGCGCCTTGGCTGGAGAATCGGGATTGAGGCTTTGTCGTCAACTGAGACAAAAAGGCGATCGCGTTCTGATTATTTTGTCGATCGACCAAGAAACGGTGGAGGAACGAGTGAAGTGTCTGGAAGCGGGCGCTGACGACTATTTACTCAAACCCTATCACTCCAAAGAGTTTTTGCAAATGGTTCGCTTCTATCTACACCCTCGAGAAGCATCAAAAGAACAACTGCGGTTTGGGGAATTAGTTTTAGATTTGACAACGCGCCGCTTAATTCTAGGCGAACAGGGCATCGATCTGACCATGAAAGAGTTTGAACTCCTCAAATATTTAATGTCTCATCCCAGAGAAGTCTTAAGTCGGGAGCAAATTTTGGAAAATGTTTGGGGTTACGATTTCCGAGGAGAATCAAACGTCATTGAGGTTTATATTCGCTATTTACGCCTCAAAATCGAAAATGAAGGGCAAAAGCGACTGATCCACACGGTTCGGGGCGTAGGCTACGTTCTGCGAGAATCATAGCGAGAGATGGAAAGAAAACAAACAACCTTTTTAAATTCAAAATTCAAAGTTCAAAATTCAAAATGGAGGAAGAAGAATAATTTTGAATTGTTGTAACGAATGACTAAAATGCCTGAATCCATTCTTTGACTTCATACTCTGTCCAAATGCCATTTTGCCAATAGGGATCGGATTCGATGACTTGACGGACTATGGCTTCATCTTCTGCTTCATAAATCCCGAAAACTTTTGTCGCGTCTTTGGTAGGACCGAGGGTAATTAAAATCCCTTTTTCTTTTTGTGCGGCGAGTCCGTCGAGATGATCTTGGCGATAGGGGGCGCGTTTTTCGAGTGCATTTTCGCAGTAGCTGCCCCACATAATAAATTTGGGCATAATTATTAGCGACGTTATTGGGTAGATTCGGCTCCCTGGTTGACTGACAAATCTTTGTCCCCTCATCCCTAAATCCCTTCTCCCATAAGGGGCGAAGGGACTTCAGGCAAAAGTCTTAAGTGGAAAGCTCCTCTCCTGCTCGGGGAGAGGGGTTGGGGTGAGGGCGATTTGAGTTTTGTCATTCAACCAGCTCAGCTCCTGCATCTGTGATATTGAGCAATCGCCAATAATGACATATTGGTGCAAGGTATCGAGCCAATCAAATTATAAAATTTTTATGTCTTGCTGCATCAAGGTATGAATGGTCATTGGTCGCGTAACCCTTCGCACTTCGCGATTCGGGCAGGTTCCGTGAAGCGAAGAATCTTGGTAGATGCTTCATTTTGCTGCTAATTTTTAGAATTTATAATTCATCATTGCAAATTTTTTCTCAGTGTTATTTTCCCTGGAAAATACGGGTATTGATAAAACTAAGACTCTATTTTCCTAACTTTTGGGGAGCCACTCATGTCACTCAAAGATGGATTGAAGGCACTGCAACAGCATCGCTACTCTGAGGCAATAGAATTGCTCGCAGCCTATTGTCAAACGGCTTCTAATCCCCATTCACAAGAGTACGCCCAGGTACAAATGGCGCTAGCGAGAGCGTATCACGGCAATGGGGAAAAACACAAAGCGATCGCACTGTGTCAAGAACTCGAACGGTACCTCGACTCCCAAGTCAGCAATTGGGCAAAAGGGTTCCTGTCTACTCTCAACAAAGCAGAAACGCCAAGGGAAGAAGCCGCAGCAGAAGCGCCAAAACCTTTACAAAAAGCGGGTAGGGCAGCTCAAACTGGGGTAAGGTTGGTCATGAAAGGATTTGCAGATAATCTCGCCTTGGTCTCCATCGCTACCATCTGTTTGCTGTTTGGGATGGTATTAGTCCTCTGTCTAGCCATACTTTTCATTCTCAATAGCAACGATCCCTTTAGCGGACTCGCCGTGGCAATTATCATTACCTTAATCTTCAATACGGCAGCCTTTTTTATCTCTCCATCGATGATGGATCTCACCCAGGAGTGGTTTTATCAAACTCATTGGGTGCCTTTAGCAGAAATCGAACGCCGAAGCCCAGAAGCCGCAGAAGTCATCAAGCGCGTCTGTCGCGAGAAAAATATTAGTCTGCCCCGTTTGGGAATTATCGACGACCAAAATCCCACGGCTTTTACCTATGGTTCTTTTCCAGATAGCGCTCGTTTAGTGGTCAGTCAGGGGCTATTTACCTATCTCGACGACGACGAAGTTGCAACAGTATACGCCCACGAATTGGGGCATATCGTTCATTGGGATTTTGCCATCATGACGGTAGCCTCTACTCTAGTGCAAATTAGCTACTTAATTTATACTTTTGCCAGAAATTTTAGCCGGGGCGGCAACGATAACAAGATAAAAAATGCTATCCAAGTGGCAGCTATTACCGCCTATGTCTTCTATCTGGTTGGCACCTATTTAATCTTGTATTTATCCCGAACTAGAGAGTACTACGCCGACCATTTTGCTGCCGAAACAACCGGAAATCCCAATGCGCTATCACGGGCATTAGTGAAAATTGCCTATGGAATTTTAGAACAAGGACAGCGTACCCAAGAACCCAGTAAATTAATAGAAGGAACTCGCGCGCTCGGTATTTACGATTCCAAAGCAGCCGTTGCTACTGGGACTGCTTATCGAATAGCCTCGAACTCGCAACAAATCGGACGAGTCTTTCTCTGGGATATGTTTAACCCTTGGGGTTGGTGGATGGAAATGAATTCGACTCACCCGCTAACGGGCAAGCGCATTCGCGCCCTAACTACCTACGCCGAGCAAATGGGATTGGAGACCGAATTCGATATGGCGGCGGTGGTACGCGAAGGCAGAAAGCTGAACAAGAATAAGTTGTATGGAAATTTAGTGCTAGATATCTTACTTTTTAACGCACAATGGGTTAGCGCGATCGCGGGTTTTCTTCTGGGTTTGCTTGTCGCTTTAATCTCTAGCAATGCAAGCGTTTTGCCAAGCTTTAGTTTCTTTGGGTTTGGCATCGGTACGCTAATCAATGCCTTTGCCATGTATCCCGACTTCGGGCGCGTTTCTCAGACCGATATTTTCACCTTGATGTGCGATCCCTATGCTAGTCCCCTGCGAGGTCGCCCCGTACAACTTCAAGGCAAGCTCATCGGTCGTGCGGATGCCGCCGGATATCAGTTTGGTTCCGACCTCAGACTACAAGATAAAATGGGAACGATTTATACTCGCTACGCCTCTCGTTTTGGGTCGTTGGGCAATTTCCTCTTTGGTGCAACTCAGGTACAGAAGTTAATCGGGTCGGAAGTTCAAGCTGTTGGTTGGTTCAGACGAGAAATTATTCCCCGTGTCGATTTAGTTCAACTCAAGACAAATCGCACTACAGTAAGAAGTTATCCTCGCTTTTGGTCGCTGGTCATGGGGATTGGAGCGATAATTTTTGGCTTTATCGTACCGATGTTGCTACAAGCAGATCTTTTTTAGCAGCACAGTCGCACAAAATGCACTTTAATGACTCTTTCTGAAAAACTTCTTAAATAAATTGTAAAACTAATTTAAATTCAGGAAAAAAGGATAACGCTTCGCGTTATCCCATTGCTAAAAAAAGAGCGCTACAGATGCTCGCTCGAAAAGTCTTACACACAAACCTACTGACTTATTGATAATTGCGCATTGATATTATCCCTTTTCCAAAACCGCAGGTTTCCAAAAGTGGGACTTACCCTAATTTGTACATCGGCGATCCGCACCGGAAAAATGCGAATTAATTTGTCACAATAAAAAGTAATTGCTAAGGGAGTCCGTTGATGAAAATTCCTATTCAATCGATCTACAATTTCTATCGCAACGCCATCCGCAATCCCAAATACCGTTGGTGGATTATTCTGGGTACTCTCGTCTATTTACTCAGCCCATTCGATATTTCCCCAGATTTCTTTCCGATCGTAGGAGAGATTGACGACTTTATCCTTGTAACATTTTTGGTGACTGAAGTATCACAGTTAATCCTCGATCGCTTTAAATCTACAAAAACTAACCCTGTCGCTGCTCCTACAGAAACAAGCAATGAGACAATAGAAGTACAAGCGGTTTCAGCTGAGTAAATAATCGGCGATCGCATTATCGAAATTCAGAATTCTGTAAAGTGCAACCTGCGAACGCAACTGTTCAGGATTCTGAATTTTTTGCCTGTAGGAGAGAAAAATATGTCCGAAAAAGCCAAATTACTTCTCGTTGATGACGAACCTGGGGTTCGCGAGTCCGTACAAGCTTATCTCGAAGACAGCGGAGAATTCAAAGTCCAATTAGCCAGTAACGCCAACGAAGCTTGGGAATCGATCCAACACGAGACGCCAGATTTAGTCATCTCCGATATTATGATGCCCCAAGTAGATGGCTATCAATTTCTCAAAAAACTGCGTGAAGATGACCGATTCAAAGCACTCCCAGTTGTCTTTTTAACCGCCAGAGGAATGACGAGCGATCGCATTCAAGGATACAAGGCGGGTTGCGATGCCTATGTATCCAAACCTTTCGATCCCGAAGAGCTAGAAGCAGTTGTTAGAAACGTTCTCAAACGCCGCCAAGAGACGGTAGCAGCTAGCGGCGAAGCGGCGCAACTAGCAGAAATCGTCCAAGATATCAAAGCTATTAAAGAACAGCTAGGTCAATCCTCTCATCTAGTTCCCACGCCTTCTCCGATCAAAATTGAGTTAACGCCACGAGAACAAAGCGTTTTAGATTTGGTAGCAGAAGGATTAATGAATAAAGAAATCGCAGGACGCTTGGATACTAGCGTCCGAAATGTCGAAAAATATGTCAGCCGCCTGTTTAGTAAAACCGGAACCAATAGCCGTACCGAATTAGTGCGTTTTGCCCTTAAACATGGACTGACGACCTAAATTATAGCATTTTCTGGGAATTAACTCAAACAGATAGAGCATCATCAAAATTCCCTGCCATTTCTCTGCCTCAGTAAGCGCTTCTGACTATAATCGTCGTACTTTCAACTTTATTAGCGATCGCTTCGGGAATATTGCCATGAATGGCGTGTTGCAATAATCCTTCGCGACTTGCCCCCAGCATGACGACACTGCATTTTTCCTCGCCTGCCAAGCGAATGACCGCATCGGAAACCGAGCGAGAGCGCACGGCAATCGGCATCACCGGAAGCGATAGGTTATTTCTAAGATAGTCGGTAGAGTACTCTAATAAAGAACAATCGAGAGCAGACGTTGCTGGAGAATAAACCTGACACAGCCAGAGTTTGGGAGAATGGATGCGAGAATATAAGCTAGCGAGTCCCGGTAGCAACTCGATCGCCCGTTGCGCGTTAGGACCTCCAGCCATAGGAATCAACCAAGTAGCCGACTGATTCAAATCGTTGGGATAGGCATTGAGACTGCTGCCCAATTTGACTAAAATTAAATCGCAAGGCGCTCGATGAATTATAGTGTCTACGAGATCGCCAAAAATCGCGCCTGGGGTAGCTGTATTGCCTTTCCAGCCCATCAGAAGGATATTAATTTGCTGCTTTGCGATCGCTTCTAAAATTGCCTCAGCCCGATCCTGCGCGACTCGGATTTGCGTATGTACGGGAATATTCCACTGACGACCCAATCTTTCGACGCGATGGAGCAATTTGCGACTTTCTTGGGTATTGACATAAGCTTCGGACGGAAAAATATGCTTAGGCACTTTAATAATTTGCAGGCACTCTAGTTCGTATTGATGATAGCGAGCGATCGCGGCGGCGATCTTCATCAGCGCAGGTGCCGTTTGGGGATTGGCGATGGGGAGCAAGATTCGACCCTTTCCCACCGATGGCGAGCGAGTTTGATAGGCTACGTAGGAAGGAGAAGGTTTAAACGCTCGCTGCGTGCCTTGGTTGAGTTGATTGACTTCGCTACGGATGATGTCGGTGCGAGTAATAATTCCGACGAGTTTACTGCCTTCAGTAACGGGCAGGCGAGATAATTGATAGCGGTTGAGCAAGTAAAGAACGTCGCTGAGGGAAGTATCCGGCTTGACCGTAATCGGTCGCATCGTCATAATTTCTTTTAGTAGCGTTTGTGGCGATCGCTGGCTGAGACTGGCAAGATCGCTTTGAGTGATAATCCCGACCAATTTTCCTTCCTCGATCACCGGAAACCCGCGATGGTGAGAACGGGAGACTGCTAGCATCGTTTCGTCGAGGGTTAGATCGCTCGATAGGGTTTCTACCTGAGACTGCATGACATCGGCAGCCGTTAATTTGTTGAGAAAATCATTGCGCGGCGTTTCCTGCTGCTTGAGTTGAATGCCGCTGGTTTTCAGCAAATGTTCGTAAATCGAGCCGCGCGAAATGCTCTCTGCTACAATATAGGCGATCGCGCAAGTCACCATTAGCGGCAACACGATATTGAAATCGGCAGTAATTTCAAAAACGATGACGATCGCGGTGACGGGAACCCTACCAACTGCCGTAAAAAATGCCCCCATCCCCGCCAGAGCATAAGTCGATTCGCTGTTAATTCCCGAAAGCCAGCCCGCGAGATCGCCGACTAAATACCCCAGGGCGGAACCCATCACCAGTGCGGGCGCAAACAGTCCCCCTGGGGCACCAGAACTATATGCCAGAATCGTTAGGAAAAAATGGGCAACAAAAGCGATCGCGATATTTTGCCAGGACAACCCACCATAGACTAAAAACTCCCGCAGTCCCGAATTATCCTGAAAAAACGGCGGTAAAAAAGCAATAATCGCGCCGGAAAGTAAGCCGACTATACCAATGCGCCAAGCTAGGGACAAATTGGAGCGACGATTGACCCAGAGGCTAAACATCATGCTTCGATTGAAAAGTGCCCCCAAAATTCCCGCTAGCGCCCCTAAAAATAGATAAAAAGGAATTTCTGGGGCTGAGAAGCTGCCGGAGCGAGCATCGAGCAAACTGGCGGGGATGTTGAGATCGGCTGAATCTAAAAGCCGAGACACGACCGCCCCCGTAAAAGAAGCGACGATCGCCGTTTCTAGAGTCAAGTCCGATACGTCCCGCATCAATTCTTCGACGACAAACAAAACTCCGGCAATTGGCGTATTAAACCCTGCCGCTAATCCCGCTGCTGCACCGGCTGCGATCATCTGACGGCGATGTTCTGGCGAAGTGGGAATCCAACTGCTCAGTTGCGCCGCCAATGCCGCTCCAATATGGACTGTAGGCGCTCGGCGACCGAGGGTCAAACCTGCCCCTAAAATTAGCGTCGTACCAATCGCCTTCACCACGGCAACCCGCAGGGACAACAGAATGGGATATCGCGCCAAAGCTGCCTTAACTTGAGGAATCCCACCACCCGCCGCTGCCGGAGAAAACTTTTGTAAGATCCAACCCGCTAACAGACTAAAGCTCAAACCAACCGCAGGTAGCACTAACCATGCCCCAAACTGATGCGCCGCTTGGATGCGCCAGCCTCCCAGCCAACCAATGCCTTTTTTAAGCCATAAAGCTGCTAATGCAGATAGGATTCCGATCAGGCAAGCTTCGACTAGCGCGTAACGAGTATCGACGGAACTGCGTCCGAAGTGTAAGGACTTGAACCAAATGCGAAGGCGCTGGGGAATGGTATTGAGTTCCATCGAGATAAGTTCTATGCGGCGATCGCTACGGTTCTAGGCTATCCTGTTTTGGTTAACTTTAGTAAACTATTGGGATTACCATATCTCGCTCTAACTTTCTTTTCCATAATTTTTTCAGGGCTAAGTCTCTCTCCAATTCAGGAATTTGGCATTAAAAAAGAAAATGGCGCTGAAAATTGAGTGCTTGTTTCTGTTGGGGAATATGTTTGGCTAAAGCTTCAATAAATTCGGAGGGATCGATGTTAGGTTTCTCAGCCAAAACCCGCTTACACACGATAGAAGCAATCGGACCGATATATTGTGCTAGTTCTTGTTGAGCGCGAGCAATAAAATCGCCATCGAGCTTGAATTTGGTCTTGGCTCGCTCGCTGGCTGCAATTTGTCTATCTTCCCACAATAGCGTTAATTGGGAAGAGTCTTCAGCCGTCAATCTAGGGATGTCAGTTGTTTGAAGCTCGCTCTGAAGCGTTTTAACCGTGCGATGGATATCGCGATCGAGAAAACCCCAAGGAACTCTGGCGGTTTTGACAAGCAAGAAAACCTCTTTGCTACAGCGAAATAAAATAACATATCCTTCTTGCGATCGGATAGAAACTTGTTCGATTTCTTGCCACGCATATTCCTCTCGAACTATCTGCGCCAAACGGAGCATTGTTCCAGCCAAAATTAACGCGCTATTATATTCCATCCCCATTGCTACGGTGATGGGTTGACCCTGAGACGAAACCAAAAAAGCCCCCTCAATCTCAAGCGATCGGCTTGCGAATTCTTGTAGAATTCTGTCAACTCGGTCGTTCATACTCGCACTTCCCTACCTCGGTTTTCCTTGGCAGTCTGGCAGGAACTATTACAAAATGTAAAAACTAGGGCAATAATCTCGTTTTCTTTTTCTGTAGGTTATGTCCTCTTCTTTTCTGCCATACAAAGTTTAAAGTTTAATTTTTAAATCCTACTTTCTCAATAATAGTAGGCTTTTTAGCAAGCTAACACATGCAAATTAAATATGAAACAACTAAAAAATCACCGCATTTCGGATGCATCTCCTAAAATCTGGACTTGGAAAGGTTTTCCCATTTGTTATCAAAGCGTGGGAGAAAAAGGAGCTGCGGTAGTCCTAATACATGGCTTTGGAGCTTCTTGGGCACATTGGCGCAAAAATCTGCCCATTTTGGGAGAAAATTGTCGTTGCTACGCGATCGACTTGATTGGTTTTGGGGGATCGGCAAAACCAACTCCCGGCGTAGAGATCGATTACACGTTTGAAACTTGGGGACAGCAGGTCGCAGATTTTTGTCGCGAGGTCGTCGGTAGCCCTGTTTTTTTAGTTGGCAACTCTATCGGCTGTATCGTAGCGATGCAAGCGGCGGTAGATAATCCAGATCTCGTTTTGGG
Organism: Pleurocapsa sp. PCC 7327; assembly: GCF_000317025.1. NCBI lineage: Bacteria > Bacillati > Cyanobacteriota > Cyanophyceae > Pleurocapsales > Pleurocapsaceae > Pleurocapsa > Pleurocapsa sp. PCC 7327. The sequence goes on along the minus strand of NC_019689.1, from coordinate 3,256,398 downwards.
AGTTGCTTTGCTTAACTGCACTCTGCGATTGCTTCACGATCGCAAAAGAGGGCAATTGCTCTGGTATGAAAACCTTGGCTCCTACATATTACAACAACTTTTAGGCAATAAGTTAATCGGCTATCTATTCTTTAAACAAATTGCTCGACCTGAAGTCGTTCGTAAAATTTTGCGACAAGCATACTGCCGTCAGGAAGCCGTCACCGACGAACTCATCGATATCATTATGCAACCAACAACAGATAAAGGAGCGGCAGACGTGTTTCTCGCGTTTACTCGCTATTCTTATGGTCCGCTACCAGAAGATTTGCTGCCCCTTCTTTCCTGCCCTGTCTTGATCCTCTGGGGAACTGAAGATCCTTGGGAACCGATAGAGTTAGGGCGCAAGCTGGCTGATTTTCCCGCAGTGCAACAGTTTATTCCCCTTGAAGGCGTGGGTCATTGTCCTCAAGATGAAGCCCCGGAGATAGTTAACCCGATTTTGCAAAACTGGATTTTGTCAATAAGTCAGGAAGGTTAAAGCTACGATAAAAACAAGAGCGATCCCAAAAATTTTATAAATTTATGTTTTTTATCAGCATTTTGTAAAATCTAATACAGAATTTTGTGTTATATATAATAGAAGAAAGCAAATTCAACCATTAATGACACTCAATAAGCAATTCGGAGGAAAGAATGATGTCTGCCGAACAACAAGCTCGTGCCCTAATGATGCGCCACCACCATGCAGTCAAGCATCGACAGCAAGCAATGCTGGAGCGTGCTGCATCTGAAATTGGCGTAGATGTGGATAATGAATACTGGACTAGCATTCAAGGCAAGGCTCAACCTACTTTTAGGAAAAATTACGATCGCAGCCATGCTGCACTAAGCTAAGAAAAGAATTCTAGAGCTAACAATTGCATTGCATCGAACTAAGGATAAGAATACGAGAGAATTGGGCGTTATTTCCACGAATAACGCCCAAATTTTTTGTGTTGCTAACTTATATACCACTTACTCCGAATGAGGAGAACGTAAGGTGTCAGTCGTACTCTTGATGACACTGGCGGTGGGCACGGCTATTAGCAACCCTAAAATTCCTCCCAGCTTCCCTCCAATAAATAGAGAAATGATAATCCAAACTGGATTGAGTCCCGTCATGCCGCCCATGAGACGGGGAGCCACGACGCTATCATTAATCTGACCAATAACAATCGCGGCGACTAAGACTTTAATTCCCAATTGAAGATTTTGTAGCGCGAGTAAGAGACTAATAACAGCGATCGTCACGGTACTGGCATAGGGGATCAACGTAGTCATGCCGATGGCAAAGCCAAATAGAATTGCATAGGGCACATCGAGCAGGAGAAAAACGATCGTCTGCGTAATACTTAAAATCCCTGCTAAAATTGCTTGCGTAGCAAAGTAAGCCTCAAAAGTCTGCCGAATTGATTCTCTCAATCGCCCATCCCAAGGCGACGGAAGCCAGCTAAAAATCCCCCTCCAGACGCTTTCTCCCGTCAAAACCAAGAAAACAGCCAGTCCCAAAATCAAGAGAATGTTAACCAGACTATTAATGGTACTCAGTAGAACGCTTAGCAGTTGACTGGTCAAGGTGCGTAGCGCGTTAGAAACCCTTGCTGCCGCTTGTGCAACGATATCGCCAAGGTCGATGGATAACTTTTGCGCGATCGCCCACTTTTGTATGGTTTGAACGTGTTGACTTCCCGTCTCGATCCAGACAGGCAAATTTTCGACTAAATCGCTCAGTTGCTGCACGATCGAGGGAATCAAAGTCAGCCCCAATAGTACCAGGACTAGCAACCCTAAGAGCAAAACCAGCGCGATCGCTAACTTTCGAGGAATGCCCTGTTTCTGAAGAAACAAAATGGGAAAGTCGAGTAAAAAGGCGAGTAGCGATGCGGTAATCAGAATGCTCAACAACGGCTCCAGGTAATTAATCAGCAGCGAAATCAGCCAGCCGTTGAGAAAAATGAGGGGAAAAATTAATCCCAAACGCAGCCATGGCGGAATCTTGCCGAGCGGAGCGGGCACGGCTCGAAAGTCAGAAGTGGATTGGCGTTCGGGCAGCGTCTCCATGGCAAAGAGAGAATCTAAAGTTAGTACTATCTTAGCTTGTTACTAACATGGCTAAAAGCCAGCGCAAGTATTGAAAAGAATATCGTTTTATATTAAAATTCGGTTAAATAAACACAAAAAATAGGAGTGCGACCATCTTGGTCGCAAGCCGTGCAGCTCCGCACTACTATTTGATATTTGAGATTCCTGAGCCAATGTGTTAATATCGACGTCGCAAGCCGTGCAGCTCCGCACTACTATTTGATATTACTAACCAGAGCGATCGCTAAAGCCATCAAACCCCCAACCGTCAAAAAATTCTGATTCTTCTACAACAATCCTCGATAACGAATAAATAGTAAAACAACAGCCCACGAACCTAAAGCGACTTTGATAGCCACTAAAATGTTGAGTAAAGGGATAATCCCCCCGCTAACCAGCGTACCTAACTCTCCATCGGGGAATTCCAATCCGAGCAGAGTCACAGCTGCCAATACGATGAAAATCAGAACTGAGACCTTTTCCCAGGTAGCAGCTTGCCATCGTTGATAGATCCCCTGCATCCACTCTGATGGCGAGGTAATCGCAATCAAACCGATCGCTGTTCCCCCTGCTACCCCAGCTGCAAAACCACCGCCGGGACTGAGATGTCCTCGAATTGCCAATTCAATGCTTACTAGCGAGGTAATGGTTGCTCCCAAACGTGCTAGAACGATTGATGGTCGATCGGTAAATTGATAAACTTTCTCGGTCGGTTTTTCATTAGCCAGTAGAAAATAAGAACCCAAAATTGCGATCGTAAATACGATCACCTCAAAGATCGTGTCATACAGCCGATTCCTGAAAATGATCCCCGAAACCGCATTTGGCACTCCACTATCTCGGACAACCGCTTCGACAATCGAAATATCGAACCCATCTGATGCAGGATTGGGCATAATCATCATTTTGATGTATAGCAATATCCCTGCTGCAATGTAGATCCATTTCATTAATGCTTCTCCTGTGCTTTTGCTGCGCCAACATAGGTTAGGATTGTCCGTGATGATGAAAGTTCGCTTTGCATGATTTCATAGAGACGACGAACCCCAATCGCGGTTTGATAGGGCTGTCGCTCGTCCTCTTCTACTGTGCATTTTTGGTCATCCCGTTCCCATGTTTCCGATTTAGTCAAGGTAGCGTGGATTTCTTTTTCGATTAATCCCTGATTTAAAGCTCGTCTATCTGGGTAGGTCACTAACTCCAAACGCAGATGATATTTGCTAATCGTTGTTCGTAAATTATCTATTAATTCTTCTAATTCTTCAAAATCGCATCCGCCTTTGCCGTTTTGCAGAGACTTACTACCCTCGCTCGTTCCGTCCTTGAGTATTCCAATCCGCATCACCAATGACGAACGCACTGCAACCACGTAAAGCGTAATCGCCAGCATCGTACCTACCAAGGCTTCAGTCAAAGCCACATCCGCAGCTCCTAAAACCGCATACACCAACGCTGCTACCGCTCCCAGTATGCCTCGGATAACTAGGGCATGATAGGGATTGACCTGACATACCAACATACAAGCCGTTAACGGCAGTAGAGCAGTTATGACATAGATATAGCTATCAGTCATTGTCGCCTCCGCTACTGGAACAGTATGCCAACACATATCCCAGCACTGTATTCCAGATTGCCAAAGTAATGATTGCCAAGATTAACAGTGGCCACTCTCTGGGGATCTTCAGCAGCAAACCAATAACAATACTCATCGAACCCAAGGTATCAGCAACAGACAAACTGTGTAGTTTAAATAATACCGATTTGTTACCTATTAAAGGAAAAGTTCCCCAGAACCAGAAAATAACTCCGATACCGATACAGATGTAACCTAAAAGATCGATCATATTTCGCTCATCCGTTTGATTAAATGTGCCAGCAGCATTAATCCCGCATTCCCCACACTGAGGATAATGACCGCAACCACCCCAATCATCCAATCATCCCGCAGGACGGATACCATGAGAATCACGATCGAGGTTTTGGTGGCAATACTGGCAAATGCCAACATCTTCTGCCAAATATCATCATCCTGGCAAGCTTCATAAATCGGGATCAGTAGAGCCAGAATCATAGTAATCAAGAGTAGGCTCATCTGGGTGGCCTCCGCCGCACTCGGTGTACTTCGTACCAGCCTTTTTCGTGGTACTTCAAGACAATGGTTTTGGGAGTAAAGGTAATCAAAAATATATCTAGAAATATGAGTCCCGGCGTCCGTTGGGGTTTGACTCGCTCCATCGTGACATCTTCGTGATTGTGGGGACGGAAGATGATTTCCACAGCCTCAAGATATGCTTTGGGAATCGCAACAACAATCTCCCACAACGTTCGCAGCCAATCTTTTAATGCTCCTGGGGCAGTATGGCTGCGGGGCAAGAGTAATGCGATACCAACACCGATAATAATATTTGCCAAGCTCGCATCGGCGGTGAGCAAAAACCAGATTGCCAGTCGTAATATTAAATCCAGATATCTAATCATATCAAGTTCGTCTAATCAGTTAAAAGTTAAGGTACGATCGCAAGATTTTTTTCTTTTCTTCCTCTACTTCCAAACCCTTGAGATCCTTCGCTGCATTCGACTACCTCCACCTCTTCCACTCTCTTTTAATTTAATTATCTGTATGCAATCGCACTCGATCTCATGCCCAAACCATCCAGAAGAGAAAGATTAACATCAGACTCATCAGCCCGATCTGATGGTCGAATTGCTCGATCGCACGGGATAATTTAATCCCCGTCTGTTTAAAAAACAAAATATATGCCAACCAGCCAATAGCAATAGTTACTAGCGGTTTGACGATATTGTTTACGGTATAAGCTTCGTAATATACAATGTTGGCTGCAATTAATCCGCCGAGTAAGATCGTCATTGCCCACCAAAAACCAGATTGTACCTCTTCTTTTTTCTCAATCCTCTCATGGGGCAGAAAAATAAATTTAGCAAAGGAGATGGCAGTTCCCAGTGCGGCAAGATTCATCCCAACAACCTGCCAAGGCAACAAACTCTTAGTGGTCAAAACTTTAGCCCCAAAACCAGACAAGAGGGGAAAGCCAGATATAGAAAAGCTGGCGATAACCAGGGCAATCCAGATTGGGGTAGCGATGGGCTGATGTTGCAGTTCCTTAAAATTACGGCTTGGCAGAATACCAGCGATCAAGAACAGGGCGGATTTAACCAAACCGTGGGTTAAGGCATAAAACCCGCCTACGACTGGGGCAGCCAAAACAAAACCTAACTGGGAAACCGTGTGAAATGCCAACATCCGCTTAGTATCTTTTTCAAACACGGCATAAAATACGCCCAGTAGTGCTGTCCCAACCCCAAAAAACCTGACAATGGGATCGATTTCCTCTAACAGCAGCGCGCAACGCACTAGCGGAAAAACTCCTGCTTTGACCACTACTCCCGACAGCATCGCCGATACTGGAGTTTCTGATTCGGAGTGGGTCAACGGTAGCCACAATCCCGATACAAAGATGCCCCCTTTTACCAAGAGTCCGAGAAAAATAAGCGCGATCGCTTCTGGCGGAGAACCGCGCAAACCGGCAAAATGAAAGGAATGATGCGCCTGATAGATTAGTACCGCCCCCACCAGATAAAAAAGCATTGCCGTGTTACTAACAAACAGATAGCGTAATGCTACCCAGATCGATCGATCGGTACGGGGATAGGCAATTAAGAGAAACGCCGCAATACTGATTACCTCTAAAGCCACGTATAAACTGATCAAATCTGCACAGATAAAGGTGGCATTAACACTGCCATGCAGAATAATGGTCTGCATATAAAAAAAAGCCTTCTTTCCGCTACGCCAACAGTAGAGTAGGACAGCTGCGGTTACTAGGGCATTGGTGAGGATAAAGAAACCACTCAATCGATCGGCTACTAAAGTAACGCCAAAATTATCTAGTAGCTTTAGCTTTAAGGGTGATTCCTCGAAAAATAGCTCTAAGGCATATCCTGCCGAAACGAATGCTACCCCTAGTGCTAGATAGCGATCGAGTCTGGGCAGCAGATAAAGCGTAAATCCGATAAAAAAGGGTAAGACGAGCCAGGCGATCGTAATGTTGTTAGTCATGGAGTATTGCTCTTCTCGATTTCGCTACTTTCTAAAGTGGGATTATCCCGTGCCAACTTCATAACACCCACAAGCATGAGAGCCTGAATCGAAAAACCAATGACAATTGCTGTTAAAATAACTGCCTGGGGAACTGGATCGGAGTAAGCGACATTTTTGACATCCGAAATAATTGGTGTAAATAAGCCATCTCGCGACGCAATCAATACGTAATAGGCGATCGCTCCTGTACTCATAACATCCATAGAGACGATCTTCATCACTAGATTTTTTTTAAGGATAATGCCGAAAAATCCACACAATATTGTGGCGAAGATGAATGCTTCTAACATGGAATTTGATTGTTGGCTAAGCGTTGGTCGTAATTATATAAAAAAATACATTAGTCTTGTCAGTCGCTTAATTTCTACCATAAGAATAAGAATACGTGTTATAAAGTTTTCAACGCAAGAATTTTGATAAAAAATTGATTTTTAGCTATGCAAACTATATACAAAATTGAATAAAGATTTTGCTGACAAGTTTTATGATTTATATTTTACAATTCTCTCGATTGCGAGAAAGCTTTTATCGGGAGTCCCATTTTCATGAAGACTAGAATTGCGATCGCTTACCAAGGAGAAGGAGGTCAAGCTGCTTTTACGGCTGGGGCATTGAAAGCACTTTTTGAGAATAACATTCAAGATAAGTTCGAGATCGTTAGTTTAAGTGGAACTTCAGGGGGAGCCATCTGTGCGGCTCCGATCTGGTATGCTCTGAAAAAAGGCGATAATCCAGTTTGGCAGCGATTAATTGATTTTTGGATCTAGCCTCTTGCGCGATTCCTAATATTTTTGGTGCCGTTGAGATTGGTAAGGATGCTTATTGGGACGGGATCTTTTCAGACAATCCTCCCACGGATGAATTGACAAATCCCTACTATCTGACGGGGTGGCAACTCAGCTAGAAAGCTTGCTGTATAATGTTCATAGCTCTTATCCCTCTCTGATAAAATGGGAGCTTATTGAGTTAAGTCTCATCAATTCTTCTCCCCTAGGGGCAACGAATTCTCTTGTTATTATCCAGACATCTCCATATAATCCGAGCCAAAAATTACTGTTTGGAGTCAAAGATTGTTTAATCTTTCTCAAGCGACCGATGTATTGTTGTTGTCCCTTCGCTGTAATTATTTTGCCTTTTAAGGTTGAACTCGTGTAGGCGAGATTGCCTCCGGCACGCTTCGCGAACGCCATCAATAAAACTAAGCGAGTTAATCTTTCTATTGAGGCTTTAGACCCTTCTAAATTATATTCACCCGTTTTACAATCCTTAAACATTGCTTCAATCCCGACTCGCCGTTTATAAGCTTTTATTGCTTCTTCTAAACTCTTTAAATTGGTTAGTAAATACCATGCTTGTCTTTTTAGTTGGATGAAAGTCCCTTGTTGTTGACGTAAGTAGGTAGGCAGAATTAAACCAACAAAGTTGAATAATTTCTGATCTCAATCTTTTCTGGCTTCGTTATTTAATTAAGAAGATGGCATTGCTCATAATCTTGAGGTGTTTACTACTTTTATATTTTACGTTTATTTATGCCTGCCTACTTAAACATCGTTTCATCAATTCAAACTCAGTGTCCCTACTGAGTTTTTCTTATACTTGTATAAAATTTTTACATACTGAAAACGATGCGTCAGCTGATGTCATAAGAGACTGGCTCGATTTAAGATTGATTGCATAAATAAATAGTTTTAAGGTAATTTTATATTTTTCTTTTTTTTTCGATAATCTCTCTCTTTCTAAATTTGCATATTTATTCTTCTATCTAAAGTAACATTTTTTCTTAAAAATACGATTTCTCTACAGAACTAATCGAATAACCGATCGTAGTAACCGTAGTAAACTTATTCAGGATGGGCAGATGATAAAGCTAAGTTTTAAATGAATAAACAAAAGACCAGAGTTAGAGGATTTTTAATTAGATCGCTAACCTTAAGCGATCGCAAATCTAAAATTCAAAAACTTCAACAAGCTCGACGAGAATTCAAAAACAAATCGGGAAAAAACTACAAGCAAATTTATTTCTCGTACCCGACCAAGAAAGGCTTGGGAGATCGAAGCGATCGCCTTGTATTTAAACTTCTCTATATCGTTTTGGATAGAACTCAAGAAATACTATTGGCTTCAATAATTGGTTATGTTATATTAATTTTGTTGGTTGCTTGAGAAGTAGCTCCCAGGTTGTCCCCAAAATAGAGAATGTCATGTAGAGTGCCTGTACTTAGTAACTGCAATCAGAATGAAATAACCCTGGTATTTATTAAGGCATCCATTCAATAACAATCCCGACTCGACTATCTTTGTCTTGAGTTGAATTTTGTTGTTGAATATCGGCAGATAATCGTACATTCTTCGCGATCGCATAACCGACAGAAAGCGTCGTCATTCCGACTTCTTCGCTATCGCCAGGGGAGACAAAACTCTGAGTTAGAGAAATATCGGCAGCACCAGTACGCGATAAAGACAACATTAACCGGATCCCAACATTGACTCCATCAGTAGAATAGTCGCCACTGTTGATATAGCGATATCCCAGGACTGGAGCAAGATTAAAATAACTTCCTAAAGGCAATACATAATAGTGTAAATTGCCGCCGACTGATTCGCGATCGCCATTAAAAGACGCTTGATAATCTCCACTAAACGTCAATCCGGTTCTCCCAATAAAAATATCTTCTACCCCGATAATCAATCCGCCTGCATCGCTAGAAGATGGAAACTGAGAATAACCTAACCGGATGCGCGTCCGAAAGCTGGGATCGCCGTCAATATCTTCGGAAACGTTGGGAATTTCTTGTAACCATCGCTTCAAAACGGAGCTTTCTTCGATGATTTCTGGCTTCAAATCTAATGCTTCATTCGGTGCGGCAGGATCGCCTTTTTGTTGAGGCGTTTCACTTCTAACTGAAGACGCGATCGCCAGAGTGAAAAAAAAGACTACGATTCCTAATAATGGGCAATGCCATCTTAATTGCTTAAACACTCAAAAATCAGCCTCTTTGAATTCAAGGAATCAGATGCCAGGCAATAACTTAGCACTAGATTCAGCAGAATTACGGAAATGGCGATCGAAAATCGAAATTACTAATCGCAATAACATTTTTTGCCACTGCCGTACCTGCGATGCCGAGTGGATAGACTCCTCTTTTGAAGCAGTTTGTTCCTATTGCAGTAGCACGGATGTAGAGCATATTTCCTGCTGGCAATTTTCCGATGAGTGAGTGAATCTACTAATAACCAACTGATTACTGATTACTGTCCTCCGATCTCCTCGTCATCTCAAATAAATTCTTTGCCTGTGTATTGAGAAATCCTTCAAACAAGGCAGTTTTTCCGGGAGAAATTTCAATAAAATTTCGCTCGGCTATCTCATAATAAGCATACGTCCACGGAATTTGAGACAGTTCGCCCTTAGCATCGTCCCAAACGTCAACTAATTCTGTGACTGCTTGGGTAGCTGTTTGTCGCAAACCGCTTCCCCGACTGCCTTCGATCGCATCTTTCATCGGGACACCTCGTTGTGCCAAAGCGCGAGCCGTACTTTCGATATCGGGATATTGAAGGGTATGCTGGCGGTTAATATAGCCTGTAAAGTGATTGACTGCATAGCCATGCAAAAGAACCCAGGCACCGTATTGAGAAACTTGGTTAACTGATTCGACTAGCGATCGCTTGGGAGGTTCCCAAGGGCGAATAAAGGCGGTTTGGAGAACCGTAGCAATTTGTTCGATCTCTGCATCGGTAGATGTAGCTTCAATCTTGGGTTTGAGGAACTCTAAATCAAAAAAGTTGCCAGAACTAACGGTTGCTTCGATTTGTCGAACAATGGAATCGGGTAATGTATCCACCACCAGTTCGCTGATGAAAAGTTTGGGTAAGTCAAACCGATCTTGTTCGGGATGGTGGTAGTGACGGGCAGAGAGATATCGATCGGGAAATTCGTATTCACCAGCGACTTCGTAGCCTAACGCTTCTGCAATATCAGCAATATAGGGAATGCCCAAGTTAATTTTTCCCATCGGGCGATCGAGGGTTAAGCGCAGGGAACGAAAAGCGATATGATCGTTAGCGATCGCGCCGCCTGCTTCTTCTATTATCGATTGATAGACGCGAGCATACTCGACGCGACGGCTGTAATCTTGCCATAGGCGTTCCCACAGTTGGCGGGCGATTTGTGCTTGTTTCATGGGATTTCTGTTAATAATTGGGCGAGAATGTCTAACGCCACTTGAATCTGTTCGCTAGTAATTATCAAGGGCGGACAAAAGCGAATTGCTGCCTTACCGCAACCGAGAAGCAACAGCCCCCGACAAAATGCTTCGTCTACGAGCCAATTTCGCAGATTGGGATCTAAGTTGCCATCGTCATCAAATAAATCGATCGCAACCATCAATCCTTTCCCGCGAGGTAGAGAAACGCGATCGCATTTTTGGGCGAGTTGCGTTAAACCACAGAGCAACTCTTCTCCTCTGTGGCGAGCATTTTCTATTAACCCTTCTTCCAATAGCTCTAGGGTAACTTTACCTGCCGCACAAGCCACTGGATTGCCGCCAAAAGTGCTGGCATGAGAACCGGGGGGCCAAGTCATTAATTCTGGTCGCGCTAAGATAGCACCGAGAGGCAGTCCGCTAGCAATCCCTTTAGCGAGGGTAACGATATCGGGCATGACTCCCCAATGTTCGATCGCCAATAATTTCCCCGTGCGTCCCATTCCCGACTGTACTTCATCGACTATCATCAGAATGCCATGGCGATCGCAGATTTGGCGCAGGCGTTCTAGAAAGCCATCCTCCGGTACGATATAACCGCCTTCGCCTTGGATGGGTTCGACGATAACCGCAGCCACTTCTTCTGGCGGCACTATCGAAGTAAAAAGGTTTTTTTCGAGATAGTCCAAGCTGGCATGGGTGCCGTAAGGGATATGGGTAACGCCGGGAAGTAGAGGTCCAAATCCTTTTCTCTGAACGGCTTTAGAACCCGTCAGCGACATGGCTCCATAGGTGCGTCCGTGAAAGCCTCCCAAAAAGGCAATCAGACGCGATCGCCCCGTATAGTAGCGAGCCAATTTGATTGCACCTTCGGTAGATTCCGCGCCAGAATTGGTAAAGAAAACGCGGGCGCGTGCCCCTTGTTCGGGTTTGGGGAAAGGGGCACGTTCTGCGAGCATCTCCGCCAACTCTACCATTGGGGCGTAGTAAAAATCTGTCCCCGACATGTGTATTAGTTGGCTCGCTTGTTCGGCGATAGCTCGAACGACCTGAGGATGGGCGTGCCCGGTGGCTGTTACGGCAATTCCCGCCGTCAGATCTAAAAAGACGTTGCCATCTACATCTTCGATCGTAGATCCTTCTCCTCTAGCCACCACCAAGGGGTAGCCGCGAGTATAGGAAGGAGAAGATACGGCGCGATCGCGTTCGATCAGTTCCTGGGCGCGAGGACCTGGTAAAGGTGTAATGATTCGAGGAACTTGAGGCAGTGTTTGTCCGGTTGAGATACTCAGCATTCAAAAATCAACGAACGCAAAATTTTATTAAGATATACTTTAATTTTGACGTACAGTTACCAAAATGTGCGTGAGGGAAGTTAGCGATCTGCAATCCGTTAGTTTTACGAATTGATATTAGCCTTCGCAATGCCGCAGCTTCTCTAATTCTCGAATGCGCTGGGTCGTATTTTGAATCTCCTGATAGAAATAGTGCATTTGTTCGGCTTCCTGGGCTGGATCGAGTCGTTGCAGTTGTTGAAGACAGTAGCGGCGGTATTTTTCTTGAGCGACTTGTTCTAGAGATGCGATCGCCGTGCGAATCATAATCGGCGCGCGAGTGCTATCTTCCCACTGTTTGGTCTCCGTAATCTGAAACAGATGAGATAGTTGATTCGCCTGTTCGGGAAATTGAACGAGACGGTCTTGTAGTTGCGAAATCAGGCGATCGCTGCTAACTTCGCGCAATTCCATAATCTGCTGCCACAAAAGGCGATGGTGAGGCAGACTAAAGAACAATTCTGTTTCTTCTAGCGCCTCGACGATCGCGCTTCGGTATTCGGGACAATGTAGATAAATTCCCAAGAGATCGGCTTCTGCTTCGTCGAGGAGGCTTTTCTCGGCAAGAACGAGAGGGGGAGACTGGACGGTTCGTTTGGCTTTGGGTGCAAATTGCCGTTTGGGTTTCTTAATTTGAGCCAGCAAACTGTTGAGGTGCAGGGAAATCGTTCGGGAATCTCCCTGGCTGAGAATTTCGGCACAGTAGCGAAGGTAATAACTGCGTAGATTGCTATCTTCGAGTCGATCGAGCAATTTGACCATATTTTGCGCTACTCGCTCGAATTGGTCGGCTTGCTTGAGATCGCGCCCTCGGATCAGTTGCTGAATTTGCCAATCGAACCATAGAGGCGCAGATTGAATGAGTTGGCGATAGGTATCTACTGCATCGGCACTGGATTTGAGAAATTCGTCCGCATCCTTGCTACCCGGAAGATTGAGAATCCCGATCTGCACTAGCCCCGCATCCACAAGAGGTTCGATCTCGCTAATAGCGCGATGCGTGGCTTGGGTTCCGGCGTTATCGGCATCGAAATTAAAGATAACTCGCTTCGATTCGGTGTAGCGTATCAGGAGTCGGATCTGGTCTTGGGTAAGAGCCGTTCCCAATGAGGCGACTACATTGGTAATACCTGCTGCGTGAAGCGCGATCGCGTCGAAATATCCTTCGACAACGATCGCGCGCTCGTCTTTGCCAATGCTATTGCGAGCTTTATCGAGGGCAAATAGGGTCTTACTTTTATCAAATAGAGGCGTTTCTGGAGAATTAAGGTATTTTGGTTCTTCTGCGCCTAAAGTTCGACTCCCGAAACCGATGATTCGCCCCTGGGTGTCGCAGATAGGAATCGTCACGCGATCGCGAAATACATCGTAATACCCATTCCCCGTCTTGCGCGGTTTGATGAGTCCGGCTTGTTCTACAATGGCGATGGGATAGCGTTTTTGTTCTACTAGATAGCGGTAGAGGGTTTCCCATCCGGCGGGGGCATATCCCAACTGAAATTGCCCAATCGTTTCCTCGCTCAAGTTGCGATCGCGTTTTAAATAATCGAGGGCAACTTCGCCTTGTGGCTGTCGGAGAGCATGTTGATAAAAACTCGCCGTCAGCGCCAAAACTTCGTAAAGTTGCTCGCGCAGAGATAGTTGACGCTGAAGTTCCTGTCTTTGTTCGGGTTCTAGCGTTTTAATCGAGATTTGATGTCTTCTTGCCAGATCGAGAACGACCTCGCTGAAGGATTGCTTTCTGTGCTCCATCAAAAATTTGATGGCATTTCCCCCCACTTGACAGCCAAAGCAATAGTACATTTGTTTGCTGGGACTGACGCTAAAACTGGGCGTTTTCTCGTCGTGGAAGGGACATAAGCCTACAAAATCCTTTCCGCGCTTGCGCAGCACGACATACTCCGAGATGACATCATAAATATCAACCCGTTGTTTGACCTCTTCGATCGTGTCTGGATGAAGGCGAGGAACTTCCATCGATGTTCGAGCGAGCGTTTTTCACAGGAGCGCCTAATTGCTATTGTTATTATCCTTGAAGGTTTGGTCTTTGTTTGCGATTCAAAGGATTCTTCTAAGTTCAACGCTTGCTTAGTACTTCAACTAGGAAGTGCAAGCAACATGCTCGCGCCGCTCACAAATCATATAAGATTGCCATGTAAAGTAATTCCAACAATAATTAATAAATTTCCACAAAAATTAAGCGCTCGCCCATGTTACAACCATCATTTCCTTAAAAAATTTCAGAAAAATCTTCAAGATCCCAGACAACTCCTCAGCGATCGATAAACAACTTTTATTTTTGAGGAATGAGAGAAATTCTAGGACGACTAAGTATATTGAAATTCATCGCGAGTGGAATAGCTATGATAGTATCTTGATGGTTTTAGAGGCACAAAGGCACAATTGCCTAAATCAAATGTGGTGGTGGAGTCGAAAGGAGTAAAATTGCGGATGTCAGAAAGACACCAACGGATAAAAATACCCAGAAGCCAATTCCAGCCAATTCGCGTCGGCGTTATCGGTGTAGGCAATATGGGACAACATCATACCCGCGTACTTAGCCTGCTTAAAGATATTGAGTTAGTAGGAATCTCCGATATTAACGTCGAGCGAGGTTTAGATACGGCTAGTAAATATCGGGTTCGTTTTTTTGAAAATTATCTAGACCTGTTACCTTATGTAGATGCCGTCTGTATTGCCGTACCCACGAAATTGCACTATCAGGTAGGCATCGATTGTCTGCATGCTGGCATCCATACTTTAATTGAAAAACCGATCGCGGCTAGCATTGCTGAGGCAGAATCTTTAGTCAATGCGGCAGCAGAATCTAATTGCATCCTACAAGTCGGACATATCGAACGTTTCAATCCTGCCTTTCAGGAGTTGAGTAAAGTCCTCAAAACCGAGGAATTACTGGCTTTAGAATTTCATCGGATGAGTCCCTACTCGGATCGCGCTAATGACGTTTCTGTCGTCCTAGATTTAATGATCCACGATGTCGATCTCCTGATGGATCTCGTCGCCGCACCGGTAGTCAAACTAAATGCCAGCGGCAGTCGCGCTGCCGATTCTGGCTATCTCGATTACGTGACCGCGACGTTAGGGTTTAGCAATGGCATCGTAGCAACGTTGACTGCTAGCAAAGTCACCCATCGCAAAATTCGTCGTTTATCCGCTCATTGTAAGAATTCCCTGACAGAAGCAGATTTTCTTAACAATGAAATTTTGATTCATCGCCAAACAACGGCTAACTACACGACGGACTACGGACAAGTACTCTATCGACAGGATGGTTTGATTGAAAAAGTTTATACTAGCAATATCGAGCCACTTCACGCCGAATTGGAACATTTCGTCAACTGCGTGCGCGGCGGCAATCAACCCTCCGTCGGCGGCGAACAGGCACTCAAAGCGCTGCGTTTGGCTAGTTCGATCGAACAAATGGCACTAGACGGTCAAGCTTGGCAGCAGTCGAGTTGGAATTACCCAGTTAACGCGCCGATGGTGACGATTTCTTAAATCCAAAGCATCAACGCCTAGAACTAAAGTTCTAGGCTCAAAGCGCAACTCGATTAAAATCGACTGAAATTCCTATTGGGTCTTCTTTAGAAGACTTTTTGCTCGGCCGGAAAATTAATGACAACAGCAGTTGTTGAGAATGGTGCAAGATCTCAGATCCTCCCAACCCCCTTCTCAGGGGAGGATAGGGGGAATCAAAAAGCCAAAATCAATTGAGCAAGGGTATCGCTTACCAGTCGGTTGCCATCGGGGGTCAGATGAATGCGATCGCGATATAAGAAGGTTGGGCGGTCGCTGTGTTTGAATAGCGGTAAAAAATCGACAAAGGTAATCTTCCGAGTTTGGACAAACGCTTTCAAGCGAGATCTGGCCTTTTGTTCGTACTCCCTGGGTGCGGTTCCGTCTACTTCCCTAAGCAGCGGCGCGATCGCGAGAAGGAATTGGGCGCGATTTTGGCAAGCAATCGCGTGGATGTTTTCAATTGCCACCAGGTTATGACTGACGCGATCGCCTTTCTCTTGATAAACTTTGGCCATACCAGGAATCGGCTGGGGACGGACGAAAACGCGCTCTAACAATTCTCCGATTGCCGAGTTGGGTTTGCGATCGGGGTAGTTAGGATCGCGTCCGACTAGCAAAGGAGTCGGCGCAGTCGCAAACAAGTCGTCGGTATTGAGCAGTAAAACGATGATTTGCGAGTCAAAGGTGCCGAAACGCTTGAGATAAGCTAACTGATTGCGAGGTCCCCAAGAATTCGCCGAAGCATTGAGAACTTCTACCGTTTGGAAAGGCTGAGGTAGGTTAGCTTGTAATTGTTGCGCGATCGCGGCAGAAATCGTTTGCGCTTGATCGGTCCACCAAGCACCATTGGCGATCGAATCTCCCAATAAGAGTATCCGTAAAGTAGCGGCAGGGCGAACGTCTGCCAACTCGTCGCTGCGCATGGAATAGCGATTGATAAAAATTCGATTGCCAAAGCGACGCATTTTTTGATTGGGGGCGAGCAAATACCCTATTTCTTCGTCTGGGATATAAATGGGGCGATCGCCCAAACCCAATAAAACCCTCAATCCTATCTCAATGGCGATTAATAAGCCTACAACCGCAGCCACAACGAGCAAGATGACTCTAACCAATCCACCTCTCCTTAGATAGATACAAGCCAGAAAGCGAGAGCGATTCTCACGAAGTTAGAGGAGAACGCGGTGGGCAAAGAAGTTCGCCTACTCAAGTCGTCCGTCGAGGCTCTACCGCGAAACGACGGAGTATCTCTAACTCGCATCCAGAAAAAAGATTTTCGAGAGCGATCGCTTTTTCTGATGAAAATAGATTTTTTTCAATTAAAGCTTATCGCCAATCATTCTGAATGAGGAAGAATCATATCTTCCTCCAACTAAATTTTCAAGATCTAACTTGCATATCTATGGAAACGGTTCTATAAAGTTAGAAGAGGCGGAAGATTTCTAACCTTAACACTGATGTAGCTGTCAGGAAATGAATTTCCTGACTTACCGTCCCTTTATCCCTAAATCCCTTCTCCCATAAGGGGTGAAGGGACTTCAGGCAAAAGTCTTAGGTTGAAAGCCCCTCTCCTAGAGTGGGAGAGGGGTTGGGGTGAGGGCGATTTGAGTTCTGTCACTCAACCAGGGTGCGGGTCTCAGTATAGCAACTTCTGTAACTTTATCTCTTTAGAAAGATTCTTATTTTATTAATCTTATTCCTTTAGTTGGAAGATTTACTTTCGCATTACCATTTATTTTTATAATTGTCAAAAACAAAAAATAACTAATAAAAAAAAGGAGTTATTCACATGAGTACCGAAAATAGAGTTGAAGCAACTCTTAAAAATGTTGAAGGGAAAGTTCAAGAAACGGTAGGAGAAGTTACGGGCGATCCTAAAGATAAAGCTGAGGGAAAAGCTAAGCAAGCCGAAGCAGCAGCTAGGCACTCCGTAGAAAACATTAAAGACGAAGTTAAAAAATCGCTTGACTAAAGCCTTTTAAATTTTCGATCGAGGAACTGAATAGAAGCAAAACGCCGCTCATAGATTCGTAAAAATTAAGAGCGGCTTTCATCTGTGAAATGTTTTTTAGGAAAGAAAAATAAATCTAACAACGTTAATTATTTATTCTACTAAACCAGAGCGCAGGGCGCGGACTGCTGCTTGGGTGCGATCGTCAGCACATAGCTTGTTAAGAATGTTGCGGACGTGAGTCTTAACCGTGCCGACGGTAATGTACAGCTTTTCGGCGATTTGCAGGTTATTACAACCAGCAACAATTAGCTCTAAAACTTCCAGTTCTCGATCGGTCAAGGGATAAGTTTCGATCATCTGCTGAGCTTCTGTATCTAGAGAGCTAATCGTTCTTGTATTTGCCAGCGATCGCTCCTCGACGGTTTTGGGAGGCTCGTTAGGAATGGGCTGTCGAGTTTGCTTGAGAACGATACGGGCAATCGTTGGATCGATCCAGGCATTCCCTTCATTTGTCGTCCGAATCGCTCGTACCAGATTCTCCAAACTCACATCCTTGAGACTGTATGAGTCGGCGCCAGCTGCAAAAGCCGCCATGACAGAGTTCTCGCTTTTGTGCATTGTCAAGATGAGAACTTTGGTTCGCGCTGCGTCAGCATTGTCCTGAGACTGCTTGAGCCGCTGCGTCACTGCGATCCCATCGATATCCGGCAACCCGATATCGACTACCGCGACATCCGGCTTGGTTGTTGCTAGAATTTGTAGCCCTTGACGACCATTGGCTGCCTCGCCAACAACTTTAATATCTTCAACTTGCTGCAAAGCAGCACTTAAACCGATCCGGCTTAGATCGTGGTCTTCGATGATAACAACGCGAATTTCACTCATTACTAAACTTATTAGCTGCTAAAAATCAAAGTGTTATTACTTCCGACAGACAATGCTTTTATCATCGTGAAAGATCGATTTGGTTAATTTCATCTATCAAAAGTAAGAGACGGGCTGAGCCTTAAGAAATTCTTTTGGCAGATGCGTTTGTTTTGATGTTTCAGAAAAAATGAAAAATCATGTAACGCCTATCTATTGTAAGGCAGAGCTAAGCCAAAAAAAACTAGCAGAATAATATCTCGCAATATTTAGTTCGAGACAAGAACCGACTGCTCCGACCGGCTGACGCTGTGGCAGCGTAACTATCGGTTTTCAAATAGACTTGGAGCGATCGCGCTTTCCCTTCTAATTTCCCAAAACTAACTTTAATGATAAGGATTCAAACGAGATGATAGACCATGACTAAAAGCGTCAATTTCTAACTTAAGACATAGATAGCTAGTTGTAGTAATTTGTACCAATAGCTGAAGACATTTAAGTAAAGAATGCTTTAGCATTATTGACGATTATGCCGTAACTGTTACCGTGGTTAAATAAAAACAAACGGTAACGCAATGGCGGCAAATGAATGGAGGATAGAACGATTAACATTTTGCTAGTAGAAGACGACGAAGTTGACGTGATGAACGTCCGGCGAGCATTTAAAAAAAACCAGATCGCCAATCCCCTTTACATAGCCGAGAACGGATTAAAGGCTTTGGCAATGTTGCGCTCCCAAGATGGAGAACCTCCGGTGGTTCCTCCAAAACGCCGTCTCATTCTGCTAGATCTCAATATGCCTCAAATGAATGGGTTGGAATTCCTCCATGAGCTGCGAGCTGACCCTCAACTGAAGGCGATACCAGTAATTGTTTTGACAACCTCTGATGAAGACAGAGATAAGTTAGAAGCCTACAACTTGAGTGTGGCAGGCTATATTCTCAAACCCGTTACGTTTTCTAAATTTATAGAGGTCGTATCGGCTCTAAATAAGTATTGGATGCTGTGTGAAATGCCGTGAGCAGGAATGAAGGATACACTCAAAATCTTAATTGTAGATGACGATCGAGTAGATCGCTTAGCACTACGCCGCTCGCTCCAAAAAGCAGGCATAAGAATGGAATTATCCGAAGCTGGCGATGCCCGGGACGCGATCGCTCTACTCCAAAATACCCACTTTGATTGTATATTCCTAGACTATCTTTTACCCGATCGCGATGGACTGGGGTTAATTAAGGAATTATACTCAATAGGGGTGAAAGTTCCCACCATCGTCCTGACGGGTCAGGGAGACGAGCAAATTGCCGTTGAGATGATGAAAGCAGGGGCTTCTGATTATCTCTCCAAAACCAGAGTATCCCCAGAAACGCTCGCTCAGACTCTCCGCAATGCTATTCGCGTCGATCGCGCGCAAAAAGCAGCAGAACTAGCAAACCAACAGCTCAAAGAAAGTAATGCACTTCTCCAGCATCAGAATCAAGAATTGGAAAAGCAACGGCAACAAATTCAGTTACAGAACTTGCAACTGCAAGAAGCCTATCGCCTCAAATCCCAATTTTTGGCAACCATGTCCCACGAATTACGTACCCCCCTCAATGCCATAATGGGATTCTCGCAAATTTTGTTGCGCCAGTACCCAGATCCGCTTACGCCACAGCAAACTGAAATCGTACAGCGCATCATTAACAACAGTCAAAACCTACTCATTCTGCTCAATGAAGTTCTCGATTTTTCTAAACTTGAATCCGGTCAATTAACGCTCAATCCAGAAGAATTTAACCTGGCTATATTAGTGCAGATTACTGTGGAAGAACTTCGTTCCCTCGCCATGCAAAAACAACTCAGCCTACAAGTCGATCTAGACTTAAAAAATCCTCTCGTCGTCAACGACCAAAATAGTCTGCGGCGAATCTTGATCAACCTTCTCTCCAATGCCATCAAGTTTACCGACTCCGGTAGCATTTGGGTGAAAGTCTGGGAATTAAATCCCGACCGAGTTGCGATCGCAGTGAGAGATACGGGCATAGGAATTGCGAGCGAGTACTTAGAAGCAATCTTTGAAGCTTTCCGACAAGTCGATGGCAGCCTGGCTCGCCAACACGGGGGCAGCGGCTTGGGGCTGGCAATTACCAATTCTTTGGTTAAGATGATGCAAGGAACGATTGCCGTTGAAAGCCAGGTTGGTAAAGGGTCGGCATTCCAAGTAGAATTTCCGCGTCAGGTCGAAACGTAATTAAAAGAAATTTTTTGAATTTTTATTTTTGTATGTCCGTCGTTCCCATTCCAAAAACTACTAACTATATCCTCGCTGTCGATGACATTCCCGACAATCTATTCCTGATTAAATTGGCACTAGAACAGGAAGGATACAATGTCGTATTGGTTGGCGATGGTTCTATGGCTCTAGAACAAATTGAAAAATCGCCTCCCGATCTCGTGTTGCTCGACGTAATGATGCCAAAAATGGATGGCTATGAAGTAACGCGACGCATCCGAGCGAATTCTAATTTACCCTATATCCCGATTTTGTTGATTACAGCGCACGAGCAATCGAGTGTAGTGCAGGGTTTAGACTCAGGAGCAGATGAGTTTATCCGCAAACCCTTTCAAATCGACGAACTGCAAGCGAGGGTGCGATCGCTTTTGCGCCTCAAATATTCCATCGACCAGCGAGAGAACTTCGTTCGCTGTCTCACCCACGATCTGCGAACGCCTTTAGTCGCCGCCGATCGAATGCTGCACTTAATTTTGCGAGGAGTCTTTGGAGAAGCTTCGCCAGAACTTAAAAAAGCACTTGAGAATATCATCAGCAATAATCAAAACTTGCTAGAGATGTTAAATACCCTGCTAGAAGTCCATCACTATGAAGTTGGGGAGAAGACGCTCAGCTTTATCAATTTCAATTTAGCGGAATTAATTGAAGAAGTTGTAGCACAATTAACTCCTTTGGCAGAGGCAAAAGGACTGGAATTACGAATGAACTTGGCAGTAGACGCACGAGAGATAAGAGGCGATCGCCTGGAGTTACGGCGAGTACTGACTAACTTGATCGGCAATGCGATCAAATTCACCGATACCGGGTTTGTGGAAGTTCGTTCGAACCTATCATCTCAAGCGGACGGAAAAACATCCGATTGGGTGGCGATCGAAGTTCGGGATACGGGTATCGGAATTGCTCCCGACGATCGACAGACAATTTTCGAGCGGTTTCGTCAGGGAACTCACAAGCGTTTCGGTCACGGATTGGGATTGCATTTGTGCCAGCAGATCGTCCAAGGACATCACGGTACAATTGAAGTTCAATCCGAATTGGATCGAGGAAGTATTTTTACCGTGCGCTTGCCTTTAAACTTTTAGGTTTTCCGATCGCACTAATTCGCAATTACAATCAGTGGCGAGGACTCTCTTTAATTGCAAATTCTTATATCTTGCATCATAACTAGTAAACATTAAAATCTCGCCAAGAAATCAATTTCTTGGCTAACAGCATAAGTCCATCATTAAAATGGACTGAAAGTCTTATCTAATAATCATTTATTTTAAATCTGTTTAATTGACCTTAATATTTATGTATAGCGTGCGCGTAAGCGCATACGTCTCGCTCGCGAGCAAGAGGCTCGTACTACTTGTTATTGTGTTTGTTCAACCGGATTTGATATTAGCCCCATAGGCGAGGACTTTCGCGATCGAGCAAGAGAATGAATTCCCTTGTCGGGTGAAGCATAGGTGCAAGATTTGAGAATTGCGAATTGTTTTAGTCACCCAACCGGACTTGAGATCGACTCCTGTAAAACTGGAACCTTATCGGTTTCCTCCCAGGGAATAAACCCCAGATCGATTCTACCGACGTGACCGTAAGCGGCTAGCTGTCGATAGAATCCGCCTTCGATCGCTGCGGGCAACGTCCTGAGATTAAACCGTTTGATAATGCCAGCCAGTCGGAAATCGAAACACTTCTCTAGCAGCATCGTAATTTCTCGATCGGAAATTTTTCCCGTTCCAAAAGTTTCTACTTGGACGCTGACGGGATGGGCAAGCCCGATCGAATAGCTAAGCTGCACTTCGCATTCGTCAGCCAGTCCTGCTGCTACGACATTTTTGGCAGCATAACGAGCGGCATAAGCGCCGATGCGATCGATGCGCGTCGGATCTTTGCCGCTGAGGGCTGCGCCACTGTGCCGCGAATATTCGCCGTAGGTATCGATCGCATTTTTTCTACCCGTTAGCCCGGAATGAGCAGCAGGACCCCCGATAATTAGCGATCCGTCGGGGTTGATAAAGATTTTGGTTTGGTCGTCTGGCTGAATTTCTTCGTTCTCAAAAACTGGGTCGATGACGGCTGCTCGAATATCGTCTTGCAGGGTTTTGAGATCGGGCCCTTGGGAGTTAAAGGGTTGGTTCTGACTGGCAATGACAGTGATGCTGTGGATGCGATGTGGTTTGCGATCGCGGTATTCAATCCCTACCTGAGTTTTTCCATCCGGCGTGAGATAGGGAAGGATATTTTGGCATCTGACGGCGGTCAATCGCTTTGCCAATTTGTGTGCCAGCCAAATCGGAAGCGGCATCAAGGCAGACGTTTGATTGCAAGCAAACCCGAAAACGGTTGCCTGATTTTTGACTGTAATGCGATCGATCTCCTCATCCGAGAGTTTTTTTTCGTCGAAATAGCGGTATTGACTCGGCGGTAACTCTTTGAGGCTAGTTAGGATGCTACAGGTTTTCGCGCTGAAATCAGGCTGATCGTAACCGACTTGTTTGATGACCTTTCTAGCAATTTTAGTAAAGTCTACGATCGCATCGGAATCAAACCGAGCCGCAATAAAAATGATCGAGGTAGCGACCGCGCACTCCGTAACTACCCGCGAATAGGGATCTTTGCGCAGAAAATTATCAACGATCGCGTCGCTAATGCGATCGCACAGTTTATCCGGGTGTCCCTCGGTTACCGATTCGGAGGTGAACATAAAGTCTTGTTTCATAGTTCTTCATTGGATGAAAGGATTTTGGATTGTTATATCAAATCCGTTTAATTAGTCATAATGTGTAGTGCGAGTGTCCCGCTCGCGACCAAGATGAGAAGCCCCCAGCGATAGCGAAGGGGATAGCGAAGGATCTTTCGCACTACTGGTTATTGTGGTCATTCATCCGGATTTGATATTAGTGGATAGTAGTTAGTAGTTAGTGGTTGGTCTTGTTTCTCTTCTCCCCTGCCTCCAGAAGCTCCCGTTTCTCCTCACATCTCCCACACTCCCCCCGCACTCCCGTCTCCTAGTTTCCCTGTCCCTTTGTCTCCTAGTCTCCCTTGTCTTTTTTCTTTTTTTGTCTTTTTGTCTTTTTTGTCTTTTTTGCCTTTTTTGTCTCTTCCTTATCTGGGAGTCCTCCCACACTCCCAGTTCTTCCCACACTCCCCACAATATCTCCTCTCGCTTCCGAGCTTTCCTGCTTTAGTGTTGCTCTATTCTCTTGTTGTTCTTTCTTAGTTGTTTCATTCACCACAAAGGGTAGGAAAGCACTACTGCCGATGACAACGCCATCCAAAGCATTAATAGGCGCAAGCTTCAACAGACTCCTCAAACCCGGAATTATAAAGCACAGGCTCTGTAGCGCGAACGACCCTCCTAGAGCGGCACCTAAATATCGATTCGGCGGCAGTTTGGTTTTGCTCCAAACACGGTGTTTTTCAGAACGGCAGCTCAGGGCGTGCATGAGTTGCGCTGCAACCATGCTCATAAACGCGATCGTGCTTGCCTGGGATCCGATGCCATAGCGTAGGATGCCGTATATATAGGAACCCAAAACGCTAGCTGATAAAGTAACTGACTCTGCGGTAATGCGCTTAAAGTCAGATTGCTTGAGGATTGGTTCTTCGGGGGGACGAGGAGGCTGGCTGAGTACGTCGGGTTCTGGCTGCTCCAGGGCAAGACCGAGACCGGGGAAAATATCGGTCACTAGGTTGAGCCAAAGAAGTTGCATGGCATTGAGAGGCTGACCCAGACCCCCTACCGTGGCAAAAAGCATGACCAGAATCTCGCTGGTGTTGGTGGAGAGCAGGAAGTGAACCGATTTTCTGATGTTGTTGTAGATAGTCCGTCCCTGACTGACGGCAATAATCATGGTTTCGAGGTTGTCATCCTCTATCACCACATCGGCTACTTCGCGGGCGACATCAGTTCCCGTATGCCCCATGGCAATTCCGACTTCGGCTGCCTTGAGCGCCGGAGCGTCATTGATTCCATCTCCCGTCATGGCAACGACTCTTCCAGCTTGTTGCAATGCCTGAACGACTTGCAGTTTATGAGAAGGACTGATCCGGGCAAAGACGTGGACTCGCTGGCACAGTCCCTTCGTGACTTCGGGATCGATTTCAATGAGGTGGGTTGAATCTAGGATTTGTAGTTGCTCGCCCCGACTCAGATTCAATTCTTTGCCGATG
The DNA here is from genome assembly GCF_000317025.1 of Pleurocapsa sp. PCC 7327. Taxonomy (NCBI): domain Bacteria; kingdom Bacillati; phylum Cyanobacteriota; class Cyanophyceae; order Pleurocapsales; family Pleurocapsaceae; genus Pleurocapsa; species Pleurocapsa sp. PCC 7327. The sequence goes on along the minus strand of NC_019689.1, from coordinate 3,231,842 downwards.
GCGTAGGCAGTGGGACTTTGATCGCCAGTGATCATGATCGTATCGATGCCTGCCTGATGGAAGTTGCCCATCAAGTCTTTGACGCCATGCCGGATCGGATCTGCCATGCCGATCAGTCCCAACCAAATTAGATCTTCTGGAAGATTGCCGTTGTTATCTTCTAGATCGGTTTCCATGTAAGCGGCTGCCAACACTCTGAGCGCCTTGCCCGCCATGCGCTCGTTTTCTGCCTCGATCGACAACTTGTCTGCTTCGCTTAGAGGAACTTTTTTCCCATTCTTAATCTGCCAGCTACACAGATCGATGACTTCTGTCGGATTTCCCTTGACGGCAATAAATTTATGATGTTCGTTGAGGTGAACGGTGGTCATGAAATTGTGGTTTTCGGAGCGGTGGCTGGTTTCCAGACGCGGATATTTTTCCCTGAGCGAGATCGCGTTCGTCCCGGCATCAATTGCCATCTGGAGCAGGGCGTTTTCAGTTGACGAGCCATTGAGAACGTAAAATCCATTCTCATCCGAGTTCGCCTCGCTATCGTTGCACAGAACTGAAACCAGCATCAGTTTTGTCAGGTTGTCGCTAGTGTAGGGGTCGATCTCTTCTTCTCCCACCAGGAATTTTCCATCGGAGCGCTGAATGGATTGTCCATCCACGTACAGTTCTACGACTGACATTTGATTGGTCGTGATCGTCCCCGTCTTATCCAGGCAGATGGTCTGAATGGAACCCAGGGCTTCTACTGCATCGAGGCGGCGGATGAGGACGTGATGCTTCCTCATATTGTTGATGCCGAGCGCTAAAGTTGTCGTGGCAACCGTTGGCAATCCTTCGGGAACCGCAGCTACTGCCAGAGAGATGGATGTCTTGAGCATCTGGAGAGTGCCGTAGCCGCGCAATAAACCGATCCCAAAAACGATGCCGCAAACTGCGCTCGATGCCAGGACGAGTTGACTTCCCGCGCGATCGAGTTGTTTTTCCATGGGGGTTTGCGGGACGATGGTCTCGCCTACCAGGGTTTGAATCGTTCCCATCTCTGTATTTTGTCCCGTGGCAACGACTACGGCTAGCCCTTGCCCTCCCGTAACGATCGTCCCCATATAGACCATATTGGTGCGTTCGGCGAGGGGAGCGTCCGGACGGGCGAGGGTTTCAGGTGTTTTCGTTACGGGGATGCTCTCGCCCGTTAAGGCAGACTCATCAACGCTGAGACGGTCGGCTTCGATCAGCCTTGCGTCTGCTGGTACGTAGCTGCCCGGTTTGAGAACCAAAATATCTCCTGGAACGATTTCTTGGGCGCTAATTTCGACTAAATTGCCATCTCTGATAACAAAGGCAGAAGGTTTGACCAGGTGCTTGAGAGAATGGATAATTCGTTCCGATTGGCTTTCTGTGGCGTAACCGAGAGCAGCATTTAGGGCTACTACCCCCATGATGACGACTGCGTCTGCTACGCCCCCTGTAACCAGGGAAAGCCCCGCCGCAGCCGCAAGCAAGGCAACGGGTACGGATTTGAAGTAGTCGAGCAAAATGCTTAGCCCGGAGCGAGGGGGCGTTTCTGATAGGACGTTGGCTCCGTATCGTTGCAGTTTTTCTCTAGCTGCTCGGCTCGCTAATCCCACTTCCGCCGAGGTTTCCAATTCAGCTACGATCGCTCCTGCGTCTTTGAGATGCCATGGTTCGGCAGGAAGGCGAGGAGATGGGGAGACTGGGAGGAGGATATTAACTTCCGGCTTCCGAATTCCGAATTCCGAATTCCGATTTCCGACTTCTGCCTTCTGATTTCTGTAGTCTAATACCAACTTTTCAATCGCTTGTGCGATCGCTTTATAACTACATTCCGGATCGAAGCGGACAATAATATGACCCGTTGCCGGACGAGCCGATACAAAATTAATCCCTTTTTTACTTGACAAGCGCGACTCTAAATATTTTTTGAGTTCGTCTGAGCGATAAAGTCCTCTAACTTTAAATCTAGCTCTCCCCTGGACGGCGGTATGCAGCGCCAAAACCATCGGATGCTTCGTCACCGGGGAAGCGCAAGCGCGATTGTTCATTTTTACCCCTCAATGCATTTCCCTCGAATGGGGGTCATAAAACAGTTACCAGTTATTAGCTGTTCGAGCGCTGGTCGCTGTTCACTTTTATTTTAGAGTCTTGACAGAGAGGTAATAGAGTTGCGGTAGTAATTTGTAGCAAAACTTACAGGATAATGGCTTTCGCGATCGCCTTGCCAGAACATAAAGAAATGTTGCAAAGTTAGAAATTATAAGTTAAATTTAATTACAGATACTTGACTGAACTTCAACTGCACTTAATCTATAGGGGTTACGACTTATGGAAAACAAAGAGGCTAAATTTGGTTTCACCGCTTTTGCTGAAAGCTGGAACGGTCGTCTAGCTATGCTGGGCTTCACCATTGGCGTGCTTACCGAACTGCTGACTGGCCAAGGAATCCTCTCTCAATTGGGCTTAATGTAATCCAATTGAGTTTGCTAAGTCGAGCCGAATCGATTTGAGATATACACAATCCCCCGTCAGTTTTCCAATTTCGGAAATTGCACGGGGGAAAACTTTTTTGAGCGTTGGCAAGTATGCTCAATTAATCTCAAATTTCTTTCTAACTGTCTCTATTATCTGTGCTTCTTCTGCTGTAATTACACCATCTAACCGAGCAATGTTTTGGCATTTTGATAGTAGAACAACCGCAAAGTCTTCATCGAGGCGATCGAGTAAAGTATCTAAAGAAGGAAGTAAGTTAATATTATTTGATATCGTTTCTAATGAAATAGGACTAAGATTGAAAGATTTTAGTTCTGGAAAAATACTTTCCCACGTTTTGTCTGGATTTCCAGCTATAAGAATATGAACCAAAATTTGATCTATAATAATTTCTTGCGAGATAGCTTTCTTGAGATACTCTTCGCTCTTAGCTTGAATATCTATTAAGTTAGCTTCTATAGTTAAAGGATTTATCTTTGCTTCATAAAATCTACAAGCACCATATCCCAAAGCATAAAGCATTAAGGCATTGGTACTCAAACCAATAACTGCACCAGCAGCAGGAATATTTGTCAATATACCCAACCCTGCTTTTAATAGCTGACCGCCACCAAGAGACAGACCAAAAATTGTCAGAACTTCACCTTTTCTAGCTGGATCTTTTAAATCTAATCCATAAGCACAGGCAATTTGATAAATCATTTCTGCTTGCAGTAGAGTTGTCGCAGCCAAATCGACTGCAAACATAGCAGCAGCAACTCCAGGTAGTAAACTGCTTGCTATTACCATTCCTCCCGCATACATTGCCTTGTCTACAATGAGGCGATGAGCAATCTCATTTGGTTTTTCATCGGGATATTTTTGCTGTAGTTTTTTGACTTCAGTTTCGGCTTTGACTATATCTACTTTCTCTATAACATTAATTAACCAATCAACTTGAAAAACTTTTGCAATCTCTCGAATTTGAGGACTATTGCTTGCAATATCAAACAAGTATCCAATTCCATTTATAGCTGATATAGCAGCATTTCCAATATTTCCGCTAACACTGACAGCAGCACCAGTAATCGCACCGCCAGCTTGTACAGCAGTATTTCCAACTGCCCCACCAACACTGACAGCAGCACCAGTAATCGCACCGCCAGCTTGCATTGCAACGCTGCCAACTACTTCAAGTGAAGTAAGCCAAGACGATTGCTGAGTCTGAGGCTTTGTTAAGTTATTTACTTCTGTTTTAACAATAGAATTGGAGGCATCATTAGAAACATCTTCAGATTCTAACTGACTCTTGAATGAGGATTCTATTGCATCAGTATTGTTTTGTTTGGCGGGCTTCAGAAAGTTGAGCTGAATCATTATTGTTACTGAGAAGCTAAGAAAATAATTACCTTTGTTCTAAGCATTCCCAACTGTGAGCGATAAGTAACAATTTTATGCTGCGATCGCTAGATTATTTCCCCATCGCATTACCTGCTAGCCAAGCAGTCGTCCAAGCACTTTGAAAATTAAATCCGCCCGTAATTCCATCGATGTCGAGAACCTCCCCTGCAAAATAAAGTCCGGGACAAATTTTGCTTTCCATCGTTTTAAAATCGACCTCCTTTAACTTTACGCCGCCGCAGGTAACGAATTCTTCTTTAAAAACGCCTTTCCCTTGAATTTGATATTGTCCTTGTGCCAGTTCTCGAACTAATTTATTCAAAGCTTCCTTAGATAATTCTGCCCAAGTCATTTGCCTATCGGTGCCAACAAAGGTCAGGAATCTCTGCCAAAGGCGTTTTGGAATCGGTAAAGGAGAATAACTGGAAATTTTACGCTTGGGATTGTTCGATTTAAGTTCTAATAAGTATTTTCGTAAAGTTTCTAGGTTATGGGTAGGAACCCAATTAATTATCAAAGACATTTGATAGCGATGTTCGTATAAAACTCTCGCTCCCCAAGCAGATAATTTTAAAATCGCAGGACCGCTAAGTCCCCAATGGGTAATTAATAATGCTCCCGTTTGTTCGAGTCGATTTTTCCCGGTATTCGCGAGATACACGCAAGCATTCTCAACGCTAACTCCAGCTAAATTTTGCAGGCGAGGATCGTCAATATTGAATGTAAAAAGAGAAGGAACTGGAGGTTCGATCGCGTGTCCTAACTCTTTGGCAAAACGATAGCCCAACGGATTGTTTCCCGTTGCAATTAACAAGCGATCGCACTTTAAAATTTCTCCCGTTTTTAACTCCACCTCAAATCCTTTTTGTGCGGGAGAATCCGATTTTTTCTTCACAGATTTGACCATTGCCTTGGTGCGCAATTTGACTCCCGTTTGTCTTGCCGTTTCCATCAGGCAATTGACAATTGTTTCCGAATTATCTGTCACGGGAAACATCCTGCCATCCGCCTCGGTTTTTAAGCGAACGCCGCGAGACTCAAACCAAGCGATGGTATCTTTGGGTTGAAAACGACTAAAAGCGCCTCGCAGTTCTTTCTCTCCTCTAGGATAGAATCGTACTAATTGAGCGGGATCGAAACAGTGGTGGGTGACATTACACCTTCCCCCACCAGAAATTCGCACCTTCGCTAAAGGAGTGTGCCCTGCTTCTAGTAACGTTACTTGGGTATGGGGATGGGTAGCGGCACAAGTAATTGCCCCGAAAAATCCGGCAGCCCCGCCGCCGATGACAATAATGTTAAGAGGATTAGTCAAGAAAGTTTCGCTTGTTCTTTCTTCCAATTTTAAGCGATAGATTTGAACGATTTTATTCTTAATTTGTAGGATACTTAAATTGTTAAAATAAATCTCCTCATTTTGCTCAATTTAGGCATCAAAATGCTAAGATTTCTATTTCTACTCGAATTAGCAGCCATAACCCATGAAAATTGCCACTTGGAATGTTAATTCAATTCGCACTCGCCAGCAGCACGTAGTAGATTGGCTACAAAACAATCCTGTCGATGTTCTTTGTTTACAAGAAACAAAGGTAACTGATGCAGATTTTCCTAGAGATTGTTTTGAAAAACTTGGATATCATCTCTATATCTCCGGGCAAAAATCTTACAATGGGGTAGCGATTTTTAGCCTACAGCCATTAACGCAAATAAGTACGGGTTTTGCTCCTGTTTTAGGCGATTTGCTAGCTGAAGATTTGGATTTTGACTCGCAAAAGCGAGTGATTACTGGCGTTATTGGTGAGATTCGGATTGTTAATTTATACGTGCCAAATGGTGCCGCTGTCGATAGCGAGAAATATGACTATAAACTGCGTTGGCTTAAAGTGCTAAAAGACTATTTAAAAACGCTGCGCGAAAAAAGCTCGGAGGAACTTTGCGTCTGTGGAGACTTCAATATTGCTTTAGAAGATAGAGATATTTACGATCCAAAAGGAAAAGAAAATCATATCATGGCTTCTCCCCGCGAACGCCAAGCGCTACAGAAAGTCCTAGCAATCGGTTTAAAGGATGCTTTTCGCAAATTTACTGCCGAAGGCGGACATTTTAGTTGGTGGGACTATCGCCAAGGAGGATTTCAACGCAACCGAGGATGGCGAATCGACCATCATTATTTAACCCCCCAACTCTATGAAAGAGCGATTAGCTGTAGGATTGACGTAGAACCGAGAAAGCTTCCTCAGCCTAGCGATCACGCTCCCGTTATCGTTGAATTTTAAGAGCGTGCTTAAGTAATCGGGATGGTCAAGAAAAGCGATCGCGAGCGACCTATTGCAGTAGACTTATTCGCAGGTGCGGGGGGAATGACTCTCGGTTTTGAACAGGCAGGATTTGACGTGCTTGCTGCTGTAGAAATCGATCCGATTCACTGCGCGACTCATGAATATAATTTTCCTTTCTGGACTGTTTTATGTCGAGATATAACTAAAATAACGGGAGCAGAAATTAGAAATCAATCGGCAATTGGCGATCGCGATATCGATGTAGTTTTTGGAGGACCTCCCTGTCAAGGATTTTCACTAATTGGCAAACGAGTAGTTGACGATCCGCGCAACTCCCTTGTCTTTCAGTTTCTGAGAGTAGTTTTGGAGTTAAAACCCAAATTTTTCGTCATGGAAAATGTACGGGGATTGGCTGTTGGAAAACAACAAAAAATCCTCGAAACTTTGATACAAGAATTTCAGCTTCAAGGTTACCAAGTACAAAAAAATTATCAAGTTCTCAATGCCGCTTGTTACGGAGTTCCACAAGCTCGCGAAAGATTATTTCTCCTGGGAGCAAGAGAGGATTTTGAATTACCCAAATACCCTCAGCCAATCACTCAACCAGTTCGGTTAAATAACTTCAAATATAAAAAATTATCCAATCTACCCACTGCCCCGACAGTGTGGGATGCCATCGGAGATTTGCCTGAAGTAGAACATTATCCAGAATTACTAAGAAAAGACTGGGTTATCGCTGAATGCAAGGGTTCTAGTCATTATGCTCTCATCCTTCGCGGCATCAAACAGTTGGAAGATGATTATTCATACGATCGCGAATATAATTTGCAAATTCTCTCCTCAAGCATACGAACCAGACACACTGCTGAAACGATTAAACGCTTTCAAGAAACTCGTCACGGCGAAACCGAAAAGATCAGTCGTTTCCACAAGCTGCATCCCGATGGGATTTGTAACACGCTAAGAGCCGGAACCAATAAGTATAATGGGGCTTTTACCTCTGCCAGACCAATTCATCCATTTACGCCAAGATGTATTACGGTCAGAGAAGCAGCACGGCTGCATTCCTATCCCGACTGGTTTAGATTTCATGCGACCAAATGGCATGGATTTCGACAGGTTGGCAATTCCGTACCGCCACTATTAGCCAAAGCTGTGGCGGCAGAGATTATTCGCACCCTTAATGCGTCACCCTTTAAGCCAACTCTGCGGCAAAAGTTGGGCGATGAAAGACTACTTCAGCTCAAACTATCGCAAGCGACACGATACTACTGATACCATTCGCCGATGCTCCTCCAGTTCGTGAGAGTCCGCGTCGGTTCGCAATTCACAATTCACAATTAGTCCTAGATTGGCGGCTGTGGCAAAATAGGTCCTATTTGGTTAGCGGCTATTTGACTTTCTCTCCAAACGAGTAAAGGATATGCAAAAAAGCTCTATGCGCTTGCTGTAGAACTGTCAATTCAGAGAGGATAAGCATAAATGCGATGCCATCTTACTTGCTCTGTTGCTCTATGCAGATTAATAGCTGCATAAGCTCGGCGCGTTTAGAGATAGGTAAGGCTGACAGAAAAGACCTCGGTCAAGAAAACGACTACAAACAAAAGTTAAGAGCTTAGATCGCTTAGCCGCAGGAGGTTTCATTATGTAATTAGTCCGAGCTAGGTCTAATAACTGTGGGTGCTGCATCGAGATACTGGAGACTCGCGAGACTTGATGCTACCGGAAGGCGCAAAGTTGAAGAAATTGCCTCAGCTAAAGCGTTTTTCCAGCAGCAATTTCCCGAATTGGCAACTCAAGTAGACGTGGCGGATTCAATCATTCAACGCCAACTGCTGGCTTTACGCCGCGATGCTGCCAAAGCTCCCTTGGGGGAAGACACCAATCCTCTCAATGCTGAGCGTTGTTTGCGCTGCTTTATCTCCGGTCAGATCGAGCAAGTTTGCATTCAGCTTGAAGTTCAATTTGGCAGCGAACATGGCTTTACTCGTCACGATCTGTTTCCTTTTGTCCTTGATGACATTTTGGATGATTTGAGATCGTCAAGCTCTCCAAGAGCATACAAATCTCTGGCTATTGAGATTTTGCAAACCTTTGACCCGGAACGCGCGAGCTTGTCCACTTGGACGACGAGACTCGTAAAACATCATCGAGAACTCAATGCCTTCTTGTTAGAACGCGGCGTTTATCTGGTCAGCGACTGGGCAATCCTCAATGACACGGCTCCCAAGCAATTACAGCGAATTTTGGCGGGATTTCACAATCTTGCGCCAGCTCAAATTCAGCATGCTTGCCTTCTGCTAGAGAGCTATCACGCTATCTATCGGCGCGATCGCCTCAAGCAGCGCTCCTCTGGGGTCAAGGGGAAATGCCAGCCCCCCTCAAGGGAGCAACTACAACAAATCGCTCATCTGAATCGCCAAACAGCCAACCTTACTCTTTTGCCAGAAAATACTATGTCTCGCTTGCAAGACCTAGCAGAGCGCCTGCGTCAGTATCGCATTTACGCCAGGGGAGGGTCTACTGCTCAAGAATCCCTCGATCGCCCTAAAATTCAGTTAATCGCCGAGCGCCTTCAGGCATCTGCCCCTACCAGTGACTCAGAAGAAGAAAACGAGCAAGCAGAATTTTTGACATTTTACCGCCAGCAATTCATAAGCTGCTTGGATCGGGCTATAGAGCAGGTAACTCAGGCTCGGTTCAGTTGTTTACAGGACAAAGGATCTCAGATAGCGCGGCAATTTCTGACTGCCCTCGAATTATTTCACTGTCAGGGACAGTCTATGGGTGAAATTGCTTCTGTTGTCGGTTTGCAGGCACAGTATCAAGTGAGTCGTCTGCTCAAGCTCAAGGAATTTCGGGCTGATATCCGGCAGCAAATGTTAAAGGATTTGCGCGATCGCACCTTAGAAACAGCCATGACCTATACTCATCCAGACCGACTTCAAAAAGTTGAGGCTGCTCTTGACGAACAGATTGCTGCCACAATCGAAGAAGCAGAAACAGAAGCCAGCATGGCTAAAAATCGCTCTTCCAGCAGCCTTTTTGCCCAGCGTCTCTGTCGCCACCTCGAAGCCAGGAGAAACTCGCCATGACTAACTTCCCTAACGATCCGACTGACCTTCTGCTCGACTTTGAATCCTTGCCCGTAGAGACAATTTTCCTCGAATCGGACAAGATTGACCGAGCCGTACAACTCAGCAGCCAAATTGTGAATGAATTCCGGCAATGGCAAATCTATCTCAATGCTTTAGCGTTATTTGGTTTCGAGCAGTGGCTGAGCGAGCGAGCAGCAGAGCTTCGGGTCAACTCGGAAAACTGTACTGTATTGCAGCCGCAGTATGCCAACGCGATCGCTGCGGATTGTAATCTAGAGGTGGGCGAGTTTAAACTTTGCTTGCTGGCAACCGGAACCCTAATCGATGAAGCGATCGCTTTCCCAAGAGCAGCCATTGACTTGCCAGAATATGCCGCCCATTTTTATGTGCTGGTAGAGGTTCGAGAAGAGCAGGAACAAGCCACAATTAAGAGCTTCATCCGCCACGACCAACTCGTAGACCGTCTGCAATCTGCTAACTTACAAGCCGAGCCAGACTGGACTTACGAGCTGCCATACGCATGGTTCGATCGCGATCCCGATCGCTTGTTGCTCTACCTGCGCTGTTTGGAACCGACTGCCATCCCTCTGCCTGCGATACCAACTAATCGCTTAGCGTCTCTATCGGGGATACAAGCTGAACTAGAACCTCTAATCCCACAGCTACAATCTCCAAATCGCCCCTTGTGGAAGGTATTGACTTGGGAGCAGGGAGCGGCACTGCTGAGCAGTCCAGAGCTACTAGATTGGCTATACTGCCTGCAAACAGAAGCACAACCGATCGGTCAACTTTCACAAATCTTACAAAACCTAACCCAACAAGTCGTGAATGTATGGCTGTGGTTACAGGACGAGCTAGACGAGTTCGCCCAGAATCTATCTTGGATGGTACTTCCGCCCCCGGATTTGGCTACAGTACCCCTACGTTCCCTGAGAGATACTGTCGTTGAATCGCCTGCTGAAGAGTTCGGGGCGATAATCGCCCAGTTAAGAAGTAGGGGCATGGAAATCCCTACCCAGGCGCGTGGCGCTTACCGAGACTTGACTTTAGCTGAGAATCTCTTGCGATTGTACGCCGTCACCTGGTCTATTCCCATTCAATCGGAGTGGACGTTGCTGCTAATCTTAGGAACGCGGTCTGGGAACGAGCTGCCCCAAGGACTCAAATTACGAGTCAGCGAGCTAACGAATGTTTTAGTCGAGGTAGAGCCTAACCCAGGGGATACCTATCTCTATACTCGTGTCGTCGGCGCATTGAACGAGCAATTTCTAGTGACCCTTGTCTTGATGGATGGAGAAACCCTTACATTGCCGTCCTTTGCCTTTATTCGTGAAGAATCGCAATAATGCTTCGCTCTATTTTTCGGCTCAAAGTCCAACAAATCGATCGAGCTTGTCTTTTTGAGCTGTCTTGGGGTAGAGGACAACAGCTTTGCGCTACCTTGTCCTATCCAGAAGCACTGACGAAACTGTATCAGGAGTGGCAGCGAGCTTATCTGGGCTTTTATAAAACGGCGTTGCGATCGCGAGTGGAAGCTTCTGGCAGCGGAGCGACCGTCGAGCGCCATGCCCAACTGGTGCAGGCGGAAGCCATGCTGCTGTCTGAGTTTCATCGCTGGCTTCGCTGTCAAGAACTCTTTGAAATTCGCACTGAGATTGCCCGTGCCGCTAAGCGCCTAGCAGAGCAAGTGCCCGTCCAGTCAAAGCTCGGTGGCGGCTGCGTCGATGTTTTCCTCACTTGTAACCCAATTGAGCTAGAGCGATTTCCTTGGGAAGCTTGGGAAATTGGAACAGAATTTACCGGGACGGTCGCCATTCGCTTTGCTCGCACTCCAGTTAACATCCGGGCAGAAACGACTCCCCAGCGTCAGAGATTTCGTCGCGGTCGAACTCGCGTCTTAGCTATTTTAGGCGATGACACGGGACTGAACTTTCAAGGGGATCGGCAAGCTTTGCGATCGTTAGTCTCCGTGGCAGAGATTCAATTTGTTGGCTGGCAACCCGGAAAAGCCATATCCGAACTCAAGGCGCAGATTTGTGAGGCGATCGCAGACGAACGGGGTTGGGATATTTTATTTTTCGCCGGACATAGCAATGAAACTGCCATTACTGGAGGAGAGTTAGCGATCGCCCCTGGCGCGTCAATGTTCGTCAGTGAAATTGCGCCACAATTACAGCTAGCCAAAGAGCGAGGACTTCAATTTGCTCTCTTTAACTCCTGTCGGGGACTCAGTATGGCTGCCTCGCTGATTGACTTGGGACTAAGCCAAGTGGCAGTGATGCGGGAGCCAATCCACAATCGAGTCGCGCAAGCCTTTCTGGTGCGGTTTCTGCAACTCTTAACCCAATACAAAGACGTGTGCGATGCCCTGCTGGCAGCCTGTCAATATCTCAAGCAGCAACAGAACCTTACCTATCCCTCTGCTTACCTCATTCCTTCCTTATTTTGTCATCCCGATGCCGATCTATTTCAAATTGAACCTTTTGGCTTTAGGCAATGGCTCAAACAGTGGTTGCCCACGCGCCGAGAAGCGATCGCTCTGGGATCGTTAGTACTACTGAGCTTATTTCCCCCCGTACAGGACTTTTTATTAGAAGGGCGAGTCTTAATCCAGGCAATCTACCGCGATGTCACGGGACAAATTCCACCTGCGGCATTACCCCCCGTCCTGTTGGTTCAGATCGACGAGCGGTCAATTCAGAAAGCGGGGATCTCCGATCCCAATCCAATCGATCGCAGCTATCTAGCTAGTTTGATTGACAAACTCTCAGCCTTAGATGCCAAAGTTGTAGGAATCGATTATCTTCTAGACAGACCTGGGAACGATCGCCTACTCTCACAATCTATCCGCACTGCGGTCGATCGGAAAGGCATTTGGATTGTATTTGCAGCTCAGTTGGATAATGGAAAAGAAGTGGGGGGAGCGCCTGAAACTGGCATTGCGAAACGTTATTGGAGTCTCGAAGGTTATACTAATGCCTTGCCCCAATATGTCAGACTTTTACCTGCAAAAACAGATTGTTACCAGACTTGTCCCTTTGCCTATCTGCTGGCAGTAGTTTACGCACTCAATCAAGACCCTTTTGCCTCTGATTTGCCGAAACCGCGATTAAATAACCGAAGCGATTTTCGTACCCAAGTATTTAATTATCTCAACGAGGGAGATAAACCCAACGATACTGTTGCCTTCTTACGCCAAACACGGCTTCACCCGATAAGCAGCTTTGCCGAAAACTTTGGTCAACTTTGGTTGCGACCTATCAATGACTTTTCGATTCCCCCAGACTTGGTTTACGATCGCATTGCCGCTTGGCAGTTACTCGATGATAATGTCGATACTTTAGCAGGCGATCGGTTCGAGCAGCAAATCGCGATCGTTGCCCCAGGAGGATATGACGAAGCAGGAATCATACCTGGGGCAGATAATTTCCCAGCGCCTCTAGCCGTTGCTTACTGGCGAAAACGGCGGGTTTCTGCGGCAACCAACCCAGACAAATTCGCGGGATCTGAAGCCCTTGCTTACATGATTCATCATTTGCTGGCACAGCGATTAGTCGTTCCCATTCCCGATCTTTGGGCGATCGGCATAGCAGTTTTGCTGGGCAAAAGAGCCACACTGGTGCTGAGGAAACAGTACAGAGATCGATGGCAGTGGGCAATTGGGCTAGCTGGCGCTACAGCCGCTTATATTCTCATTGGACTACAGGTTTATATCTCTGCTGCGGTATTGCTGCCTTGGTTTCTGCCGTCAGTAGCCTTTTGGATTTATGTTTTGCCGACTTTGAGGAGGACATCTCATGGTTAATATCAAGTCGTTGACCTCAACTCGAAAACCCAGCCAGAAAATCGCGTCTATATTGCTACTGGCTGCCACAGCTACCGCCTGTTTCTACTCTGGATTGATTCTCAGTGCCTTTGCTCAGCCGAATTCTGAGTCCTCAGTAGAAACTAGAGATCGCGTTCGCAATGCCAACACTTCAACAGAAACTAGAGGAAGCGAGCAGAACTCAGTCTGGGCAGTTCTTTGGGAATTATTGAAATCGAAACGGAACGAGCCTGCCTTAACCTCACGAGGGAATGTCTGCGAGATTACCCCCGGTTTGCTAGGAGAAAAAAATATCATCTGGAGCGATCGCCCTCTGTTTCTCTGGCAAGGAACGGCACCAAGTATCAAAATTCGCCTTTACAGTCCTTTTAATCCCGATCGCGAGCAGGAACTGTTGTGGAGTCAGACTGTCACGGCACAATCTCAAACGGCAAAATTTCAAAGTGTTAAGTATACCGGAGAGGCGTTGCAGCCTGGTAAAATCTACGATTGGGAATTGGTCGTTCCGTCTTCCCATCGGCAGCGCTTTACTTTTCAAGTGATGGAGTCCCAAGAGCGCAATGATATCGCCTCTAAACTGGCGGAACTGGAAACGCAACTGAAAACAGCAGGAGCCACTGTCGAGGAAATCGCCTTACAACGCGCTAACTATTTTGCCCAACTAGGTCTTTGGTCGGATGCTTTGCAGGAAATCTACTCTGTGAAAAATCCGTCTCCTACTCTGACTCGCAATGCCCAAGAAGTCTTGAGCTATCTATGCGAATCTAGCGACATTGAGATTAGTCAGTGAGCCAAGTTAGAGGAAAACCTGAGTTCTAGGGTCGTGTTGCAAAAACTTCTAAAGATTTATCTAGGGATTTAGCTATATATGAATCCGCTCAAAAATCTGTGGAAGTGGAAATCCATTATTAGTCAGCCATTGCTGGACGATCGTGAAGCGATCGCTAGCTGGTGGATGGGGATCTAAAGGATGAGGCTGTCTGCCCGTAAACTTGTCCAAATAGTCCATAAAAGCAAGAGATAATAATGCCCCACGCGGGTCATATCCTGCCTGTACAAGGAGACTCAAACCAAGAAGGTCAGCTTCAATTTCGAGTCCCCGACTGAAAAACATGGCGGAAATTGGAGTACTTCCCGTCAACGATGCTTCTACTAATTTCCTTGCCAAATCATGTTTGATAAAGTGGGCAAGTTCGTGTGCCGCAACAAAAGCAATCATGTCTCGAAAGATCTGGCTTGTTTGATACTGGAGTTGCCCAAATATATCGGTAGGGGGCATAATATCAAAGTCGCTCCTTAAAGCCTGAGCTATCAGCCAAAAATGATAATTCAGATTAAAAGATGGATCTGCGCGCCAGCAGGCGTATCCTTCTGCTATTGACCAACTGGCATTTAGCAAATCGTAATTAAAAATAAAGGTTCCATCAGCTAAACTTTCTGCATTCCATCCGTCTGCTGCTTGAGCAAGAATTTGAAGTGGGGCATCTACTATGAAGAAACGTGCCCTTGCTCCAGTTGCAGAAGCAAACTGATTGAGAATTTGTTGTAGATGTACTGTACCGTACCAATCCTGAACTACGATGGCACCCCCTTGGATAAGTTCTCGATACCTTTGAAGGGTGATTTGTTCAATCTGACTTTGTATTTGCTGACTCATGACTACAAAATTAGCTTTTCTTTAAAAATTTAAGATACTATTTTTCGCCATCATTGCTATTAGTAAAGCCAAAGTAATGAACCACTGATACATGGCTTCACGGCGTAATTGTTGCTGTTTTTGCAGGTATACTTGCTCCATTTCAGAGCGATACTTTTCAGAAATCTGGTGCATTTCGTCACGGAGAGAATCACCTAATTGATGAATGCGTTGTTCAATGAAATTAATCAAGATTTCTGCCTGTTAAGATGACTGTATTACTGCCGATACTTTCGATTTTAGTTCGCTAGCAGATCGAACTAATTTGCTAACTAATCTTTTATTGTCTGTCGGTAATTTCTCAGACATACTTTTTCTCCCAATTTAATCTAATGGTTCTGTGAGAATAAAATCAACTAAACCTTCAGTAAAAACGTCAATATTTAGCTGTTCATAATACTTTAATTTCCTTTCTTCTTCTTCTGCTAACTTCTGGAATTTTGCGGCATTTTGACTAAATTGTTCGCTAGAATCTGCTGCCAGCATTGCAGCTTCCCATCTTTTACGCAATTCTAATTGTTCGTTAGCCAAATCCCGGCTTAAGCTACTTCCTAATCCTTCCCAATTCCTTTGAGTATTTTCTAGGTGTTCAACTAGGCGTTTTTCATCCAGATATTTGTGATAGGCATTTACTTCTTTCTGTCTATCAATAGCAGCTAAATCTTGTTGATAGGATAGATTTCTACTTCTTCCCGACCTCTTGTGATAATGAGCAACTCTTTTGTAGAAGAATTCAAGCGTACAACTTTTAAGGTAACTTTTGCGGTCGATTGGTAGGGGTTGTCCTGACCAATAAAGTTGCATTTGTTCGCCAAAAAAAGAACCTTCATCTGGTTGGCATTGACATTGAAAGTGAGTATTAATATACTGTATCAATCCGTTAATATTGGGTAAATTCACTGGGATAGGACGACCAATATTTTGTAAGCCATATCTAATTATGTGAGCTAGATATTCTTGGCGTTCATAAAGCATTTGCTGTTGAATAAAGAGGATTTCATTTTGTTGAGCGTTTACCTGTTGTACCATCCAAGCTACTGTTTGTTCTACCACAGGTGGAGGATAAGGGAGTTTCTGGATTATTTGTCTAATAGCTAACTCAAGATGATGTTTGCGCCAATAAATCATTTGTTGCTCAACAAAAGAATATTCATTCGGTTGAGCTTGGATTTGTTGCATCACCCACTTAATATTTTGAGGAGTAACTGGAATATTGTTTTGAGATAATAGTTCTCCGAGACTGTTAAAAAGATATCGCTGCCTTTGCTGAGTTTCTTCTATCTGTTTTATTTGCTCATCAATATCTTGACGAAATTTTTTGAGTTCTCGTCTTTCGTTCGTAAAGTCTTCTAGACATTTATCTATCTCTCTTTCTAATGCTGGTATCGGAGATGCAATTATTTTGTCGTAGTAATCTTCGTATTTGTTGGATTTATTTCCGAACCAATTAAAAAACATGGCTGACTCCTAATTATTTTTACTGTTCTTAATTTTTGCTTTTTTACTGAATAAAACGACTAGCTTCATCAGCCTTTTTTTCGACTTCTGTACGTAGGTGTTTGAGAATTTGCGAGGTGATATTTTTCATAGCTTTATCATCACTACTAATCATTTCTCGTGTTTTGTTCGCAATTTCGTGCCGTTTAAGATCGAGACTCTCAATCTCCGTATCATTAACAGTGGTTCTTAGCAACTTTGGCATATTAATTTTCTTGATGCTCAGGTCAATAAATTTGTCAACCTCATCCTTGGCAAAGAAAGTGATAAAAGCGGCGATTATCGGACCACCTAAAGGTAATGCCCACACAATTACCCAAAAAATAATGTAACCAATGAATCTGACTAGTGGCTCTAGTGGAATAGGGAAAGGAAATTCTGGATCGAAAAAACTTTCTGAACGAAAAGGAATTTTAAGATCCATTGAACCTGTAGGTACATCATGCTTTCTACACAGAGGATCTATAAAAAATAAAAACTCCTTGCCAACCCCCTTATGCCACCACTCGTTACCGACTGAAGCTATAAGTTCTATTCCTTCAGATGTTTGCAACCACTGATTAGTTTGTTGCTTAATTTGTTTCTGAAGAACTTCAGTCGTCTCGAATTTTCCTTGCTTCCAATCAAATAGACCCGGAATAACAAATAGAGGAATAACTGTATCCATGAGCTTAGGTATAAGGATATCTAGAAACTCACTGCTGTGTTTTTCAATTAGCTCAGGCATTTCTTCATCAAAGACACGTTTGGTATTCTCACGGAAAGATTCGATTAGATATCGTCGCCTTCCCCATCGAGCTAATCCACTAGCAACTGAAAATTCTGGCTCTGGATCTTGTTGAAACTTGATTTCTGGGTTTTCTTGAAGAAATATTTGCTTAATGCTTTCTCTAATAAAACCCATACGAGAAGCTCCACCTGTAAGCAGTATGGCTCTTAGAGAATATCCCCGCGTGGTAATCTCATTTTTAGCTCTTTGAAGGAGATTTTGGAAAGTTTGAATCCATGAATATTGAGAATTAGCAAGCGGTTGGTGAATTAGTTGATTCATCAGCACGCCATTAACCAATGGCTCGAAAATTGTATTCCCAATCCGTCGATAGCCAACCGAAACATTGTCTTCAGCGAAATCATCTGGAGCATCAAAATATTTCTCTTTCGCTTGTCGGCAGAGGTATTTCATTATGGGCACTAGATTGGCATTTGCTTGAATCAAAGCAATGAGATTAGCTGCATCTTCATTTTGTTCTACTGAGTATTTGAAAATTTCTTCATCAAAGTAAGAAGCACCAAGGTCTTCCCCAAAATCTTTTAATGGCTCTTCTGAATTCCAACCATGAATAATCGTAAAATCCGTGGTAGAAGAGCCACAATCAATGACCAGCACAGCCCCGTCATCAAGATCCGCCTTGGTGAGAGTTTTTCCCTGCTGTTCCATGACATGGAGAAGAGCAGCACGGGACTCAGAAACAACTTCAGGCTTTGGAAATTGGGGATTACTGAAAAGCTCTTGATAAGATTCGCGTTCTTTTTGCTTCCACTCGGAGGGGCAACCGATGATAATAACTCTGTCATGCCATTGAGGCACTTGATTAGTTTCCTGGAGATGCTGAAGGGTTGAGTAATAATACTCTTGCATATTTTTTCTGTACTCAGGCTCTGAAGTTGCTCTTTTTTTGAAAGCAATACAGAGTTGATTCGGAGGCTCAACAACGCTATTAAAAGCTCGATCGCCTGTAGCAATTTTTCCATCGTCGCTGCGCTTAAATGCTGTGGTCTGAACCTTTTTATTATTAATCTCAAGGATTTCCAAGCGAGCAGAAGCGTGGGTTGGGATAGATGCAAGTGCGGTTTGCCCGTGTCCTAAGTCGAAACCAATAAAGTGAATATGTTTGACATCCATGTTTTTTCTCTCAATTTCATCTTATGTTTCTAATACCAGTAGCTAGACCCTTCAAAACGCCTGTTAAAAACTCAAAATCTACAGTATCGATGGTGTCACTTGGCTGATGGTAATGAGGATTTCGTAAATTGGCTGTGTCAGTGACCATAATGGCTGGATAGCCGTTGTCCCAAAAAGGAGCATGATCGCTTCTTCGAGTATCAGGAAGCAGCAAACCCCTTATCGCCACTGGAAGCCATTCACAAGGGATTCCTGTGTTTTTAATGTGGTAACTAATATGAATTAGGTCAAGTAAGGTAGGCAAATTGCCAATTAAGGCAATGAAATCACCTTTGCTAGGATAGAAAAAATTTAAGCCAGGAGGGTATTGTTGCGAACCGGGATTATGGTTGCAATAACCTAACATTTCTAAAGAAATGGTTAAACGTAAGGGCTGTTCTTGTCGTCGTAATTTGCTGGCATAGCAAAAACTACCTAGCAAATTGTATTCCTCAAGATCGAATGCCACCAACCTCAAAGGATAATGTCCTGGTTCAGCAGCAAAGATTCTTGCCAATTCCAACAATACAGCTACACCTGTAGCATTGTCGTCAGCACCAGGAGAACCAATAACCGCATCATAGTGTGCACCAATTAAAATCGGTGGTTTCTGAGTATTGGTATCATTGGGTAAATCGAGGATGAAATTTTGGTGGGTTTTACCCCGCACTTGAAATTCATGTACCTCTACTTCCCCCCATTGTGCTAACTCTTGACGAATATATTCTTGGACGTAAAAATGCCCACCATTGGCAAGATAGGGATCTCGTGGACGCGCAATTTCCTTGACGTGTGACTGCAAATTCTCTTGAAGCGGCTCAGACATAGTATTTCAACTCTCCATGTGCTTATCACTAATCAATCAGAAGACCAGCTCCTCAGAATATTAGCCAGTCCTCTTAATGATCCAACTAGCATCTCCCCGATTAAATCGTTGAGTTCTTCCCCTTGTGGAGTATTTTCTCTGCCTGTCAGCACGAAGTACGCCAGAGTTTCACAATTTAGTGAATAAAGATTGAATTTAAGATGGTTTAATTCGCTATTTTTCCACGCTGAGGATATTGCGTGCCACCTACTTTCAATTTCCGATTCAGAACTCATTCCTTCTATTAACTCAAATCTGACTTGTTCCCCTTGTTTAAATTCTTCAAGCGAACTAATTCTAATAATTATGGAATTGTCTTCTTCATTGAAGCCAAGGTCTAAAACCTCTTCGTATCTTTCATCGTAAACACCGACATGATTCCCAAATCTCAAAGGAGAACCCCTCTCAGCTAAAATTCGACGAGATATAAGCTTGAATCTATTACTCATGACAACTCCTTGTATAAACTACTCCTGGCTTTTCAGCCAGGAATTTCTCAAGTTTCTTAGAGGTTAATCCTCATTAGGCTTTTGGAAAGAACGAGGTAATAGGGAAGGAGATTTCGTATCTGCTTGAGCTTGTTTACGTCCTGCTTCGTATCCTTCTTGATAATCGCTGAGATTCTCAAAAAAACGATTACGAGGTCGGTCGTTATATCCGTCTTTAAAGCCTCTGGAGTAGTTCATCCGCTTTTCTGCCTCGTCGGCTAGGTAGTTTGCTCCATTAGCGATTCTATCCGCTACTTTTTTGACTATATCCATCTCAGTACTCCTGTAGTCTGATTCGCTTAAAGATATCTCTCACGCGATCGCACCTATGCAGAATTGACTGATAAGAGTTTGCCAACTATTTCCTAAATGCACAGTCTTTAAAAACTTCAACCTCTCGGAGGCGGAGCTTCTCAAGTTATGGAGTCGCACCCAGCGCGATCGCCTTGCCCCTGAACTGACGGATCTGGAAACGCAATAGAACAGTGTACCGAATACAATTTTCTCTCCAACGTCTCAGGCGAGATTCAAGCGCGATTAGAGAGGCGGAGCGAACCATTGCTATCGCAAAAAGGTTACAATAAATGATATCACAATTAAGTTACTAGATAGATCGATATGGAACGTGAAGCCGTTACCATCCGCTTTCCTGCCAAGTTAGTCTGTCAAGCCAAACAGCTAAAATATGGTGGGGAATCCTTCAATGAGCTAGTGGTAGAAGCAGTAGAGCGAGAGGTGAAACGGAGGCGTGCACTCTCAGCCCATGAGAGCATTGTGGCTAGGCGGGCTGAAATTAAGGCGAAAACTGGCGTACAGCCAGATGCTACCGCACTGATTCGCGCTCTTAGAAAAGGAGAAGGGCGGCGTGAATAGAGTTTTCTGTCTAGATACCAGCGTTTTAGTGTCCTACCTCGTCCCAGACGAACACGAACCCCAGGCAGATACTCTGGTATTAGAAGCCGTTTCAGGGGCTGCCCGTTTAGTGGCTCCCGCCTTTGCTTGGGCAGAAATCGGGTCTGTCTTGCGAAAAAAAATCAGGATGGATTTGCTGACGGCAGAGCAAGCGCAAGGCTGTTATGAGGACTTTTGTAATTTCCCCATAGACTACATCAATGAGGAGTCGGTTAGAATGAGATCCTGGGAACTTGCACAGCAGTATCAACTCCCAACCCTCTATGATGCTTCCTTTCTAGCAGTTGCCGAAAGCGAATCTGCCCAATTTTGGACAATCGATCGGGTTTTACTCGATCGACTCTCTCCCCGACCCGCTTACGTGCATGAACTAGGAGAATAGATGGCGATCGCGCTTGTCTCATCGGCTTTAGTAAACAGTCCTGCTTTCTTACCTGATGCGGTAGTTCCGATGATCTAAATAGATGTCCTCCATTTGCTGGCATTCTTGCCACGAGTAATGCAGCGACTTGAGATGTTCTAGTCCTAAGAGGTATTCGTCGATCGATTTCTTTCTCCCTCAAAGATGCTTTTATTAGGATAGATCGACGCACTCAAGACAGATAAATTGGATTGGATTATTCTCGATCTAGGGGCTTCCTTCGAGCTTAATTACATTAACCTGGGAAAGTTCATCGCCTTCTGGAATGGGAAAGAATGCTCTACTACGCTTGCGACTACGCCTAATCCTGGGATTGTACTCAACCTGTGGAAGCCCTAGATTAGAAGGTCTAACTTCAATTCCGTCTGAGTCATAGTATTTAATATAAAAACTACTGTCAGAATAAAACACCTCACGTCTAGCTGTAACAATGAAAGTAATGGCAGTAACTAGCTTGCCACTGTTTGGCATTTCTTTTTTTTCTACATCGATCCTCTCGATTTGGAAATAGTATGGCATTTCTCCCCAATCAACGGGAATTTGTTTCCCTCTCCATACTAGGTATCCATTAACATAGGCTGGAAGCTCGTCTGATTGAGTCCGAACAGGAGTTTCAATGGGTTGAACTGTCGGTCGATCTCCAGTCGAAAATGGCTCGGATATCTCTGATTCGGGAGAAGGAAGCCCATCCGCTCCTTCTTCTGTTGATTCATTTGGATTAGTTGTTGGTAAAGGTGTAGAAATTGATGTTGGATTTTTATCTCGTTCAAAAAAGTCAAAATTATGACTAAGCCACCAAATACCGCCGCCAATAATGCTAGTAGTAATTAATAAGGCTAGCATCATAATTCCTGTTTCATTCTTCTCCATTTTTTCCTCATTATTTTGATTGGATAAAAATGCTCGATCGCAAGCAGAAATAAAAGTTTTACGGGCAGCGCGATCGCTGCCATACTGAGCAAGGATTATCTTGTCTTGCATCAGCACAATGGAATCTATTTTCCCCGAAAAATAGTTGACAAACCAACGGATTTCTACAAGAGAATCATCCAAGATAAATGAGTGCGAGCCATAACCTAAAAAGATTAGTTTATTTAAAATTTCAATTCCATCGACAATGACTCTGAATTTATCTTGAAAAAAGCCACCTGTGTTTTTGATTTCAATGACGTGAGGTCGAGTAAGTGTTATTTGCCAAATCGCCTCAAGATCGCTATACATAAATCATCAATTCCCCTGCGATTGGAACATGCTTTAATGACAGTTTTGTAGCCAAATCAATAGTTGGTAGCGTCATCATAAACACGCGGCTGGGGTTCGTAACCAATCTTCACAGGGCGTAGTCGTACCAACACCACCCTCCATTTGATTTCTTTGTTCCACGCATTGGTTGTAATATCGTTGGCGGATTGCTGCTTCTTCCTCACAAATCTCCTCCTTTTTTGACACTGGATTAGATATCCTTTCCCCGCCTCTTTCTGGAGGAAAAACAGGTGATTGTTCGGCTCGATCGCAACTGACTAATGCGCCCATTAATACTGTTGCACAAGCAACTAGGATTGTTGGTGAATTGCTTTTAGCGAACATAATTCCAGTTGCACTCCATATTTAGGAATCTGTTACAAATTTACTGGTACCAGCGATCGTATTTCTGCATTCAATACAGTCTCGAATCAGATATTTATCTTTCGTTCATTTCAGAATTAAATTGAGATTTACACGCTAAAATTTGTTCAAAGCTTGAAGGCGTATTTAAGGGATTCCGACTTGAACCGTACATACATTCTTCAAACCTGTCATATGCCGCGAATGGATCGGAGTTAGAATGCGATTGTGATGCGGATTTGTGCGTAAATGGGATGGTTAGCGTACCGATTATCATCGCTGCACAGACGATTGGGAATACTGGTGAAGAATCATTTTTATTCAGCATAGTTTCACTGAACCTCCATTATTTAATTTCTGTTATGGAAATAGAAATCTTTAAGCTAATGCATCTGAAATGCATCTGAACCTAAAATAGGCAGCGTTGCTGGTTGGCAGCCTGCAAACAATCTGTAAGCAATTCGTAGTATGCCGGATTATCTTCCCTGCCAGCAACGCCCGATGATTGTCTAGCTACAACTGTTTGGAGTTCCTCGATAGATTACAGTTCCATTTGGGTTAGTAACCTCGCCAGTCGATGTCCAGCAGTAGCCGTCATCAGTATAGAAGCCAGCTAACAGTAAGCTTTCGGATGCTTCACCAACCGCGCGATCGACCATCCCTAACTCAACAGCGGGTGGCGTTGGGTTAGTTGGGGATGTTTGCAGGAATGGGGATGCATCTTCTGAGAAGGGGGATGCAGCAGTTAGGAATCCAACAGTTACGCCTGTTAATAGGAAATTAGTCATGATAGTTATCTCCTTGTAATTAGATAGACAATTTTTTCAGTTGGCTCAGTTTTTATAACTGAAGCCTGGATTCGAGCTAACGTATATCTGAGGCGATCGCACCTATGCAGTTTTTTAAGTCTTAACCGGATTAACCCATTCGGAACCCATCAATGGTTTTCTTGCTGCTAAGTCAACCCTGATAAGTTAGACTCGCTTAAAGATATCTCTCACGCGATCGCACCTACGCAGAATTGACTGATAAGAGTTTTACGATCTGTTTCTTGAATGTGTGGCGCTTTTCAAGTCATGAAGTCGCACCCAGCGCGAGGACATTAGACTGCATAAGAGTAATTTGGTCAGACATAGGTTTGAGTGAAGGTTACTTGAGGAGATTTAACCTATGACTACCTTAAATCAAACCAGTTTTGGGATCGATCTGCTACAACCAATGCGTCTGTGGCTAGAGAATGTAGAGATTCATAACCCCAAGTTGGCTCGGTTGTTGTGCAAAATCATTCCTGCTCAGTGTCCTTTTGAACGGGATATCAAACTTTTTGGTCACTCTATCTTTCACATTCCACCGTTATGCAAGCTGAATCCTCTTTACGAGCAAGTGATTGGTCTTCGCTTTAAGTGTTTGTCTTATCTTGCAGATCGATGCGGCGAAGATGTAACGCTCTACTATCAACAGCAAGGCAGTTAAAAGTCTTAAAAGAAATATTTGAAGGGTCGATCGGATACTGTTTAATGGTTTAGAAATTAACAGGCGATCGCTCTGTTTGACAAAAGAATTTTTAGGGCTTATCTCATGATAAAAAGAAGATACTCTCTTTTAAGACTTTAATAAATTCAGTGTTATGTAAGATCTTTCAGAAAAATCGGTCGATCGTACCAGTTTTCCTAATGGTTGTGGCGAGTACCGTTCAAGCAGCAGCCTACCCTGCCAATGTCTCTAGCCCCGATTGGAAATCCATAAAAACTTACCAGTCATCTCTAACCGACAACGGATATTTATCTCAACTTCCCAACCCAATTCCTCCCAGACCCCCCGAACCGCCAATAGAACAGCCAACAAAACCCGAAAAGCCCCGCCTCGAAACTCCACCCCCACAGCTAACGCCTTCACCGCTTGAGGAAATTCCTGGCAAGATTCGGGTTGAACGATTTGAGTTCGTCGGCAATACCGCATTCAACGATGAAGAATTAAGCAAAGAAGTTGCCCAGTTTACCGGAAGAGAAATAACTTTTGCGGAACTAATCCAGGCAGAAGAAGCCGTGACCAATCTATACGTTAAGAATGGTTACATCAATTCCGGTGCGATCGTCGAAGCAGGTCAAGCTTTCCTCCCAGAAAAAGCAGTAGTGACAATTGCGATTATTGAAGGAGGCATCGAAGATATCCAAATCACGGGGACTAGACGGCTGAACCCCGACTACGTGCGCGATCGCTTGGCAGTTGCCACCTCTAAGCCCCTCAATCAAAATCGCCTGCTGGAAGCGCTGCAACTATTGCAACTCGACCCACTGATTGAAAGCATTTCGGCTGAATTATCGCCTGGGGTGCGTCCAGATTCGAGTTTACTTGAAGTTCAAGTCGCAGAGGCAGATTATTTTACCCTTGCACCCTTTGCCGATAACGGACGCAATCCCAGTGTAGGCAGTTTCCGACGAGGCGTTCGCCTCACGGTAGGAAATTTAGCAGGCTTTGGGGATGGTCTCGATGCCAGTCTCTCCAATACGGATGGAAGTACTGCCTTAGATCTCAGCTATACCATTCCCATCAATCCTTATAACGGTACGATTAGACTGGCAGGGGGATTGAGCGACAATGAAGTAATCGATCGCCAGTTTGAGCGTTTAGACATTACTGGAGACTATCACTACTACGAACTAACGCTGCGCCAGCCGTTGTTCCAATCTCCTAGCGAAGAATTTGCCTTGGGGTTGACCCTATCTCGACAGGAAAGCCAAAACTTTATTTTGGGCGAGGGCTTTCCTCTTTCTCCAGGGGCTAACAACCAGGGAGAAATTCGCATCTCAGCAATTCGGTTTTTCCAAGACTGGGTTAAGCGCAATCCGCAAGACGTGTTTGCTCTTCGCTCCCAATTTAGTCTAGGCGTTGGGGCATTTGGTGCGACGGTCAATGGCGAAGGACTTCCCGATAGCCGTTTCTTGGCTTGGCGAGGGCAAGGACAGTACGTGCGATCGCTGGCACCGGACACTTTGTTAGTCGTTCGTTCCGATCTCCAGCTTGCAACCGACCCTCTTTTAACACTAGAGCAAATTTCTATTGGAGGCTTGGGAACTGTCCGAGGCTATCGGCAGGATTTACTGCTGACAGATAATGGCTTTCTAGCCAGCGTTGAAGCGCGACTGCCTATTATGCGAGTATCGGAAGTAGAAGGAGTGTTGCAGATCGTGCCGTTTGTGGATTTTGGGGTTGGTTGGAATAATGGCGATTTTCCCGACCCAGACCCGAATGCACTCGTGGGTGTCGGTCTTGGTTTGCAGTGGCAAATGGGGGACGATTTCAGCGCCCGTTTGGATTGGGGGATTCCTCTAGTTGATGTGGATGTAGACAAAAAGGCTTGGAACGACAACGGGCTGTATTTTAGTCTCGATTTGAAGCTTTAAAAAATTAAAAATTTTTATAGAATCAATTTAGGAATAAAGTCTTGCGCCATGAGGCGATCGCGATCGCTAAAAGCGAATTTCTTGCCAAGTCTGAGCCATGACAAAGCGACTCAAATGTTTAACATTAGTGGTAGCAACAATAAGATTTTGTCCAGGATATTCAGCTTGAAGAATCTGGCAAGTTGCGGCAATAATAACATCAGCATCGATATTTTTGGAATCGGCGGTAGGCTGTCCTTGTCGGCGGCTTTCTGCCCACAACTGAGCGGCTTTTCTCCAAACTTCTTGAGTGACTGGAAGAAAGTCAACTAAGGATTCAAGCTCATTAAGATTCTTAATGCCTTGTTGAGAAGAAGGGGCAAAAGGAGTTACAAGTATTCCTCTTCTGACCTCGTAATCGCAGAGATCGGAACTAACAATCTGGACACCTCTAACAATTAACTGATAAAGCCATTGTTGACAGTTGATGACTTCCTGTTTTTCATTAGGAGAAGAAATAATTCCTAAAACTCCAGTATCTAAAAAAACAATCATTCTTCCGAGAAAAGTTTATGACCTGTTGGTCTAAAACTATCAATCGTCGCTTTAAGTTCTTCTAAATATTCATGATTCACTTGCACTTCTTCTTCGGTCAGATTTTCGGCTTCTTCTATTTTTTGTTTTAGCCATTCCATCAGAGGTTTGTTCTTTTCTATTTGTTCTTCTACTGTTTGGCCATAGTGTCGCATATAAGAGGCAAAAGAGTGTTGATTTTC
Organism: Pleurocapsa sp. PCC 7327; assembly: GCF_000317025.1. Lineage (NCBI taxonomy): Bacteria > Bacillati > Cyanobacteriota > Cyanophyceae > Pleurocapsales > Pleurocapsaceae > Pleurocapsa > Pleurocapsa sp. PCC 7327. Next base: position 3,205,175 of record NC_019689.1, on the reverse strand, counting down.
AGCGGCAATCGGTTCAGTCATAATCGTTATAAAAAGCCAATGCAATACAGATTCCCCTTGATTCTAGCGGGAAAAGTGTGGAGGGCGATCGCCCTCATTCTCTAGCGTTAAGCGACAAAAGCTAAAAAAAGATTAAAAAATTAACGCTTTGGCACAAAATATGAGACGAAATTGATAAACTCAATCGCTTCTCCTGGTCTCCAAGCGCAATGCCTCAGAAATTATCGTTTCTTTTAGTTGTTTCTCTAGTAGCTCTTGGCAGTTTTCCCTTCTGCGCGACCGCCACAGCACAAATTACGCCCGATCGCACCCTTGGGGCAGAAAGTTCTACACTTAGACAGGATACGATTAAAGGAATTAACAGCGACGTAATTGAAGGAGGAGCGACTAGGGGAGCAAATCTGTTTCACAGTTTTCAAGAATTTAATATCTCTGAAGGAAGGGGCGCTTATTTTGCCAACCCAGTAGCCATTGAAAACATTCTTACTCGCGTTACGGGTAGCAATCCCTCTAATATTCTGGGAACTCTAGGTGTTTTAGGCAATGCGAATCTATTCCTGATTAATCCCAATGGGATTCTTTTTGGAGCTAACGCTCGCTTAGATTTGCGGGGTTCTTTTGTGGCTTCGACAGCCGATAGTCTTTTATTTGATAATGGCTTTGAGTTTAGCGCCGCTAATCCCCAAGCGCCACCCTTGTTGACGGTGAATATTCCTATTGGCTTGCGATTTAGGGAGAAGGCGGGGAGTATTGGCGTGCAAGGCTCTAGCCTGGAAGTACAGCTAGAGAAAACGTTAGCCCTAGTAGGCGGCGATGTGAGCTTGGATGGGGGGCTTTTGCTGGCTCCGGGTGGGCAAGTAGAATTGGGGGGACTAACCGGAATGGGGATAGTAGGGCTGAATGGTGACGGTAGCCTGAGTTTTCCTGATGGTATAGCGCGAGCAGATATATCACTCACCAATGGAGCTTTTGTTAATGTAACCGCTGGGAGTGGCGGTAGTATTGCGATCGATGCCCAAGATATAGATGTTTTGGGAGGCAGTGTCCTCCTTACTGGGATAGGGGCTGGTTTGGGGGCAGTTGGCAGTCAGGCGGGAGATATTACACTCAATGCTACAGGGACAACGACAGTTGCAAATAACAGCTTTATCCTGAACTATGCAGACTCTGGGACTCTGGGCAATGCAGGAGACGTGACTATCGAGACTGGACGCTTGAGTGTCAGCGATGGGTCTCAAGTAGCGGCTCTTACTTTTGGTAAAGGGGATGCGGGAAATCTAACAGTCCGTGCTTCTGAAGTGGAACTGATTGGTACCTCAGCAGATAAACGGTTCTCCAGCGGCTTATTTACTCAGACTCAAGGCACCGGAGCCGCTGGAAATATAACGATTGACACAGGAAAGTTGATTGTCCGGGATGGAGCAGTGGTATCATCTAATACTTTTAGCGAAGGTCTTGGGGGAACTTTAACTGTGACTGCCTCTGAGTCGGTGGAACTGAGGGGAACAAAAGCAGATGGTCTGCTTAGTGGTTTGTTTTCTGGTACCTCTGATGCTGGAACTGCTGGAGACTTGACGATTACAACCAAGCGGTTGAGTGTCAGCGGCGATGGTGCCCGCGTGTTGGATTCTACTTCTGGTGCAGGCGATGCTGGAAATTTGACGATTGCAACTGAGACGCTGATTATCCAGGATGGGGGACAGGTACTGACAGTCACTACTGGCAAGGGGAAGGCAGGGAACGTGACCGCGATCGCCTCTGAGTCGGTGGAACTGAGGGGAAATGCACCAGATAGTCGGTTCCCCACCCTTTTGGGTGCTCAAGTCGCGAAAGAAGGTGAGGGAAATGCGGGCGACATGACTATCGAAACGGGACGGTTAACCATCAGAGATGGTGCGCAAGTAAATAATTCTACTTTTGGTATAGGAGATGCTGGAAATCTAATAATTCGCGCTTCTGAGGTGGAAGTGATTGGAGAATCAGCAGATGGTCGGTTTGACAGCGGCATACATGCTCAAGTCGAAATAGGGGCTGAGGGAAATGCAAAAGATATACTCATTGAAGCAAGACGATTAACCCTCAGAGATGGTGGGCAAGTGTCGGCTGCTACTTTTGGCATAGGGAATGGCGGAAACTTAACTGTTCGTGCTTCTGAAGTAGAGCTAATTGGCACCGCAACGGTTGGTCGATTTCCCAGTCTTTTGCGAGTTCAAGTCGAGCCAGGAGGCAAGGGAAATTCGGGAAACTTGGCTATTGAAACGGAACGGTTGAGCGTCTGGGATGGTGGACAAGTATCAGCTGCTACTTTTGGCATGGGGAATGGCGGAAACTTAACTGTTCGTGCTTCTGAAGTGGAAGTTATAGGTGCTTCAGCATTTGGCTCGCCTAGTCTCTTAACTACTGCTGTCAGACGAGGAGCCATTGGAGATGCCGGAGACTTGAGGATTGAAACCGGAAGGTTGCTCGTCCGGGATGGTGGGGGGATATCGACTGCCACATTTGGTCGTGGGAATGCTGGTAATCTCGTCATTCAAGCTCGCGATACAGTCTTGGTCGATGGTAGTAAAGGTGTTGAAGCTGGAAACTTTGGTGAAAACAATTTAGGTGTCACGGTGGAAAAAGGAGCTATAGGTAATGGGGGTGACCTGATAATTGAGGCAGGCTCGCTTTTGACCACTAATGGTGCTCGATTGAGTGCCAGCACTGCTGGAGAAGGCAACTCAGGCAATATAATTATTCGATCCCGCGATACTGTCTCCTTCGATGAAAGTTTTGCCTTTAGTGCGGTCGATCCCGGAGCTGTGGGCAATGGCGGAAATATTGATATCCAGACGACCTCACTCTCTGTTACGAACGGCTCCCGACTAGTTGCTGCCACATTTGGTCGTGGAGATGCTGGTAATGTGCTTATCCGCTCCCGCGATACCGTCTCTTTTGATGGAGAAGGGAGGAGCGACTCTATCAGATTTACTAGTGGTGCTTTTAGCAATGTGCGATCTGAGGCCATAGGCAATGGTGGAAATGTTGATATCCAGACAGGGTCGCTCTCAGTTACGAATGGTGCTGAGCTGGCTGCTACCACATTTAGTCGTGGGAATGCTGGTAATGTCCGGGTAAGGGCAGCTGAAAATGTATTTCTCTCCAACAACAGCTCGATTTCCACTGCCATAAGAACTGAAGGCGTTGCCATTCAACCAAGCAACATTGACATTCACACAAGACAGATCTCTTTAAGCAACGGCTCCCAAATCACCGCCAGTACAGAAGGACAAGGAGATGCGGGCAAAATTACCATCACTGCTAATACCTTTGAAGCCACAGGCGGCAGCCGAATTCAGACCAATACCGCTAGCAGTGGAAAAGCCGGAGAAATTACTCTCAATCTTCGAGATCGTCTTAACCTAAGCGCCAGCGCTATCGAAGCCAGTACCGCTCCTGAATCCACAGGTCAAGGCGGTAATATTTTTATCGATCCCAACCAAGTTAATCTCACTAACGGGGCAAAAATCAGCGTCAATAGCCAAGGACAGGGTAATGGCGGGAGCATCTTCCTCAGCGCAGACAACCTCACCCTCAACAACCGCTCGGAAATTTCTGCAGCTACCGCTAGCGGGGAGGGCGGCAACATAACCCTAAACGTTTCAGATATCCTACGCCTGCGCAATAATAGTTCTATCTCGACAACCGCAGGCGGGACGGGAAATGGGGGCAATATCGGCATCAATACCGACTTCCTGGTCGCCAAAGATAATAGTGATATCACTGCCAATGCCTTTGCTGGTAGGGGAGGCAACATTAGTATTACAGCTCAAGGAATCTTCCTCACTCCCGACAGTCAAATTACCGCTAGTTCTGAACTAGGCGTTGAGGGAGTCGTAGAAATCAATACCCCTGAGACCGAACCCAGCCGAGGATTAGTTGACTTACCGGAAACGGTCGTCGATCCCAACCAACTCATTGCCCAGAACGCCTGTAAAAAGGGAGCGCAAAGCGAATTTACCATCACGGGGCGAGGCGGTTTGCCCTCGACTCCCGAACAAGTTCAAACCAGCGATGAAGTGGGAGTCAGTTTAGTCGAACCAGCAGAAGAGTCGGCAGCCACTGTTACTTCACCGTCTATCTCGACTGCTGCCAAAGAGATCGTACCAGCCCAAGGGTGGGTGCGCAACGAAAAAGGCGAAGTGGTTCTCGTTGCCTACAACCCGGCTAGGACAGGAATTCAACGTCAGGAGCGAAATCCAGCCACCTGCCCGCCGCGCTGACAACCTTCTTTCAACTCAGTAATTGTTTGTAATACTGAAGTTTATTGTCGATCGAAACAACAGCCATTATCGTTTAATAACGATGGGATGGGAAGGAAAAAGAAGAGTACACAGCTGTCTCGTTCATCTTGAAATAATCGACGACAAAATTTGGATACAACGCGATGGAACAGAAGATGGCATCGCCAACGACCTTGTAGCAGCAGGAATTCCCAAAAACCAAATTATTCTTGCCTTTCATCCTCCTGAAATCAGGCAACATACAGAATATGCTGTTACCTAACTCAAAACTCAAAGATATCGAGAAAAATTTGCCTTGAATTAATTCGTTTCTCAAAGAATTAATTCGTTTCTCAAAAAGACAATTATCTTTAACAGAAATGAGTTTTTTGATTGACAAGGGATAGAAAAAGTGTTAAGAAAAAGGCCAAGATTTGGCGAGAAATTACAGCAACTTTTGGCAAGTAGGAACTGGTTTTTGGCAGTCAAAAGGCTCTACAAAAAGCGATCGCTCGTTCTCGCCGTCTTGTTATTTGTCCTCTCGATCGCAGTTCCTCCAGTAGTTGCCCAGGTTTCTCTTTCAACCCCGATTGTCCAGACTCAATCCGATGCTCCATCCCTGGTTAACCAAGGCAAGCAACTCTATAACTCAAGACAGTTTGAGGAAGCAGCACAAGTTTGGCAACAGGCGGCAGATGCTTTTGCCGCCCAAGGGAATCGCCTCAATCAAGTGATGGCTTTCAGTAATCTCTCCCTAACTTATCAGCAACTGGGCAACTGGGAGAGGGCGAAAAAAGCGATCGCCAATAGCCTCAACATTTTACAAACTTTAGAAAAGACCCAAGAACAACAGCGCATCCTCGCCCAAACCCTCGATATTCAAGGACAGCTACAACAGAAGATCGGGCGATCGCAAGCTGCCCTAGAGACTTGGCAACAAGCTGCCGATCTCTATGCAAACATTGGCAATAAAAACGGCGAAGCGATAAGCCAGATTAACCAAGCTCAGGCGATGCAAGATTTGGGACTTTATCCGAGAGCTTGCAAGACTTTACTGAAAGCTTTAGATCTCGACGAGCGAGAATGCCAGATATCAGACAGGCAGATTGAGGCTCTCAAACAAAACCTGCTTGAAGCTCAACCTAGCGAGATCCGAGAAGCTAGAGCGAGGGGATGGCGCAGTTTAGGCAATGTCCTCCGCGTCATTGGCAGTCTGGAACAGTCGCAAAAAGTTTTGCTCTCAAGTCTAGAAGTCGCCCAAAGTTGGAACTCGCCTCAGGACGAGAGTAAAGCTTGGCTTAATTTAGGCAATACCGAGCGAGCGTTAGCAAAAAGAGCAGAAGAGTTACAAGACACAAAACAGGCTAGCACTTACGCTGAAAACGCCTTAGCGAACTATCAAAAAGCCGCCGCCTTACCTACCATTAAAATTCGCGCTCAACTCAATCAACTGGAGCTATTGATAGAGAAGGCACGATGGCAAGAGGCACAAGAGTTATCGTCCCAAGTCCAGGAGTTGCTTGCCGAGTTCCCCGTCAGTCGGGGGGCTATTTACGTCAAGATTAACTTGGCTAGGAATCTAGTTTGTCTTATCCAGAAGGATCCCTATTGCCTGAGACAGCAAGAATCGGAAGAGCGGTCTTCATCTTCTCCTTTAGACGAGCAATCCTACTTAGAAGTCACCCAGCTATTACAAACTGCGGTTGAAGAGGCTAAAAAACTCGACGATAAGCGATCGCAGTCCTATGCTGTCGGAATTTTGGGTCGGCTGTACGAGAATCTCGCAGAAAGAGATAAGGCTCAAGAGTATACAGAGCAAGCTTTAAAAGAAGCATGGCAGAGTCAGGCATCAGATCTGATCTATCAGTGGCAATGGCAGTTAGGACGCTTACTCGCAGCTCAGGAAAAGCTCCAAGAGGCGATCGCAGCTTACCGCCAAGCCGTTAAAACTTTGCAATCCTTACGCAACGACCTTGTTGCCATCAATCCAGAAATTCAGTTTACCTTTCGCGAAAGCGTAGAACCCGTCTATCGGGAGTACGTGGGATTGCTTTTGCAACCTCAAGAGACTGCCCAAGCTAGTCAGGAGAATTTAAAGCAAGCCCGTGAAGCGATTGATTCCCTTCAGTTAGCAGAATTAGAGAATTTCTTTCAGCTTATCTGTCTCGATGCCCAGCCAGTCGTAATTGACCAAGTCACTGACAAAGATGACCCGACAGCAGCAATTATCTATCCAATTCTTTTGACAGACCGATTTGAGATAATTCTCAAATTGCCCCAGCAGCCAGCCCTACGCCACTATACGACACCGATCGGCGATCGCCAAAAAGTCGAAAGGATTCTAGAGCGCTTGGCTCAATCGCTGACACAGCGGAACAGCCAAGAAACTTTACCCCTTGCCCAACAGGTATACGACTGGCTGCTTCGCGATGCCTCCAAAGACTTGACCAGCAACGTCAAAACCTTGGTGTTCGTACTGGATAGTCCCTTACGGAATATCCCAATGGCCGTTCTCCACGATGGACAAAAGTATCTCGTAGAAAAGTATGGCATTGCCCTAACCCCAGGCTTGCAACTGCTAGATCCCCAACCTTTAGAACGGGGAGAGTTAAGAGCGCTAGCTGCCGGACTGACTGAAGCGCGCGGGCGCTTCCCCGCACTAAAATACGTCGCCGATGAACTCGCTCAAGTTCGGTATCGGGTATCTAGTAGCGTGGAACTTTTCAATCGGGAGTTTACAAACGCAGCTTTTCAAAACCAAATTAACGCCCTTCCTTTCCCTGTCGTCCACCTGGCGACTCACGGACAGTTTAGTTCTCAAGCTGAAGCGACGTTCATTCTCACCTGGGATGGACAGCTCGATGTTAACCAGCTCAATGACTTACTACGCTCCCGCGATCCCAGTAGGACTGGTCCGATTGAATTACTTGTCCTTAGTGCTTGCGAGACATTGACTGGAGACAAAAGAGCCGCTTTGGGACTGGCTGGAGTTGCCGTGCGAGCTGGGGCGCGCAGTACGCTTGCCACCTTATGGAGTGTCAATGATGAAGCCACTGCCTTCCTGATGGGTCAGTTCTATGAAGCTCTGAAAAATCCTACCGTGACTAAAGCAGAAGCACTTCGTCGCGCCCAACTGACTCTTTTGGGGAATTCCAAGTTCGATCGCCCGCATTTCTGGGCACCCTACGTTCTTGTGGGTAATTGGCTGTAGTAAGTGGCAGTTACGGCACAATGAGTTATTGCGGTTGGGCGATCGCGCTCTACGAAACTGGATTTTTTATAAAAACGATTATCATTATAATAAAATCATTCCAATCGTTCTCTACAGGAATATTGATGTCTTCATTTAACCTTCCCTCTCTTCTACATCGTCCGCGTCGCCTGCGTCGCACTGAAGCTATCCGTTGCCTGGTAAGGGAAAATCAACTAACGGTCAACGACCTTATCTATCCCGCTTTTGTCATGGAAGGAGAGAAAATCAAACAAGAAATCCCTTCCATGCCAGACTGCTACCGCTACTCCCTCGATTTACTGCTCAAAGAAGTGACTGATGCTTATAATTTAGGCATCAACGCGATCGCGCTTTTTCCCCTCATTGCAGAAGAAAAAAAGGACAACGCAGGCACGGAAAGCTATAATCCCGATGGCTTGGTACAGCGAACGGTAAAAGCCATTAAGCAAGAAGTCCCCAATCTCGTTGTCATTACCGATGTTGCCCTCGATCCTTTCTCATCCTACGGTCACGATGGTATTGTCCGAGACGGGAAAATCCTCAATGATGAAACGGTGGAAGTGCTAGTGAAAATGGCACTCTCCCAAGCAGAAGCGGGAGCCGATTTTGTCGCCCCTTCCGATATGATGGATGGCAGAGTGGGAGCCATTCGCAAAGCATTAGATGCAGAAGGATTTATTAATGTCGGAATTTTAGCGTACTCTGTCAAATACGCTTCTGGTTACTACGGGCCATTCCGCGATGCTTTAGAGTCTGCCCCAAAATTTGGCGATAAAAAAACCTATCAAATGGATGCCGCTAATAGTAGGGAAGCGATTAAGGAAGTGGCACTCGATATTGCCGAAGGTGCAGATATCGTGATGGTGAAACCAGCTTTAGCTTATCTAGATATCATTCACCGCCTGCGCGACTATACCAATTTACCCGTAGCTGCCTACAATGTCAGTGGCGAGTATGCGATGATTAAAGCGGCTGCTCAATATGGCTGGATAGATGAGAAAAAAGTCATTTTAGAAACGCTTACCAGTATGAAACGAGCAGGAGCCGATCTCATTTTGACGTATTTTGCGAAAGAAGTGGCATTGATGTTGCGTTGAATATTTGCGTGCGGTCAGCAGTTATTTTTAAATTGAATGCTGCTGTGATGGTCAGCGATTTCGTTTTAATTAAATAACGAAGCCAGAAAAGATAGAGATCAGAAATTATTCAACCTTGTTGGTTTAATTCTGCCTACCTACTTAATCTCGACTTTAAAGTTATTATGCCCCCAGACGAGATTGATATTTTGTAGCAAAAATCTATCATGATTTCTAGTTGCTAGAAAATTAGAAAGATGATTGTAAAAAACTTGAAAAGACTCAGCTTAACAGTAGCTTGTTTGCCTTTTCTCATCGGTCAACCAGTTTTAGCTCATGTGATTTGGTTTGATTATAACGATGGCAATTATGAATTAGTATTCGGTCATCCAGAAGAGGGAACAGAGCCCTTAACTCCCAGCAAATTTAGAAAGGCTACGGCTTACGATCTAAGTAGAGAAATTGTCCCAAGTAACACTTCTGTAGAAGGCGATCGCTTGTTCGTGGTTCCAAAAGGAGAAGTCGCTGCCTTAACAGCCACCTATGACAACGGTTTTTGGATTGAATATCCAGACGGCAGCTATGAAAATCTTTCGCCAGAACAGGCAGAGGCAATTAATTACGAAAATGTGACTAATTATCTCAAGTTTACAAAAGCTCTCTATAGCTGGTCTGATGAAGTAGCAACGCCTTTCGGTCTTCCGCTTGAGATTATGCCTCTAACAAATCCTTTTGCAGTAAGAGTGGGAGAAAGTTTGCCTATTCGGGTTTTGTATCAGGGAAACGCGATCGCTAATCCAACAGTAGAATATCTAGGACAAGAACTCACCATCGATGCCAGTGGGATTGCTTTGGTTCCCATCGGTGAAGGAGGATTGCAAGTTATTGAAGCAAGTTATGACAATCCGACAGCCAATAATCCTGGGATATCCTATGCGACCACCCTGACCGCGCAAACCATTTCCGTTCCCGAACCCTCTTTTTTGCTATCTTTTGGTGTAATTGGTCTAAGGCACTAAAACGCGATCGGAGCTAGTGTCTTTTGTGACGGGAAGTTGCATCCAGAAGTTCGCATCTTGCCATTCATCCCGAATAAGTTTGACAAGCTGTCTTTTAACAAGCGCTACTCTAATACTTTAGGTATAAGGGATTTTGATGTGACATTTGGCGGTACAGATAACACCAATGAAAATACTTAGGCTTGCTAGTGGGACAATCGTTCTCTTCGGAACAGTCTTATGTTCGCCGTCATGGTTATTGACTTCCGCTTACGCTCAACAGACACCCGTTAACGAAACGTCTTTAGCCGCTTCCCCAGCTACGGAACAAACGATTATCGTTCACCTCAATCATGGTACAGACGATCTCCACGCAGCCTTTATGGCGCTGAAAGTGGCTCACGGTTTAGAGAAAAAAGGGGCGCAGGTGATGTTACTGTTGACGATGGAAGGGGTTAGAATTGCTGATGCTCGACAGCCTCAAAACCTGGGTTGGGGAGATTCTCCTATGACCCTGGCAGAAATTTACGATGAATTCGTCAAAGCTGGCAGCAAAATCATGGTTTGTCCGCTTTGTGCCCAAGCAATTGGGTTAGATGAGAAGTCGCTGCGTCCAGGGGCGCAATTTGCCTCCGATCCTAACGATATTCCCAGTTTGATTTTGATGGCTGATAGAATCCTCGATTTTTAAGGATCGAAGCAATAGCAAAGGAAATTAAGCGCAATCGCGCTTGTGTAGATCGCAGATAAGTCATTTCTACGATGACAGCGCGATACTTGCTTTGGTAAGCGCCCGAACAATGCGATCGCTTGCCATTCTCCCTCCCGACAGATTTCTGGCAACTGGCCCCACTTGCAAAGCTGCTAAAGCACCCATGAGAAAAAATTCACTCCCTGGCAAACGTAAATATTCGTCGAGGACGGGTAAACCGTTGACAATTTCTGTCGGATAAGCGGCTAAAACGTCTTTGAGAAGGGGGTTTTGTTGGCAATCAAATTTAGTGCCCGTAGCCAACCAAATTCTGTCACACTCATAAACATCGCCATTGGCACATTTTACCAACCAATGCGAGTCCTGCCAGATTGTCTGAACTATCTCGCAACGTTCGTTGAGAGTAATTTTTTCTTCCCGCGATAAGCGCCTCAAGTGTAACATAATTGCTGGAGTCATCGATCCGCCGTTGCGTGCTTGTTGAATCAACTCCCATCGCCTGTACCAGTTAGATTCTGCTGCAAATCCCTTCAAATATTTTGGCCCCAACCAACCAGGATCGGCATCGAATAGCTTTTCTTGCCAGGTTCTGCGTGCCGTTAAAAGAACCTTAGCATTTTGCGCGATCGCACCCATTGCTAAATGTCCGCTAGTCAAACCGCCACCGATAATTAAAATCTTCTCTCCAGCTAGGTGCAAAGATCGCAGATCGATTTGCGAAGAATGGCACAATCTTTCTGATGGATAGGGAGAGGGAATTCGATTGACCCACTCAGGAAGCTGAGGAATCCCCTTTCCCGTTGCTAAAACGACTCGACGCGCAATTATCGATTCTCCTGCCGCTAAAATTAATTGAAACCGATGTTTCTGAGGCAGAATCTCGACTACTTTTTCTGGATAGATGCAATTTTCCAATTGCCATCGGCGAATTACTTCCGCGCAAAAATCCTCAAATAACTGCGTTCCTGGTAAATCGTAGGGAGGAAACAGTTCGTGAGGGCGATGTTCGGCAAACGTTCTTAAGGCATGGGGATTGGGATCGGGATGGTGAACCGCAGGCGATCGCAAATGAGGGATTTTCTGAGCAGCAAATTGATGTCGCCATTGATTCAACCAAGTTCCACTGGGATCGAATACCAAAAACCGATTCCTGAATTTAGCCCGTTTTTGCAGTAGATGAGTTACCAAAGTTAGTGCTTGCGGCCCCGCACCCACAATTGCTAGATCGATGTAGGTAGGTAACGATATCTTCTTCATAGAAATCTTTAATGGCTTTTCTTCTTCGTCTGACTTATACTACTTTTAAAAAAGAACGCTACAGATGCTTAATGAAAAAACCTTACACTCAGAGCTGCTGACTAATTGCGAACCGACGCGTACGCGGGAGCGATCCCCCGGACAGTAATGATTGTTCTCGACTTGTCCCCCTGATAGGGGGATAGCGAAGATTCTTTGAGCATCGATGAGAATTGTTAATCGACAATGATAATCATTATTATAAAAAACCAACAAAACGGCAGCAGCGTGACAAGCTAATCGCTTAAATATGAGCAATTTTAAGTGGAGGGGTTAAATTGCTTTGGCAATCGATTTCTCGCGAGACGGTTCAATGGTTGTGAAGTCTGGATTTCGGTTTTTTTTGAACTCGATTGCCTGGTTGGCTGACAAATCTTTGTCCCTCATCCCTAAATCCCTTCTCCCACAAGGGGCGAAGGGACTTCAGTCCAAAGTCTTAAGTTGAAAGCTCCTCTCTCGCTCTGGGAGAGGCGTTGGGGTGAGGGCGATTTGAGTTTTGCCACTCAACCAGCTCGATTGCTTGTTAATTCATGGCAGTAGTATTAGTGTCAACGACGAACTCACTCCCCAAACCCCACCTTGGCAAGTATTAGATCGACTTCAGCGTTTTGGTGCAAATAACTTTTTTTTGCTAAACTCGCCCGTACAAACAATATGGTTGTTTAACCGGATTTATTATAATAATGATTATCATTCTAATAAATCGATAACTATGAAAGTTGCTTATATCTTTAGTACGTCAGGACATACAGCTAGTTACAAACTAGGTCAAATGATTTTGCCTCAACTAGAAGAAAATAACCACGGTGCAGAAGTGGTGGGAATGTTTTTCTTCGACGATAATACTTATCTTTTAAGAAAGGGAGACTCCATGGGAGAGCGTTTGGCTAAACTAGCTAAAGCTTCTGGGATGTTACTGATGTTGTGCGATCGCTGTGCTTTAGAAAGAGGTCTTGCTCAAGGAGAACCAGGAAATTGTACGCCTCAAAATACAGTAGAAGGAGTGCAAGTAGGTTGTTTTCCCGACCTCTACCAAGCTTTAGACAGTAATAGCCCAGATTACATAATCACATTATAAAAAAATGGCTCTTAAAATCTACAATACCCAAACCCGTCGTCTCGAACCATTTATTCCTCTTGAACCAGGAAAAGTGACTATGTATTGCTGTGGCGTGACTGTCTATGATTATTGCCATTTAGGTCATGCCCGTTCCTATATTGTTTGGGATATGGTACGTCGCTATCTGCAATGGCGGGGATATGAAGTAACCTACGTGCAGAACTTTACCGATATTGATGATAAGATTCTCAAGCGCGCCCAACAGGAAGGGGTTTCTATGGCGGATATCTCGGAACGTTTTATCAAAGCTTACTTTGAAGATATCCGTCCCTTAAATGTCATGGATGCAGATGAATATCCCCGCGTCACCGATAATATCTCTGGGATTCAACAATTAATTCAGATCTTGCTAGATAAAAACTATGCCTATGTTGTGGATGGAGACGCTTACTTCAATGTCCAAGCTTTTACAGAATATGGCAAACTCTCTGGACGTACTCAGTCAATGATGCAAGCGGGGGCTAGTGGTAGAGTAGCAGTTAGCGATTCTGCAAATAGCAGTAAAAAACATCCTTCAGATTTTGCCCTCTGGAAAAGTGCCAAACTAGGAGAACCTGCTTGGGATTCTCCTTGGGGAAAAGGTCGTCCTGGATGGCATATCGAATGTTCGGCGATGGTTAGGGCATTGTTAGGAGAAACCATCGATATTCATGGCGGTGGAAGCGATTTGGTCTTTCCCCATCATGAAAATGAAATTGCCCAGTCGGAGGCTGCCAATGGTAAACCCCTGGCTAAATACTGGCTGCATAATGGCATGGTAACGGTGAATGGCGAGAAGATGTCCAAGTCTTTGGGTAACTTTACGACCATTCGCGAGTTATTAAATCGTCCCCTCGATCCGATGGTAATTAGATTATTTGTTTTACAGGCACATTACCGCAAACCATTAGATTTTACTGAAGAGGCTATTATCTCAGCAACCAATGGTTGGCAAACTTTACAGCAAGGTTTACTCTTTGGGGAAAAATATGGCAATAAATTAGGTTGGAAGAAAAACCAAGAACTCGATTCTACTGTCATAGAACAATTTAAAGCAGCAATGGACGATGATTTTAACTCTCCTGGGGGATTAGCTGTTTTGTTTGAACTAGCTAAAAATCTACGTCGGGAAGGAAATCTTTTCACCCATGAAGGTAAAACCGATACTGGTATCGAAGAATTACAACAGCAATGGCAAACTTTAGTTCATTTGGCAGGGGTTTTAGGTTTAGAGGCTAAATCTGAAGTCAACTTAGAAGATACTCATAACTTCGACGAAGCAGAAATTACCAGACTGATTCAACAACGAAATGAAGCGAGAAAAGTAAAAGATTATGCCAAAAGCGATCGCCTTAGGGAACAATTACAACAAATGGGAATTACTCTAATTGACCGTCCTAATGGTGAAACCAGTATTGTTCATTGAGATAATCCAACTAAATTTTTCCTGCATTATTAACCAATACATCTAGCCAGCCATGATGCGACAGAACCTCAGAAATCAAATGGCGAGATTGGTTTTGGTCGGAGAAATCAGCCTGAAAGTAAGATACACCAGGATTCGGTCACAATCTTGCACTTCTCATTTTCCTTTGAGTTTAATTCTGCCTAACGATTAAGCTCACCCGCCGCCAATACCCCTTGGCTCTCAGCAAATAACTTTTATCTGGTCGGATGCAGCGACTTTATGGGAGGACGGGACTGAGGCAAAAGATATAAACTCAGTTTCAAGACTGGGGGGCAGGGTGGGAGACGACTATGCATCGGGCGACATTGAATGTCTACTAACATATCGACTCGCCCCACCCTGTGCTTCTCTCAATAACGAACCCTCAGAGGACGGTGCGGCTACACCTTCCATAATCTTTTCGCTTTGAGCAGAAGCATTCCCAGTTGCATCACCAACTGTAGTTCGAGAATAATACTATGAATCAGGATGCATATGCTGCTTACATCAGCATTGATTGGTCTGACCGTAAACACGACATCTATCTTTACGACTGTGCCACTGGTGCAGCAGAAGAATCTGTAATTGGCTCACAACCAGATGCTATCCAAGCCTGGGTAGAGGGATTACGAAAGCGCTATGGGAACACTCCACTGGCTGTGTGTCTGGAGCAGAAACGCGGATCCCTCATTTATGCCCTATGTCAGTACGAAAACCTTGTCCTTTATCCGATTAACCCTCGCACAGTTTCCAATTACCGGAAAGCCTTTCAATCCTCTCGTGCTAAGTCAGACCCCATCGATGCTCGGATTTTAGTGGAGTTGCTGCGGAAGCATCAAGACAAGATTCCAGCATGGCAACCAGAGAGTAGCCAGATGCGAGCATTACGGCAGTGGGTCGAGTCTAGACGAATGCTGGTGGGCGAGAAGGTACGATTAACCAACCGCATCACCTCGGCGCTCAAGAACTACTACCCACAAGTGCTTGATTGGTTGGAGGACAAAGACACGCAGGTATTTTGTGAGTTTCTGGAGCGTTATCCCAGTCTCAAGGCAGCTCAAGCGGCAACCGTAGCAGAGTTAACCCAGTTTTTTCGGGTTCATCACGTGATTCGTCGCAGTGCCATTACTCGTCGGATTGAACAAATTGCTGCCTCTGGCATTCCGTTAACGGAAGGCCCAGGCATTGTCGAACCCATGCAATGGCTAGTGCCAACCTCGATCGGTCAGTTGAAGCCTTTACTCCTGCGCTTAACGGAACTGACACTGACACTCAAGTTCGATCGCTGCTTCACGGCACTTCCTGATGCAGACTGGTTTGCAGCCCTTCCCGGTGCTGGAGAGCATCTGGCTCCTCGACTGCTAGCAGCTTTTGGTGAAGGCAGGTCGCGTTTTAACAGTGCTCAACAAATGATGTGCTACTTCGGCATTGCCCCTGTTAGAGAGAGTAGCGGTAAAAAGAATTGGGTGCCTTGGCGATGGAGTTGTCCCATCTTCTTGCGACAGACCTTTGTGGAGTGGGCCAATCAGAGCCGTCATCATTGATTCGGATGCCAGTTATGTCGAATAACTCTCCGGTTGCAATCCCGAACCTACAGGTGCGATCGCATTTAATTGCAATTCTGGGAGGTCTTCTTTGACTTGCTGCAAATTCCACTCATTCTTAAACAGCAACACGGGACGACCCCAATTATCTTTGACAGTAAGCGTATTGAATATTCTCCCTGCCTTTTCGATCGCGTCCCAACCGCCTGCCACCCAACGGGCTAAGTTATAGGGTAAGGGTTCTATGGTAGTTTCTACGCCATACTCGTTTTGCATGCGAAACTGGACGACTTCAAACTGTAACTGTCCTACTGCAGCTAAAATCGGATCGCGCTTGAAATCATCCATCGAATACATAATCTGAACTGCGCCTTCTTCGCGCAACTCCTGAATGCCTTTTTGAAATTGCTTGAATTTAGACGGATTGGGATTTTTTAGGTAGGCAAACAGTTCGGGAGAGAAGCAGGGGATGCCTTCGTATTCCAACTTTTTGCCATTGTATATCGTGTCGCCGATCGCGAATACACCTGGGTTATTCAATCCGATTACGTCTCCTGGATAGGCAGTTTCAATCGACTCGCGATCCTGGGCAAAGAGTTTTTGAGGACGAGAGAGGCGTATTGTTTTACCCGTTCGCGCGTGGTTTACCGTCATGTCTTTTTCAAACTTTCCGGTGCAAACGCGAATAAAAGCAACTCTATCCCGATGTTTGGGATCCATATTCGCTTGCAGTTTGAAGACGAATCCCGTGAACTCTGGATAAATCGGATCGAGAACGCCAAGGGAAGAATTGCGCCCGCCCGGTTTTAGGGCATACTCTAGAAAGGCTTCCAGAAATAGCCGAACCCCAAAATTAGTCATGGCACTGCCAAAGAAAACTGGGGTCATTTGTCCGGCATGAACGGCTTCTAAATCTAACTCTCCGCCCAGTTCGGAAAGAAGTTCTAAATCTTCTTTAAGCTGGTAATAGAGGTCTCGCTCGAGATATTCTTCAATTTTGGGGTCGCCGAGGCTTATCACCCTTTCTTCAGCTTGCTGGCTGCCGTGGGCGCGACGCTCAAACAGGTGTATAGCTTGTTGGCGGCGATCGAATATGCCTTTAAAGCGATCGCCTATCCCGATGGGCCAATTGACAGCATAGGTTTGTAACCTTAATTCTTGCTCGATTTCATCGATCGATTCTAACGGTTCGCGTCCGGGGCGATCGAGTTTGTTGATAAAAGTAAAAATGGGCAGCGATCGCATTTTACAAACTTCAAACAGTTTTCGCGTCTGCGGTTCCAAACCTTTTGCCGCGTCGATTAACATCACTGCATTATCTGCCGCCGCCAGAGTCCGATAGGTATCTTCGCTAAAGTCTTGGTGTCCCGGCGTATCTAACAGGTTAATCTGATAATTGTTGTAATCGAATTGCAACACCGTTGAAGTGATAGAGATTCCCCGCTGCTGTTCCATCGCCATCCAGTCAGACGTGGCTTTGCGTTGTGCGCGTCTTGCTTTTACTGCACCCGCTTGGTGAATGGCACCCCCGTAGAGAAGAAGCTTTTCTGTCAGGGTTGTTTTCCCTGCGTCTGGGTGGGAAATAATGGCAAAATTTCGTCTCCGTTCTACTGCTTGTTTTAATTCGGTTTGAATATCTGTCGTCATTAGTCAACTATTCTAAAGTTTGAGTTAGTTTAGATAAATATATTCGCGCGGCTAGCACTTGTTCGACTGTTAGTGTCAGTTCTGGAAACATACGCGAGATAATTCTTTCGTCTCCTCGATCGGGAGTCAATCATCATAAGAATTGTTTTGGTTAAACAAGAATGATAAACTCGATAGCTCAACTAGGCTAGCATAACTTTCTGTTATCTGTTTTACAGCGAAAGAACAGTGCCAGCACCGAACAACTTCTCACAAAGGCTTGAAGGTTGCCCGATCGCGATCGCCGCTTGCTTACCCATGCCAAAATTTCTTCTAATTCGATCGAGGATTAAATGGTTGGTCGGTGTATTGCGCGAGCAAATTAGCAATCTCAGGATCGTAAATGCGCAAGTAATTCCAGTAATTCCCAAACACTGACTCGACGTAGCCTTTAGTCTCCCGAAAAGGAATTTTTTCGACAAAAACATCGGGATCGCTAGCGCGATATCTTTCCAGCCATTGAGCGACATTTCCGGGACCGGCATTGTAACTGGCGATCGCCAAAAGCGAATTATTGTCGTACTCTTGATGGGTGTGGTCGAGATACCAAGTTCCTAATTTGATGTTGTCTTGAGGATCGGTCAGAGAATATTCCTTGAGTTGTAGTTGCTTGGCAATCCATTCTCCGGTTTCTGGCATGACTTGCATCAAGCCAACTGCTCCGACAGGAGAGCGGATGTCGGTTTCAAAGCGGGATTCTTGGCGAATGAGAGAAGTAACTAGGACGGGATTGAGCTGGCGCTGCTGCGACCAAGAGAGAATAGATTGGTAAAACGGAAAAGGAAAGAGAGCGTACCAGTATTCGGGTTTTTGCCGCAAGGCTTGCCATTGGCTTCGATCTTGAGGGTCTTTTCGATCGCGTAGCGTGCCAACGTTGTTAATTCCTTGCAAATGTTTGCCTTGGGCGAGTTTGAGCAGCCCTTTGGTAAACTGTTCGTCTACCGTGAGTTTCCAAGGATCGCGCACTTCGGCACGAAACAGCGTCCAAGCTTCGTCGTTTAAACCGAGGCGATAGAGTTCTCGAAAAGTTTCCGAACCTGCAGTTGGCATTGGTCTTAGCGTCGGTTTGACGAGAGTCGGTTGCATCTGGCGCACGTTGTTAAAATTGCCCACATTCCACCCTAAAAGGACGGCAGCACGCCAAGCGTAATAGGATTGGGGATGGCGCGCCAGAACATGTTCGAAAGCGGCTTTGGCATCCTGTTGGCGACCGAGCTGTTGCGCCCACTTGCCGATCCAAAAAGTCGCTTTGGGAGCTAGAGGACTTTCAGCATTGTTAGTCGCAATCGGCTGCGCCCATTGCCAAGCTTTCACCAATTCTCTGGCATCGGCATACTGTTGGGCAATCTGCCAACGATATTCGGCTGCTGCATTGGATTTGGCGTATTGAGAGAGCAACTTCTGTCGCGCTTGAGAGGCTGCTTTTTGATTGTTGAGAGTATCGAAAAGTTTGGCTTTTTCGAGGAGGGCTTCTGGAGTTTCTTTGGGAAATTTGTTCGTAACGCGATCGAGATATTTGACGGCTTCTTGAGGTTTGGAGAGGCTGGCTAAACGCCGCAACCCCAAACCGGTTTCCTCAGCGTTGGGAAATCTCTGAATTAGTTGTTGATAGGCTTTCTTTGCCTCTTCTATTTTGTCAGACAGTTGTAGACTTCTGGCAAGGCGATAGGCGCTTTCGGGGGTAGGAGTGGCTTTCGTATAAGCTTGGGCGGCTTTTTTATATTCGGCTGTCTCCCAGTAACCCGCGGCAATCATGCTCCAATTTTCTGGTTTTAACTGCTTGCCAAACTCTTTGACGAGGCGATCGCGAATAGCATTGCTTCCTTCGCCGTCGGGGTCGTATTTGACCAGGAGCAGCATCAATTGGGGCTGTTTGGGATTTTTTTTGAGACGCTCGCGAATGATATCGTGGGTGCGCGGATGTTGGGGAAATTGGGCGATCGCCCGATCCCAGTATTCGGGATTCGATTGCCCTAATTTATAAAGCGCTTCGGCAGCGATGGGAGACTGGGGATAGGTTTCGAGCAGCTTCTGCCAGGTTTCAGTGGCTTGCTGCGTTTCGTTGGTCAGTTCGTAGGCTCGACCTCGTTTGAGGAAAATGTAGGGAGCCAGCACCGGATATTTGTCTTCCAATCCTTCTAACTGTTGCAGCGCTAGGCCTCCCTCGTATTTTTTAATCAGGTCCGATGCCAAGAGATAGCGAGCGCGACTTCTGTCTAGCAGGGATTTTCCCGATGAGGCAATTTCTTTGAGTTGCGACTCTCTTTCCTGTGCTGGTAAAGTAGTTAAATTTAAAACAGCCGACGGTCGATTGAGTTCTTCTGAGTGCGACGTTCGCTCCGAGCCGAGATCGATGGAGGTTCGTTGTTCTATCCAGTCTACGGCTTGAGGATTGAGCCAGACCGAGCCTAGCAATGCTAGCAAGAGCGCTCCTGAGCCACTTAGGAGGTAGGTTGGGTTGATCCGTTGTTTTGGCATTAGCTCGTCAGAATAGTTACAACCAATCTCTATGTTAGCGGTCGCGATCGCTAGTTATCGGTTTCTCGCGATCGGCATCTAACTTCTTCCGCGCGGGAAGTCCCCTAATTTATCGGTGGGATGAGAGCGCGGGCAGCACTTATAATTCTTATTGAAATCTTCATATTGTTTGCCATGTAAGTGATATAAGCTAGAAATAGTAAGTGATATAAGCTAGAAATAGCTCAGAAATCAAACCGAGCCAAAAGGAATATACGGGCGAACCAGCCGTCAGGTCGTAGACACTCTACGCTGACGGCGCTCAATATGGTAACGCAGGTTCGCCCCCGCACCTCGTCTGCGAACATAACCGCAGTACTGATGGAATCTGGGTCAACACATAAAGAGTACTGCGGGACTCGCAGGAATCGAAAACGCCTATGCAGTTGAGGACGCGGATGCGCCACCTGCGGGCGCATCATTTGAGCGTCCGTCGGTCTGTCGGGGAGTAAGTCATGGGGCTGCTCTAGATAAGAAGCGAAACTCCAGTGATGGAAATAACTAGGAATGCCTAATCGTGAGGTTAGGAAGCTCCCGATTTATCGGGAGAGGATGTCACTTGTTGTTGGGTTGCCGATCGCTACCTACTGCTTCTTGTCTTGATTCTCGAAGCCGATTGAGGGTTTCATTATTTTCTAGCGACTCGACTTGGGGAATCACGCGATCGCACTGTGCCGAACTCGTCTCGGCACACATAATCGTCGCGTTGTTCGTCCGCCTGAGAAAGATTTGCTGGGGAGTTCTATAATCGAGCTGTTGGCTGGCAGGTTGCGGAGGAACTTGCGAGGGGCGATCGCTACCCGTGGCACCTCTTTCTATGCCAGTTTGCGCTTTAAGGCTTACTTGGGGAAGCAAACCCCAATTCATTGTTAGTGCGAAGGCGAATGTAAGGATCGGGGGGAATTTTCTCATGATTTTTGTCCCTCCTTATCGCTAAGCTAGAGGGGTGATGGCTGTGTTCTACTCTGGAACCAGCGATCGCGGTACAACGTCTTCTATTTTTGCTAAAGAGACATTTAGGAGGCTCTTACCGATGTCCAAACGAAAACGTAACGCACGAGCCAGAACCTCTATCCTCATCGCTCTGACGATGAGCATTATGGCTTTTGCTCCTATCATCTCATTTGCGCCTGCTTCTGCGCAACTGTTTCCGACGAGAAATTCTTCTAACAGCGTTTCTCGTCGAGGTCGAGTCGTCATTCCTGAAGGAACTCAAATTCCCGTC
This sequence comes from Pleurocapsa sp. PCC 7327, assembly GCF_000317025.1. NCBI lineage: Bacteria > Bacillati > Cyanobacteriota > Cyanophyceae > Pleurocapsales > Pleurocapsaceae > Pleurocapsa > Pleurocapsa sp. PCC 7327. Next base: position 3,184,081 of record NC_019689.1, on the reverse strand, counting down.
AAATACGAAAAGGCGGAAAAAATTTTGGTGACCAAGGATGAAACTGCGCCGCTGACGTTACAAGTCGCTGCTAATATCAGAAATCGCGCGGGGGCAATTCTCATTCCCACCGGAAGCGAAATTATTGGCGAACTTCGACCCAGAAAAGGCGGCTCGCAGTTTGTCGCCGAAAAGATCGTCATCAATCGCGAGGGAGAACGGACGATAGAACGATCGATCGATGCGACTTCCAAAGTCGTCAAGAGAACCGAAGTCGTCGAAAAAGGAGCCAGCGCAGACGATATTCTCGAAGGCGCTGCCATTGGCGGTGCTGCCGCTACCGTCCTGGCGGAAATTCTCGGCGACATCGATATCGAAGAAGTCTTGGGTGGAGCGGGATTGGGCGCTCTAGCCGGATGGATTTTAGGCAGTGGCAAAGTTGAATTGATCTCCATCGATCCCAACTCAGATCTGACTTTAACTCTAAACTCCGATCTGGTTCTCAGGAGATAAATCGCTCAACGATCGCATTGAGGAGAGCGATCGCGATCGACCTGCAAAAAAATGAATATTATGGAGGTGGCGCTAGTCGCTAAATAAGGACAAAGCTAGAGAGTTTGCTCGATTTGGCTAAATGAGCGCTCGCGATACCCAGTTACAATTAGATCGATTTTTGGTTTGTGGACTGGGGAGTTTAGGGCAACACTGCGTTGCCGCCCTCAAGGAATTTGGAGTTAGCGTAATTGTTATCGAGCAGGTACAGCCTCATAATTGGGAAATCTCTGACCTGCCAAACTTATGGGAAGACTTAATCTTAGGAGACTGTCGCCAAAATAGTATTTTGGAGAGGGCAAAGATCCGCCGCTGTCGAGCAGCGCTAATTGTAACCAGTAACGAGCAAGTCAATGCAGAGACCGCTTTAGCGATCCGCCAACTCAATCCCCGCACTCGCCTAGTCGTTCGTTCGGCAAAAGAAAATCTCAATCAACTGTTGAGCGAACAACTGGGCAATTTTCTAGCTTTCGATCCAATTCAACTACCTGCCTCGGCTTTTGCCTTTGCCGCATTGGGCAGCGAAACGCTATGTTTTTTCAAACTAGACGGACAGTGGTTGCAAGTTCTCAAGCGTCAGATAAGTTCGAGCGATCGCTGGTGTAATGTCCGTCTTCTCCACGAATTAGGCAGCCGCCAGCGACAAGTTCTCTATCATACCCATTATCCTGGCTCCCTACCCCGCACTTTCCATGACTGGGAACCCAACGAACTCCTTCAAGCTGAAGACACGCTAGTTTACCTCGAAACAGCCGAGCAATTGTTTTTTTCCCCCGCACAAACGCTCCCATCTCGACAGCTAAAGCGAACAGAATGGCAAAAAAACATTCTTCGCTTCCCCAAGCGATTTAGGGGGCAGTTGTCTAAATTCTGGCAGTTAAGCTTTCAGCAGCGAGTTCGGCGGGTTGCACTTTTGTGCGGGATTACGGTTTCGATTCTTCTGTTGATGGGAACCGCGCTGTTTGAGCTGTACTATCCAGGGATGACTTTTCTGGCTGCCTTTACTGCAACTGTCATTCTTCTGTTGGGAGGCTATGGAGATTTATTTGGAAATTTAGAACAGATAGGAGTCATTCCTTGGTGGTTGCAGCTATTTTCTTTGGGATTGAGCCTAGCCGGTACGGCGTTCGTGGGAGTCTTGTACGCTTTGCTCACAGAAGCGCTGCTGTCTTCAAAATTCCAGTTTATCAAGCGCCGTCCCCCCATTCCCCAACAAGCTCACGTTGTTATTATCGGTTTTGGTAGGGTCGGTCAACGAATAGCAAGGCTATTGCAAGAATTTAAGCAAGCTTTAGTGGGCATCACCTTTAATCCCGACTTCGAGCAGACAAATATGCTCGATATTCCTTTGATTTTCGGTAATTTGAAGGAAGCTCTAGCAAAAGCCAATCTTTCTACTGCCAAAAGCGTTGTTATCGTCACCGACGATGAAGTTCTCAATTTAGAAGCTGCTTTGATGGCGCGGGCAATTAATCCTGACAGTCATTTGGTCATTCGCACTTCCAGTCAACGCTTAAGCGAGCATCTGAGTCAATTATTGCCCAAGGCACAGGTTTTGGGAACCCATGCAGTAGTGGCTGAAGCGTTTGCTACTGCAGCGTTTGGCGAGAAGGTTATTGCCCTGTTTCGCTTTAACAACCAGACGATTTTGGTGACGGAGTATCAAATCGAATCTGAAGATACTCTCAACGGATTGCTACTGAGCGAAGTCGCTTACGGTTATGGCGTAGTCCCGATTCTCTACCAAAAACCGCCCAATTCTTCAATTTTGATGCCTTTGGGAGATATTCGCTTGGCTGCGGGCGATCGCTTGGTGGTTTTAGCGACCATCGACGGACTGCAACGCATCGAACGGGGAACGATCGACACCAGCGCCAAACACTGGCGGGTCAGAGTTGAAAGAGCGCTGTCTTCAGAGGCTATTTTTGAAGGAGCGAACGCGATCGCGCGGATTACCGGCTGTAGTCTGGGCGAGGCAAGAGAATTAATGAATCATTTGCCGAGAACCCTACCAATTATGCTCTACAAACACCAAGCACAACGCTTAATCCGAGAACTCAATAGGCTGCTAGTAAAAGCCAGTTTAATTTCTGGGGGCGATCGCTAAAAAAGCCCTCCGAAGAGGGCTTTTCGTTCTAAAGATTGGGAAATTGACTTTATCCCAACAACGCTTTAGCTTTGGCTATGACGTTATCTACGGTAAAGCCAAACTTCTCCATAACAACATTACCGGGAGCAGATGCCCCAAAGGTATCGATGCTAATGCTCGCGCCTTCATCAGTAACATAGCGACACCAGCCCATGCTAGAACCAGCTTCAACGGCGAGACGTTTTCTCACAGCTTTCGGAAAAACGGACTCTTTGTAAGCTGCGTCTTGTTTCTCAAATAGCTCCCAGCTTGGCATGGAAACCACGCGCACTTTCTTGCCTTCGCCGCGCAGTGCTTCGGCTGCCTTAACGCAGAGTTGGGTTTCGCTCCCCGTACCGATCAAGATCAGATCGGGCGTACCTTCGCTGTCGCTGAGGATGTAAGCTCCTTTAGTCGTTGCTTCGATCGAGCTTCCAGCCAGGTTGGGTAGATTTTGACGAGACAGCGCTAGCAGCGTGGGAGCATGGCGGTTTTCGATAGCAACTTTGTATGCGCCAGAGGTTTCGTTGCCGTCTGCCGGACGAATGACGGTAAGGTTAGGAATCGCCCGCAGCGAAGCAATGTGTTCGACTGGTTGGTGCGTGGGACCATCTTCGCCCAATCCAACCGAGTCGTGCGTCATAATCCAAATTACGCCCGCTTCGGATAAAGCCGAGAGGCGAATGGCGTTACGCATGTAGTCGGTGAAGACTAGGAAGGTCGCTCCGTAAGGAATTAAGCCCGAACCGTGGAGGGCAATACCGTTACAGATTGCTCCCATACCATGTTCGCGCACGCCAAAGCGGAGGTTGCGATTTTGATACTGTCCCTTTTGGAAATCGCCGGACACCTTGATTAGGGTATTGTTGGAGTGAGTGAGGTCGGCAGAACCGCCGATGAGTTCGGGGACGATGGGTGCTAGGGCGTTCAGCATCGCTTCCGAAAACTTACGAGTAGCTTGTGCCTTGTCTTCGGGCGTATAAGTGGGGAGGGCTTTTTCCCATCCTTCGGGTAATTTTCCGCTCAGCAACCGCTCGAATTCGGCGGCTTCTTGAGGATATTTGGTCTTATACTGAGCTAAGGTTTCTTGCCATTCGGCTTCATAGCTAGCGCCCCGTTCGACGGCTTTGCGGAAGTGCGCTAGCGCGTCGTCGGGAACAACAAAGGGTTCGTATTGCCAACCCAGGTTCTCGCGGGTGGCTTTGACTTCATCGCTGCCGAGAGCAGCCCCATGAACGCCAGCGGTATTGGCTTTATTCGGAGAGCCATAGCCGATGGTGGTGGTGACTTTAATCATCGAAGGCTTGTCAGTGACGGCTTTAGCCGCTTCGATCGCTTTGGTAATGCTCTCTATGTCTTTGTTGCCGTCTTCTACGTGCAACACGTGCCAACCATAGGCTTCAAAGCGCTTGCTCACATCTTCGGTAAAGGCAATATCGGTGGAACCGTCGATAGAGATGTGGTTGTCGTCGTAGAGGGCAATCAGCTTGCCCAAGCCTAAGTGTCCGGCGAGGGAGCAAGCTTCGCCGGAGATTCCTTCCATGTTGCAGCCATCGCCGAGGATAACGTAGGTGTAGTGGTCTACCAGCTTGCAATCGGGCTTGTTAAATTTAGCCGCCAAGTGGGCTTCGGCTATCGCCAGACCGACGGCGTTAGCGATTCCCTGTCCCAAGGGACCCGTAGTGACTTCTACCCCTGGCGTGATATGATTTTCTGGGTGACCGGGAGTTTTAGAACCCCACTGGCGGAAATTCTTGATTTCGTCGAGGGTAACGCTGTCGTAGCCCGTCAGGTAAAGCAAGGCATACTGTAACATGCAGCCGTGTCCGGCGGAGAGGACAAAGCGATCGCGATTAAACCACTTGGGGTTTTTGGGGTTGTACCGCATAAAGCGATCCCAGAGGACGAAAGCCATTGGAGCAGCTCCCATCGGCAGCCCTGGGTGACCGGACTTAGCTTTTTCTACGGCGTCAATTGCTAAAAAGCGGATAGAATTAATGCACCGTTCTTCGAGTGACTGGGTGGCAACAACCATAATTTTCTTAGCGTAAACGACGAATAAAACAACAATTGGTGTGAGTAAAAGCTTGATGGCTCTAGGTTGCCCCAAGGCTCATACCCATCATCCCATTTTCGGGGACGACGGGCAATAACCATGGCGAATTTTTAAAAAATTCTAAAAGCTAGGTTCAATGATATTTTTTGAAAGCTAGCGTAACGTTGTGGCCGCCAAAGCCAAAGGAATTGGAGAGGGCAGCTTCTACTGTTTGGGCGCGACTTTGACCGGGCACGTAATCCAAATCGCATTCGGGGTCGGGGTTTTCTAGATTGATCGTAGGCGGAATGCGGTCGCAGGCGATCGCCATTACCGTTGCTACGGCTTCAATCCCACCAGATCCTCCCAGCAGGTGTCCCGTCATAGATTTAGTGGAACTAATCGCTACTTTATATGCCTGTTCTCCCAGGGCTTTCTTAATTGCCTTAGTTTCTGTCGGATCGTTGGCAGGCGTACTCGTTCCGTGAGCGTTGATATAGTGAATTGCCTCTGGTTGCAGCCCTCCATCTTTGAGGGCGAGTTCGATCGCCTGCGTTGCCCCCTGACCCGACGGCGCGGTCATGTGATAGGCATCGCAGGTCATGCCGTAGCCGACGATTTCTGCATAAATTTTGGCATCGCGTTCTAGGGCTTGTTCCAATTCTTCTAGGAGCAAGATTCCTGCCCCTTCTCCCATGACAAAGCCGTCGCGATCGCGATCGAAAGGTCGGGACGCACGGGCTGGGTCTTCATTGCGGGTGGACAGCGCTTTCATCGAGGCAAAGCCTGCCATCGATAACGGCGTTACTGCTGCTTCCGTTCCGCCGCAAATCATCGCTTTTGCGTATCCTCGCTGAATTAAACGAAAGGCATCGCCGATCGCGTTCGATCCAGCCGCACAAGCCGTCACCGTACAGGTATTGGGACCTTTTGCCCCCGTATGAATCGCAGTCAGTCCCGCTGCCATATTGGCGATCATCATGGGAATCATAAAGGGACTAATGCGACTCGGACCGCGTGCGAGCAAGACTTCTTGCTGATCTTCGAGGACTTTCAGCCCGCCAACACCAGTTCCGATAATTACCCCCACTTGGTCTGCATTCAAATCGTCGATCGTCAGTTTGGCATCGGCAAGTGCCTGCAAGCTAGCAGCCACGCCCAACTGGGAGAAGCGATCCATCCGCTTAGCGTCTTTGCGATCGAGGTAGTCGTGAGGGTCAAAACCTTTGACTTCGGCGGCAATGCGACAGGCATGCTGCGAAGCGTCAAATCGGGTAATAGGAGCAATTCCGTTACGCCCGCTTAACAACCCTTCCCAGTATTCAGTGAGGTTATTTCCAATCGGGGTAATCGCACCTAGCCCCGTTACGACGACACGTTTGAGTTGCATATTTGCCACGATCCTACGATTGATAAAGGCTTGATTTTGCCCGGAATGCAGATAATACGGAAAGTAATTAATGTAATGATTTGGCGATGCCAAAGTCTATAACAATAAAATTTAAGCAGCAGCCTCTATCTTCTGGCTGATATGCTCTACTGCTTTAGCGACAGTATCGATCTGTTCGGCTACCTCGTCGGGAATTTCAATATTAAATTCTTCTTCTAGCGCCATCACCAATTCGACGGTATCTAGAGAGTCTGCACCCAAGTCGTTAGCAAAGCTAGATTCGGGCTTGACATCATCGGGATTGACTTCTAGTTGTTCGGCAACAATTTTTTTGACCTTTTCAAAAACTTCTTGATTCATTGCTGTTTCCTTAACCGCTAAAAACCTCGTATTACTGAGAACCGAGTCGAAAGCGGAGCGGGATTCCCGCTTCCCGATCGACACTATCTAAATTTAATCTTTTTCTTGCCCCATTGTCTCAAAGTGAAGCAAACATAAACCTGAATCTAGCACATTATCGGCTACCATAAACAACCATTACTCCCGCTCGGCTATAGAGAAAGGTTAGTATAAACTTACAAAGCACAATTTAGGGTGCCAAGTAAATCGTTTTATCCTTCATCCCATGGAATTTCCCCTGCAAAGTAAATTAAAAAATCCGCTTCTTTGGATACTGGGAGTCATGACAGGCGGTATCCTAGTTGTCGGTTTGATGACTTATCGGATGGTTGAAACCCCTTCATCCGAGCAGTTGCTCGACAAACTGACTGTCCCTACCACAAGAGAAACCTTGGCAGCGGAAATAGAAGCCAGCGGAACCGTCGAGCCGATTACGAGCGTTAATATCAGCCCAAAAAATCCCGGTCGATTGGTAGAGTTGCGAGTCGATCAAGGCATGCGAGTCAAAAGAGGGCAAATCCTAGCCGTGATGGAAAATTTGGAAATTCAGGCACAGGGATACGAAGCTCAAGCAAAATTCAGACAAGCCCTTGCCCAGTTTAAGGAAGCGCAGGTTAGAATTCCAGGAGAAATTGCCCAAGCTAAAAACCGTTTGGCTCAGGCTCAAGCCAGCCTCAAACAAGCTCAAGCAAAACTTCCCAAAGACATCAAACAAGCACAAGCGCAACTCCAGGCTGCCGAAGCGCGATTTCAATTGGCACAAGCTCGCATTCAGCGCAATGAAGCCTTACTCAAGGAAGGAGCGGTGACTCAAGATGAATACGACGCAGTGTTGAATGATTTTCGGACGGCTCTAGCAACTGGGATGGAGGCGCAACAGCGTTTTGAGCAAGCTAAAACGACTAGCTTTCCCGAAATAGATCGCTTAAAAGCAGCTGTTGCCGAAGCCCAAGTTCAATTACAACAGCGCCAAAAAACTGCAGAAGCAGAACTTGCCCAACTCCAAGCTGCCGCAGAAGCAGCCAGGGCAGAACTCGAACGGATTAAAATTCAATATCAAGACACGGTTATTAGAGCGCCTTTTGATGGGGTAGTTACCCAGAAATACGCAACGGTTGGCGCTTTTGTCACGCCGACGACTTCTGCTTCCGCTACTGCCTCTGCTACCTCAGCGTCTATTCTAGCACTGGCAAGCGGGCTAGAAGTTGTTGCTAAAGTCCCGGAAGTCGATATCGGTCAATTGCAATTAGGACAACCGGCAAGAATCGTTGCCGATGCCTATCCCGATAAGGTTTTTCAAGGACAGGTTGTTAAAATCGCTCCAGAAGCTGTGGTCGAGCAAAACGTGACTTCGTTTGAAGTTACCGTTCGCATCCTCACCGGTCAAGAGACGCTGCGCTCTAAGATGAACGTCGATGTCGATTTTGTGGGCAGACAACTTAGCAACGCTTTGGTGGTTCCCACGGTTGCGATCGTCACCCAAGAAGGTCAAACCGGAGTAATGGTTCCCGACGACAACCAAAAACCCAAGTTCAAACCCGTAACCATCGGACTCGTCCTCAATGACAAAACCCAAATCCTAGATGGATTGACCCCTGGAGAGCGAGTATTTGTCGATCTGCCAGAAAACAAAGACCAGAAAGAGATAGAAAAATAAGAATCTGAAATTTTACTATTCTTCATTTTAAGTTTGGGTAAGTTTTTGTCAAAAGAGCAGAAAATTTGATGATTTAGGATTGCTATGAGCGATCGCCAGCCTACTCCTTCCGATCGGTTAAACTGAGGCGCGATCGCTCAACCATTTTTTTCTCATTGTTGATAACTGGCAATGGATGAGTGATAACTAAAAAATTATGCCTTTAGCTTGAGCGAAAACTCTCCTTTTAGTAGGAAGCCGATCGGTCTTATTTTTTTTTAAATTAGATATAAATATTCGAGCAATTACTCAATATAAAAACTGCGAGCAAAAGGAGATATTTTATGACCGACACGAGCAAACGTGGATTTGCATCCATGGATGCACAAAAGCAGCGCGAAATTGCCAGCAAAGGCGGAAAAGCAGCCCATGCCAAGGGAACTGCCCACGAGTTTACCCCAGAAGAAGCCAGAGAAGCTGGTCGTAAGGGGGGTGAAGCTGTGAGCAAAGACCGCGAACACATGGCAGAGATCGGTCGCGAAGGTGGTAAGAGTTCGCGTAAAAGCAATCGAGACGAAAATAAAAGCAAAGAAGAAGACAAGAACGCTAATGGCAGTAGCCACAAACAACCTGCAAAAACAGAACGACAAAGCTAAAAGAACTAATAGATTTATTGCTGCCGAAATGAGGCGGGACGTGGAATATCTCCACATCTACGTTTGACCAGCGCTAGCACAATGCTGCCGGAAGCAAGTAAGAGGATAGCAATCGGGAAAAATGTTGTTTAGAAAAGGGCGAACTATGCAACGAAAAAAAGTTACAGAACAATCAAAAAATCGAGATCTATCTATCAATTCTGAAGAGATTCCAGCAGAAGCCAAAGATACTGTTCCAGCAGAACAAAAACTCAGTTCTAAAGAAAGAAATTTAACAGCCAATCCTGGCGATCGCATTGCCGATGAACCTCAAACAATTGAAGAAAAAGCTAAACAAATCGCCGTTGATGTTCCAGACATTACGGGCGACCATATTAAAGTCCCAACTTATTTTATTGTGGAATATCCTAATGGTGAAAAGAAAGCACTTCACCATGTCAAGGATGCAGAAGAAATTTCTGATGTCATTCGTCAAGCTCGCATGGACGAAAACGGCAATCGAATTTGGTGGTAAAAATAACGCGTTCGCCATTCACATTCGCAATTAACGATTAATCAATTGCGAATGTGAATTATCTTAGTCAAGCAGGTTTCCAAGTTCCGTGGAAGCCGTGAGGAACGACGCTTGGCAATCCCAAACAACAGATGGGTTCATCTTCTAAGCGATCGCACCTGTAAATTCTCACTTCGCTAGTATCGCTATTGCCATCGTAAACTACCGTCAATACCCAGCCCTCTTCCGAATTTGGCCCATTGGGGACAAAAATTGGTTCGCTGGGATAGCAATTTTCTCCTGGGTCTGCTATTGACAAATTGCTGGTTTTACGATCGAAACGAGCGATCGCGCCGAAGAGTTCTTCAGCACTATTCGCCCCGTCTCGATGGGTTGATAAATAACTATAGCGCCATGGCTGTCCGACTTGATGGGGCGCAACGGTAGGAAATTCGCATTCCTTGTCCAGAACTTCTTCAGTGGAGATAACTTTCCCCGTCTGGGGATTGAGGCTAATTTGCCATAGCGTTGCCTTGGCTGGAGTTTCTATCTTCCCCGTGGCGACTTCTTTTAAATTCTGATTGGTCTGAAAATCTCGATAGCGGGCAACTACAATGACAAGGGACCCATCAGTATCTGTATACCCATTTCCGAAATGCCACTGAAACCAAGGATCGGCTTCGCCACGACTGACAAGAGAAAGCGTATTGCGATCGAATACGAGAACTTGCGTACCCAATTCCGGTTTCCACTGCATCGCATCGCTGAAACTACTCAACCCCAATGCAGGAGGCAGGAAATTAATTCGCACTGGCGACACAAAAAAGATTAAATATTGCCCTGCCATAACAAAATCATGAATTAAAGGCACGCCTTCTAATTGGGTTGCAGTTTTTTTGACGATTTTGCCTGTGGAGTTGCTCTGGTACAAGTTCAGCGTAGCGTTTAACTCAGCAACCACCCCAAAGTTATAGATGGCACCCGTCTGGGGATCGATTTTAGGATGGGCAGAAAAAGGATCGCTCTTATTTAAACTCGATAAATTGTCGGTGCCGATAGTTTCAAGCGTTTGCAAATTTAGGGCGTAAGGATTGCCCCCTTCCCAAAGAGCCAATAATTTATTTGGTAATGCCATAACAGAAGTATTGGCACAATTCTTGAACTCTTTTCCCCATTGAGTCCAAAATGCTCCTGGAGCCTTCATGCCATAATTGGGAAACAGAAATTTATTGGCGGCGGTTTCTTTTTGATAGCCTTTCGTCTGGACGTAGCGATAGACTCCGCTTGCGCCTGCGTCTGTAAAATGGATGGCTAAAACTGCCCCATCTCCATCAAACCAATGTCCCACTCGCATTCCACCTCGTTCTAAGCGTCCGGGCCCGTTGCGATAGAAACTTCCCCGCAGCCCTTGGGGAATTTTGCCATAGAGGACGGGTAGAGGAGTCAGAGGAAATTCTTGGGCGGGTTTTTCAATAGCTTTTGACCAAGCTTTGCGATCGCTACTTAGCATCTCTTAGGTAACTTGGGTAACGTTATACTATTTTGAGTTGGGGATTGGCGATCGATCTAGGAGATTTATATAGGGATGCTTTATGAATGAAATTACCAGCAGTGGAAAAATCAAATGTATAAGTTTTTTAATCTAGGAGATGCGATCGCCTGCGATACACAAACCAATTATCGTAGTATTTAAGTCTACACAATCAACTTCTACGTGACCACCGACTCTCTCCTCAAACCCTTTCAACGCTTTGGCGTTCATCTCGGATTAGAACGCATAGAACGCCTCTTAGCAGCTTTAGGTAATCCCCATCGCAGCGTTCCTCTAATTCACGTAGCGGGAACCAATGGCAAAGGTTCTGTTTGCGCCTATCTTTCTACAGTACTTGCAGAAGCGGGTTACAAAGTCGGACGCTATATTTCTCCCCATTTAGTCGATTGGACGGAACGCATTTGCATTAACGACCAGCCTATTTCTTCCCGCGATCTAGAAGAAATTATTCAACAAGTTCGGGTTGCGATCGCGCCAAATGAAGAAAGTCCGACTCAATTTGAAGTCATTACGGCTGCGGCTTGGTTATATTTTGCCCGATCGCGGGTAGATATTGCCGTTATAGAAGTGGGATTGGGCGGACGATTGGATGCAACAAATGTTTGCGATCGCCCTCTGGTTAGCGTCATCACTTCTATCAGTCGCGAACACTGGCAAGTTCTCGGTCCAACCCTTGCAGATATCGCAGGCGAAAAGGCAGGCATCCTCAAACCCAATCGTCCCGCCGTCATTGGTAACCTTCCAGGCGAAGCAAAAGCAGTTATTTGTGCACGAATCCAACAGTTAAATTGTCCCGCCGTTTGGGTAGAACCAGCGGAAAAACTCAAAGAAGATTGGGCCAAATATGGAGAGATTGAATATCCTTTGCCTTTATTGGGAGACATTCAATTAATGAATTCTGCCATCGCGATCGCGTCTTTGCAAATTCTCCAGCAACAAGGTTGGCAGATTCCCTTAGAAGCAATTCAAACTGGAATGGCAAAAACTCGCTGGTTGGGACGCATGCAATGGACGACCTGGAATCATTATCCCCTCCTGATCGATGGGGCACATAACCCCGCCGCCGCCAAAGCTTTGCGTCAATATGTCGATACCCTAAAAAAAACTGTCGTTTGGGTGATGGGCATTCTCTCTACTAAAGAACACGACGAGATTTTTAAAGCCTTGCTGCGATCGGGCGAACATTTATATCTCGTCCCCGTTCCCGACCATAGTACCGCCGATCCAAAAGATCTGGCAACGCTAGCAGCAAAAATTTGTCCGGGATTAGCAAGCATTCAAACCTTTCTCGATCTTTTTCTCGCTTTAGAGACTGCTATTCACACTCATCCCAATCGCTTGGTTATTTTATGCGGTTCTTTATATCTAGTGGGACATTTTTTGCAACATCAGAGGAACACTTACACTGATAACTGATAACTGTTTACCGATAACTGATTTAACTGATGCTTGCCAAGAGAATTTTGCCTTGTTTGGATGTAAAAGCGGGTCGCGTCGTCAAAGGCGTGAATTTTGTCGATCTCAAAGACGCTGGCGACCCAGTAGAACTTGCTAAAATCTACAACGATGCAGGTGCAGACGAACTGGTCTTCCTCGATATTACAGCAACCCACGAAGATCGCGACATCATTATCGATGTCGTTTACCGGACGGCGGAACAAGTTTTTATTCCTCTAACCGTTGGCGGAGGCATCCAATCCTTAGAAATGATTAAAAATTTGTTAAGAGCGGGGGCAGATAAAGTTAGCATTAATTCGGCAGCATTACGCAACCCAGATTTGATCGACGAAGCTAGCGATCGCTTTGGCAAACAGTGTATTGTAATTGCGATCGATGCTAGACGGCGCAACGATCCTAGCAATCCGGGCTGGGATGTTTACGTGCGCGGCGGCCGGGAAAATACGGGGATCGATGCGATCGCCTGGGCAAAAGAAGCCCAAAAACGAGGCGCGGGAGAGTTGCTAGTTACTAGCATGGATGCCGACGGAACCCAGGCAGGATATGACTTAGCGTTAACTCGCACCATTGCCGAACGAGTAGAAATTCCCGTCATTGCTTCTGGAGGGGCTGGCAACTGCCAACACATCTATGAAGCCCTCACCGAAGGAGGGGCAGAAGCAGCGCTATTGGCTTCCCTGCTGCATTACGGACAATTAACTATCCCCCAAGTAAAAACCTACCTGCAAGAACGCCAAGTCCTAACGCGGGCACTGTAAGAAAAGTATTGAGATAATCTTAAGGTTGGAGCAGCCAAGATTATCCACCTTAAAAATATGTATTAGAATAGATTAAAGTTAACATTTTTTAAAATATGTTGATTCCTATTCTCATATTTGATGTGGCTTTGGTGGCTTGGTCGCTTCATCTTATGCAAGAAGCGTTCGAGCAGCAAGAATTTTCCCTCATGCTAGCTGGAACTCTGGTTGCCCTCGCTGCTGCGGCGATGTTAGTCGTTTATTTCCTGATGGGTCATTGCTTGAGCTATTTGATCTAATTTCGGCTGACCGATACTTTATTTTTCTTAATTAATTTTATTACTAAAAGTTAATTAATTAACTCTTGACAAAATAAAAAAAATTAAGGCAAGATAGAAAATGCACTTTAAGGGGTTATAGCTCAGTTGGTAGAGCACTGCAATGGCATTGCAGGGGTCAGCGGTTCGAATCCGCTTAGCTCCATGATTGGTTTTGCCAGCTCGTTCTCAGAAAATGTCACTGGAAGGATTATTTTCCCGTTGCAACCGACTCTAAATTGCATAGGCTAGTCCATTAAAATGGGCTTTATCTGTTAGCCAGGAAATTAATTTCCTAGCGGGTTACGGGCAACAATCGCGATCGCACCTCCCCAATTTCTTAGCAAGTCCGCCGGAGAATAAATTCTCCGTCTCACATATTAAGTCGGTTTAAACCGACTCCAAATTTTATAGCCTAATCGATGCAAATGGACTTTCTATATGAGCCGAAAATTAATTTCCTGGTGGATAATTTCCGATCGCAGAAAATGATAGCGGCTCGTCTTATTGGTTAGTTGATTCAAGCCACGCGATCGCGGTTTTATTTTGATGTCGAATATAGGGATTAGGATAATTCCAACAGGTTTTATTCCCCTGCTGGGATTTGCCTGTAGCGTTTATACCTTCGGACTATCGAGACAAGGAGAACAAAATCGTGTATTTCCAAAAAATCTCAACTTTACTGATTATAGGGCTTAGTATTGTCAGCTTAGCAATTACTGAATACGCGCAAAAGCGCGATTCAGAAGCACAGGCACAAAACCCTGCCCCGACAACAACCCCCCAAGAACGCCCAAGAGACGTACCTTATGTCCCAACCTCGCAGCCAGTCGTGGAGGCAATGCTGGAACTCGCCCAAGTCAATAAAAATGATGTGGTTTATGACCTTGGCAGCGGAGATGGACGAATTCCGATTACTGCCGCGCAAAAATATGGCGCGCGCGGTGTCGGTGTAGACATCGATCCAGAACGCATTCAAGAGTCTAACGCCAACGCTCAAAAGGCAGGAGTAACAGATCGAGTGCGATTTATCCAGCAAGACCTATTTAAAACCGACCTGCGCCAAGCAACGGTAGTCACGCTTTACCTGCTACCGGAAGTCAACTTAAAACTTCGTCCTAAGCTGTTGCAGGAACTCAGACCAGGCACTCGGATCGTGTCTCACTCCTTCGACATGGGCAACTGGAAACCCCAGCGTACCATGCAGGTAGGTGGTACTACCATTTATTTATGGGTTGTTCCAAAGCAATAAGCAGTCGCAGAATTACATGACTGTGTATAGAATGAGACTCTATTCTCAAAAACCTAAATTTTATTTCCTGAATACTAATGCAAGATTTTTGGACGCAGGTTTTAGAGTTTGCCCAAACCACGGCGAAAAATATCGGCAATCAGTTAATTGTCGATTTCGGCAAATTGCAGCCAACTCGCAAGGAAGACGGGACGTTGGTGACGCAGGCAGATAAATGGGCAGATAAAGAGATTCGAGACGCGATCGCAACTGTATTCCCCGACCATGGCGTTCTCACCGAAGAAACCGAACATGTTTTTCCGGCTAACGATTGGTGCTGGATCGTCGATCCCATCGACGGCACGACCAACTTTACGCGAGGAATTCCGATTTGGGGCATTTCTCTGGGATTGCTTTATCGAGGAACGCCTGTTTTTGGTTTTGTCCACCTGCCGCAGCTAAATCAGTCTTTCTATGGCTATTGGTATGGAGAGTCGGGACTAACTGGTCCGACTGGGGCGTATATGAATGGCGAACCGATTCACACTAGCCCCGACAATCCCAGTAAAAATCATCTTTTTAGCATCTGCGCTCGCAGTACCGACGTTCTTAAGCGCCCGTTTCCCTGCAAAATTCGCACCATCGGAGTAGCAAGTTATAATTTACTTCTCGTGGCATCTGGAGCTGCCCTTGGCGGAGTCGAAGCAACGCCTAAAATTTGGGATATTGCCGCTGCGTGGGTCATAGTACAGGCAGCAGGCGGCGTGTTTGTCTCGCTAGCTGCACAACCGATATTTCCTCTCAAAGTGGGTCACAATTATGGCGATCGCTCTTTTCCCTGTTTGGCAGTCAGTCGGGCTGAATTGGTAGCCGTTTTCAAACCATTAGTTGAATTTCTAGGCAAAAAAGCTTAGCTAATGAAAAGAAGCATTAAAAAGATTGGTTCGATTGAGAAAGTGACCTTTACTAATCCTACTCCAACTAATTCTGAAGTTCGTCTAATTAGTGCTATGGAGAGCGATCGCGAGAACCGACTTTAGATCGCATCAACTTCCGATCCCGGTAATCAAGGACTTTTTAGCAGTATTATTTGGCAAATCGGCGCGATCGCAGAAAACGAAAACGGCAAGCCCCAGATAGTTTTGTCGGATACGCCAAAGCGTTTAGCAAGTATTGATGGCTTCAAGGTAGAAGGTTCTTGCAATTCGCGAACGTAACAATAGTAAAGGCAGTAAAGGCGAAATTTTTGTTGGCGTGGATGACGAAAACTAGGGCGGTACGATTCGTCTCCTCCCGATCTCGTTTTAATGAGAGCTACTTGTTTCGACATCCATTCGGAGTTGAACTATGGGGCTAGCTTATTAACTCAAACAGATTTAAGAAACCGAGCTACCAAAGCTCATCACTCTCTTTGACAGCTTCATGTCTTCTTGTTCATCAAAAATTGTCAGAGTGACTGGCTTGGTTCGCTTGATAATGACTGCTATTCCCTGCGCTCTTTCTTGTTGCAAGTCTTCGATATATCCCCCTTGAGCCATGCGAGCCTCTTCGTAACTCATAAAGGGACCGAAATAGTAGGTACATTTGGGGTAATCGGTGACGATTTCTATCCAGTAGGCTAACCCCAAAAGATTTAGTATCCAAAGCAAAAGTTCTTTCATTACCTTTCCCAGTTTGGCTTTGTTCAAATTTTTTTGTTACCTTTATATCTTATTTTTTAACAAATCTTTATATTTTGTTATCGAGTGTCTTTATTTGTTATACTTCCTCGTCTCTATTTTGGGAAGTATCTGAAGAAACAGATTCGGGCTTTGATAAATAAACTTTATCTGACCAGCGCTGGCGATAAATCTCGTAAAGAGCGATCGCGGCTGATACAGAAGCATTCAAACTAGGCGTTTTCCCCGCTAAAGGAATCGTGACTAGCTCGTCGCAGGAGCGTTGCGTCAGCAAACTCAATCCTTCTCCTTCCGATCCGATAACTAATCCTATAGCCCCGTGCCATTTAATACTGTGCAGTGGTTTACCAGATCCCGCCGCAGTGCCATAGATCCAAAACCCTGACTGTTTTAACTCTTCCAGGGCACGAGTCAGATTAACCACTCTGGCGACGGGGAAGTGTTCCAGAGCACCAGCCGCTACTTTCATGACTGTAGAAGTGATCCCCGCCGCTCGTCGTTGGGGAATGATGAGTCCCTGCGCTCCGAAGGCTTCTGCCGTGCGAATAATTGCTCCCAAGTTGTGGGGATCGGTAATTCCGTCGGCAATAACGATGACGGATTCTGGAGTAGTGGCTTTGGCTCGTTCGATTAAATCGGCTAGTTCGATATAGGCATGGGGAGCGATTTGAGCCGCTATGCCCTGATGATTGGCTCCATGGGTAATTCGATCGAGGCGGTAAGAGTCAACTTCATCAATAACGGTTCCCTTGGCTTTGGCATCTTGAAGAAGCGAGAGAAAACGAGAATCATAACGCAATTTGGGAACAATCCAAATACGATTGAGCTGGCGATCGCTCTCTAAAGCTGCTATGACGGGATGGCGACCGTAGACGAGATCGCTAGCCTCTTCTTCGACGACTTGAGGGGTTGGCAGGTGCTTGCGACTGGCTGGAAAATTGTCCGTGCGACCTTTAGCGGGAATGATTCGACGTTTTTTTGGGTCAGTCTCCCGCGATTGGCGTTTCTTTTGAGCCATTTTTTTTGTTAAGAAATAATAATTTTTTTTGAGAAATCTACTCTAAATTAAGGTGTTCTAATAATTCATTTAAACGTTGGGGATTCTGAAGATAAAGATATCCAATCAAAGTTTCTAAACTCGTTGCTTGTTGATGGAGTTCGGGCGATAAACGGCGAGGTTTTCCCGTCGCAGCATTACGCCCGCGCCTTAATATTTCCCGTTCCTCGTCAGTGAGATAAGATTCTAGCACGCGCAAACAAGCTGCTTGGCTTTCTGCTCGAACTTGAGCAACCACACGATCGTGGTAATCGGATAACCGTTTTGGAGGCAGCAGATAGCGAGTTCGCACGTACAATTCGTAGACTGCATCCCCAATGTAAGCTAGCGATGCTGGCGACAATTGACCGATTAGATACGCGCGATCGACATCGGTACAGGCAATTTCACAGCCAACATCTGCCCCAGGGACGAACACGAGATTAGCTGGATTCCACTTTGACTGCTGTACGTCCACCCCTATCGTTGACCTCGATTTTTTTCATGACTCTTCAACTTCCTGCCCGCGAGGACATTAGGAGATTGCCGATCGTCGCGACTCCTTCTTTTTCTAGGGTAGCTATTTTGTGACATTAGCGATCGCTGCCTCTACCGAAGGTTGAAGAGAGAGAAAATTTTCGAGACGAACGAGTTTCACCGTCTGGGTAACGCGGGGATTGGTAACGATTTGCAGGCTGCCTCCTCCCGTTTTTGCTTGCTTGACGAGCTGAACGAGAGCGCCCAAACCAGAACTGTCGATGAAGTCGATTTGCGAGAGGACTAAGATAACATTCTTGGGACCTTCATCGATATAAGTGCTGAGGACTTTCCGAAAAGTCGGTTCGGAAAAAGCATCTAACAAACCAGTCAGACGAAAGATTTGGTAGTTGTCCTTGACTTCACGAGTTCCTCTCAAACTGACGGTCAAGTTTAGTTGCTCAGGAATAGCTTCCCTCCTTAGTAATCATAGGGTTAACAGGTCAATGCTATAGTATAGCGCAGTCTGAATTCTCAGTTATCAATTCTAAATTTTGAATTTAGCGGGGACGGCGCGGTAAAAATCGCTAATCAGTCATTAATCCCGCACGACCTCTCTCGATAGAGAGATTACTGCCTGCCGCTCGCGTCTCTACCGATCGCCGCTCCTAGCGCGTTTCTCTTTCATTAATTTTACAAACTGCTCGAATAAATAGTCAGCGTCGTGGGGACCGGGACTGGCTTCTGGATGATACTGCACCGAAAAGAAAGGTAACGATTTATGGCGCAATCCCGCTACCGTGCGATCGTTTAAATTCAAGTGGGTAATTTCTACCTCTGGATTTAAGGTATCAGCACTAACCGCAAACCCATGATTTTGGCTAGTAATTTCTACCTGTTGGCACAAACCCGCCGGTTGATTCAATCCCCGATGTCCAAACTTCAGCTTAAAGGTTTTTGCCCCTAGAGATAACCCCAAAATTTGGTGTCCCATACAAATGCCAAAGGTAGGCATACCTAATTCTAGAAGCGCTCTGGTCGTTTCAATTCCCTCGGCATTTGCTGCCGGATCTCCGGGACCGTTGGAGAGGAAAATGCCATCGGGATGGTATTTGAGGATTGCTTCTACGGTTGTATCGGCGGGAACGACGATGACGCGACAGCCATAACTGGCCAAACGGCGCAGAATATTTCGTTTGATGCCGAAATCTATCGCGACGACCGTCAGGGTTTCTCTGTCTCCATCGCCATTAAGGGGACGAAACTCCCAATAGGGAGCGGTTGGGTTAGTCCATTCGTAGACTTCTCGAGTGGTAACTTCTTTAACCAAATTCAATCCCGCCATACTCGGCGCCGCCTGCACCTGGCGCAATAACGTTTGAGGGTCGAGAATTTCAGAGGAAACGCTGCCATTCATCGCGCCGACAGAGCGAATCTTGCGCGTTATGGCACGGGTATCCACGCCGTAGATCCCAGGGATATCATATTCGACGAGATAGTCTGGTAAGGATTTAGTTGCCCGCCAGTTACTGGGGCGATAGGTGATGTTGCGAGCGATGACGGCTTTGACATGGGGGCGATTGGATTCTTCGTCTTCCGGGTTGACTCCTACGTTACCTAACTCCGGGTAGGTAAAGGTAACGAGTTGACCGCAGTAGCTGGGATCGGTTAACACTTCCTGATAGCCAGTCATTCCGGTGTTAAATACCACTTCTCCGACTGCCGTTCCCGTAGCGCCGAACGACCATCCTCGATAGGAAGTTCCGTCGGCAAGAACTAATAGGGCTGGCTTAGCCTCTGCAATTGGCATAGACATTCAGATTAATTTGCTAATAAGCTATCATTATATTTTTGGGCGGCGAGCGATAGACTAGAATAGATGGCCAATTTAATCTATCGATAAAGTTTGCCCGATTGACAAACTTTTTGCGATCGCAATAATCATAGCAGATCGCAACTAGCTCAAAGAGGCAGAGTCTCAATCCCTAAAAGGGCGAATAAACCGTATGAGTCCCAGAAAATTGACTGACGAGGATAAACAAGAAATTCTTAAGCTTTATCGGCAAACGGAGGAGACTACCTCTACCTTAGCCGATCGCTATGGGGTGAGCAGCTCGACGATCAGTCGCTTCCTCAAAAGTCATTTATCTGAGGCAGAATACGAAGATCTGATCCAGCAAAAACGCTTGGCAAGAACGCCCGGAAAGCCAATCCCTCTCGCTGCTAGCGAAGAAAAAGCAGTCGAACCCGTCAAAACCACTCCTCCGCGCTCAGAGGTTGCGGAAAGCTTCCCCCCTGAAGATAAAGCGGCTCCTTTGCAAGAGTGGACGATTTCGACTCCAAAAGCCGAAGAATTCTTTAACAGTGAAACCGTTGCCCCTGTTGGCGAGGTAGTTGCTTTAGGAGAAATTATTGGAGAAGATTTAGTTGGTCTCGATGAAGATGAAGACGAGTTAGAAGAGGAAGACTACGAAGATTGGGAAGAGGAAGAAGTAGAGACAGCTTATACCCCATCCATTTCGCCTAAAGTTAAGATTCAAGTGTTACCTTTATCAGCAGCTGCGTTCCCAAAAACTTGTTATTTGGTGATCGATCGCGCTGCTGAGTTAATTACTCGACCCTTAAAAGATTTTGCCGACCTCGGTAAAATTCCAGCTGAAGAATTTCAGCAAAAAACGCTTCCCGTTTTTGATAATCATCGAGTGGCAAGACGTTTTTCTAATCGCTCTCAACGAGTTATTAAAGTTCCCGACGGTCACATGCTTCATAAAACTAGCGCCTATCTGCAAGCAAAAGGAATTACCCGTCTTTTGATGGACGGACAAATTTATTCTTTGTCCTCTTCCTAAGAGGATAGGGGATTGCGAGATAAAAACAGCTAGGCTTGTAGGCCTTTTTGAGAGTTGGGCAGATAAGGACGCATTGCCATGCGCCCTTATCAACAATAGCAGGCCATCACTTATGTCGGATATGCTCGTAAACCCCTAAATATTTCTCGCCGGGATGATTCCAGGAGTAGTCATACTCCATTCCCTGCATGGCAAGTTGGCGGAATTCTTTGGGAGAGGTATACCATAGCTCAAGTGCCCGTCCCAAAGCCGACTCCAGAGCATGATTGTCCGGTTGGAAGAATACATAACCGTTGCGTTCCTCTGGCAAGTGCAATTCATCATAGTCATAATCAAACACCGTATTCAGCAAACCGCCAACTCCCCGGACAATCGGTACGGTGCCGTACCTCAAGCCAATCATCTGCGTCAGTCCGCAGGGTTCGTAGTTGCTAGGGACGACGATAATATCTGCCCCCGCATAGATTAAGTGGGCGAGTTCTTCGTTAAAACCGAGTTCTAAATGACAGTCTGGGTTGTCGTTAAGGTGGCATTTTTCGTGCCAGAACCAAGAGCCAATTGCCGATTCTGTAGGCGAACCCAAGAGGACAAACTGCGCTCCTCTGTTGAGCGAGTAGTAGATTGAATGATGGACGAGATGAACGCCTTTTTGATCGTCGAGCCGACCGATGTAACAAACTAACGGCTTATTGGCATCGCGCAACAACAGCCTTTCTCGGAGGGCTTTTTTGTTCTTGGCTTTTTCCTCGAAGTTATCTATGCTGTAGTGGTAGGGAATATAGTTGTCTAGTTCCGGATTCCAGATGTTATAATCGATGCCGTTGAGAATGCCGCCGAATTTATGATGGTGGATTTCTAAGGTATGATCCAGACCGCAGCCAACCTCGCTGTAGCGGGCTTCCCAGGCGTGGTGGGGCGAAACGGTGTTGACAAAATTGGAGTAGACGATGCCGCCTTTCATGAAGTTAATTGCGGTATCGTTAAAGTTATCCCGCAAGCGATCGTAACTAAAATAATAGGGTTCGTTGTTCAGCCCCGTTGCCCAAAGAACGTCTGCACCTGCGATACCTTGGTGCTTGAAATTATGGATGGTATAGCAAACTCGTTGGTTCCACATCCCATGCCATTTATAGATCTCGAAGAGCATGACTGGGACTAAACCCGTTTGCCAGTCATGGCAATGGATGATATCGGGACGCTTGTTGCTGACTAACAGAAACTCTAGAGCAGCTTTGCTAAAGAAGGCAAAGCGCATATGATCGTCCAAAGCACCATAGTAGTGACCTCGGTTGAAGAAATTATCCCCAGAGTGAGGTTGAATAAAGAAACAGAGCCGTCCGTGTACCCAGCCACAGAATACGGTACAGTGAATAGCGCCCCCATACCAAGGCACCCACAGATCCCGGTAGGCTTCGTGGAGTCCCCAAATCTGGTCGTACCTCATGCAATCGTACATGGGGAGAATAATCTCGACACAGTGACCCCGAATTTCTAATTCCCTGCTGAGTCCGTAAACAACGTCTCCTAAACCTCCAGCTTTGATGACCGGGGCGCACTCAGAGGCTATATGTACGATATACACTTCTTTTTTCCTCGCTTCATTAAAAATTAATCTTTATATCTTTACAAAAGTATATATTTTTCTATACCCAATGATAGATGTTAATGCAAGCAGTAAAAGATACGGTCAAATTCAAAAATGCTTGTAACGCATTGAGTTCGTGGAATCGTAGCATTGCTATGCCTCTACTGGCAACAAAAAATTAGACGAACTTGCGATCGCGATTGATAAGTAGGTAGGCACAATTAAATACACGTAGTGCGGAAAGTGTAGCGGATCCGGAGGCTCTCAGTCCGTAGGACATACCCCGAAAAGCCCGTAGGACATACCCCGAAGAGCGAGCAAGATGCTCGCACTACCTCTGCCATTACTTTTGAAAAATGATATTACCTATTTAATTGTGGAAAATCTCGGCTAATTACCTATCCCCCATAACCCCAAAATATCCGTACTTGAGCAGCAAAGGAAAGGTTAGAGTTGTCACGGTTGTTCGATCCGATTTATCTAACTTTTTCTTCCACTCATCATCTAGCTTTATCGTGACAGTTCCGTTGTCGGTTCGATTGGGATTGCCGAATACGCTGTGACTAATACCCAGTCGAACCTCATTTTCCGATACGAATGGCAGTTGCGAAGGTTGCTCTTCTAGCAGATTTAGGATTTGTTGAATTGCTAGCTTAGGTTTAGCGGCAAAATCTTCATAAAAAAGTCTCAAATATTTTCCCGAAACCGTTCTAGAAAGCGATTCAGTCACGAGATTTCGGATATTCCAACCGAGAGAGTTATCGCGAATTGTGTAAGTTCCCAATCCTTTTTTCTGGCGCTGCGACCAAGAATAGGCAGTGGCGCGAGGGTCTCGAATTAAATGAACGATGTAGAGATCGATTCCTGGCATCATTGACAGCGTATAAGCATAGCCGGGATGGTTGGAATCGTCAACGATAACTCGACTACCAGTTACTTCATGAATGGCGCGATAAAGTTTATCTAAAATAGCGTGATAGTTTTCTAAACGCGACTTTAATTTTGAGCGAACATTGGGAAGAAATCTAGCTAGTAAAGCTTCTTGGGTGCGAGGTTCGCTGCTGCGCTGCAAGCGAGTGATTTCTGGAGGGTCGATTTTATCGATCCCCCCAAAAGCGCGATCGCAAATTGCCTTCCAAACCGAACATTCTCGCACTAAAACACCGCACCCACACAAGCCATTCGGTTTTAGTCCATCTACCCAAATCGTTCGCAATTCGCCACCATGGAAAAAACCGTCAATTTGCCCTAAGATTCTGGCTAATATAGTGCTGCCACTGCGTCCCCATCCTGAAATATAGAGAACCTTTATCTTATTGTTATCCATATCCATCAACTTTTTATACTCGATCGCCCAACCGCAATTATATGAAAATTCTCCAAATTATCCCGTCTATTTCTCTTGTCTATGGCGGTCCTAGTCAAATGGTGCAAGGACTCTCGGCGGCACTAGCGGCTGAAGGAATCGACGTTACCATTCTCACGACGAACGCGAATGGAGACGCGGGTCAACCTTCCCTCGATGTCCCGATTGGCAAACCTATCCCTCAAGACGGCTATCAAATCATTTATTTTCCCTGTTCTCCTTTCCGTCGCTATAAGTTTTCCCTCGGTTTATTGCGCTGGTTAGCTAAGGACGCGCGCGATTACGATTTAGTGCACATTCATGCCCTATTTTCTCCCGTCTGCACGGCAGCAGCAACGATCGCGCGATCGCAAAATCTGCCCTATATTTTACGCCCGCTGGGAACGCTCGACCCGTTAGATTTACGCAAAAAAAAGCAATTGAAGCAACTCTATGGATTGCTCTTGGAAAGACCCAATATCGCGGGGGCAGCTGGAATTCATTTTACTACTCAAGAAGAATGTAAAATCTCCGAACGCTTTGGCATTCAAACAAAAGATTTAGTCATTCCTTTAGGAGTAAGCCTGCCCGAAAATTTGCCTTCTTTGGGACAAGCACGGCAGCAATTTGGCATTCCTGACGATCTCCCCCTACTGTTGTTCATGTCTCGCATCGATCCTAAAAAAGGCTTAGATTTGCTCGTTCCAGCTTTGGAAGCGCTTTTAAAAGAAGGATTGCCGTTTTATTTTGTACTGGCGGGGTCGAATCCTCAGGATCCAGATTACGAGAAACAGATCCGAGAAAGCGTACGAGCTTCCGAACTGTCAAGCTGTAGCACAGTTACAGGTTTTGTTGCAGGAGATTTTAAGTTAGCACTCTTACAAGATGCGGATATTTTCGTTTTGCCTTCTTACTATGAAAATTTTGGTCTGGCAGTGGCTGAGGCGATGGCGGCGGGAGTGCCAGTGGTGATTTCGGATCGCGTTTATATTTGGCAAGACGTGCGGGATGCTGGTGCGGGATGGATCTGTTCGACTGAGGTTGAATCTTTGACCGAAACGCTGAGGTCGGCTTTAGAATCGGTTGAGGAAAGAAAACTTCGAGGTTCCAACGCTCGTAAATTAGTCATAGAGCGCTATAGCTGGAGTGCGATCGCCAAACAAACCATTGCAGTCTATCAGTCTATTATCAGCTAGCGCGATCGCTATTTTGGGATTTAGCCGGACGAATAAGGATATTTAAAGAATGTCTTCTTATTATTGCCACCAACCTAAAAAGCCTAGCCTTCGTCTTAACTGGCTTTTACCTCAATCTGCTTAACCCAAACTCAGGTTACTTAGGTTAAAAAGGCTGGTAGCGCAAGGAAAAGTAGAATCCATCGTCTTGTAATGAATCGCCTTTGTTATCGATAGAAATTAAAGGAATTCCGTAGTCGAGGCGCAAACTTAAGCTATTATCGAGCAACAAGCGCAAACCTAGTCCTATACCAACAAGGGTAGATGGATCGGGGTCAGGCGCTCGCTCGTTCCAACCCGTCCCGACATCAACAAAAGGAGTCAACTGTAGCAAATTAGGGTCGGCAGTAAGGGGAATGCGGAGTTCTATCGAACCGAGAATGCCATTATCTGCTACCAATTGATTTTGAACGTACCCCCTTACCGTATCCACACCACCGAGACTGAATCGTTCTGGCGATAATAAAGAATCTGGGGTCAGTTGAGCATCAAATCGCGTCAGCAACAAAATTCTTGGCGACAATTGCTGTACCCATTGAAACTGTCCCTGCTAGCTAAAAAAGCTTCCATCCGTACCCGAATCGTTAATCGTTGCCCCAAACGCATCAATTCCAATACTAAACTGAGAGCGGGCAGCTATTACATTAGTGGGACTGCGATCTACCCATTCTTGGAAAAATCGAATTGCCGTCACATTTGATTCTCCTTGTTCGGCACCAATTGAAAACGAAAACGGTCGGTCGAGTAAAAAGGTTTGACTGCGACGCAGATCTAAAGCTATGCCCAAAGCTAATTCATTATCTGGCGTTTTTACAATTGGTTGGCGAAAACCAAAAGAAATCGTCTGCGTCTCGCTACTAATATCAAACTCATCAAATTCTTCTTCGACAATATTGCTGTCGCTATTCTCAAAACGCAAGTCAATAGTTCCGTCGAGGGCATTGACGGGGATGGAATATCTGATATCTAAAATACTGAGTCCTTCATCATCGGTTAACCCGTATTCAGCACTGAGGCGATCGCCAAACCCCAATAAATTATCATGAGAGACTAATAGACTACCTTGTATAGAACCAATACTAGGAGCGCGATAATTATCTATAGCAATGCTGCCGTGAAAAGCTGGAGCTTCTTTAAGGTTAACAATTAAAATACTTTGTCCTGGCGTGCTACCCGCTGTTAATTCGGCATTGACTTGTTCTAATAGCGGGTCTAATTGTAGGAGTTGTAGGGTTTCTTCTAAGCGTTGTTGGTTTAAGGGTCGATCTGTGCCTCGTTCGAGACGCGATCGCACGTATCCTTCTTGTAGGCGATTCAGTCCATTAACTTCAATCTTCTCTAGCTTGCCTTCAACGACTTGAATTTGGACGATCCCGCTGTTGAGGTCTTGATTGCTGGGCAAAAAAGCCCCAGAGTTAATGTAGCCGTTGTCAACATAGAGTTCGGTAATTTTAGAGCGCAGACAAAGTAATTCTTCAAACGTTACTTGAGTATTTTCAAAAGGTTTAATTAAAGCGGCAATTTCTTCTTGTAAAACTGTACTGCTAAGTATCTCCACTTTTTTAACTAAAAAGCGATCGTCATCAGTGGCGGGAGAAATACACTCAGAAGCCTGGGAAGGAGAAGGGGTTTGCAGATTAGGTTTTGGTGGTGAGGAAGGAGGTTCAGTTGGCAGACGTTGAGGAAAGGTTTCGGGAACGGGTGGAGGCAATTGAGCGATCGCCTTTAAAGGAATACTGAGTAAGATAACAAGACTAAAAAAATTTAAAATAGTAAACCACATCAAGGCTAGAGAAAATTTCTAGATATATCCAGTAAATATCCGATTTAATTCAAATTAATCTTAATCAAAAAAAAGCTTATAAAAGCTGTTTTTATAGAAATAACTAGGAATGCCCGATCGCGAGATTGGGAAGCCTGCGCTATAAGCTTTGATTTAGCGCAGGAGGATGTTACAGTACAGGGAGATGACGCAAGATAGGTGCGGTGCGATCGCAAAAACTAAATTCCAACTTCAAAAGCAAGATCTGCTTCGACATGGCTAGGGTTAGCGAGAAGAGACTGGCGTTCCGCTTCGTTGGCATAAAAATACGTGCCTGGTACAAGGGGATTTTGGAAACGATCGATTGGCGCACCCAGGTTAGAGCCTGCCCCGTAAGCGTAAAAAGCAAGATCTTCTTCGACAAAATTCGGATTGTTTTGCAAGATATTTTGACGTTCTGCTTCACCAACGTAGGGATAGGTTTGCGGTACGCTAGCGTTTTGGGAACGATACAAAGGTACTAAGTCATCGCCGGGAGCGACACCAACAGGAAAAGCAAAACCATCTTCATCAAAGTTGGGGCAGTTTTGTAAGATACTCTGGCGTTCCTCTGAACCAACATAAACATGGGTTCCTGATTGGCTTGTGTTCTCAAATCCATAGATAGGGGTGTCGAGTGACGACAAAGATGAAAGCAATGAATTCGATGAAGTCGTAGCAAGAATATTGCGTACATCGGCATCGGTTAAATTGGGATTAGCAGAGAGCATGAGAGCGACGACACCTGCTACGTGAGGCGTTGCCATTGACGTGCCGTCTAGGTACTGGTAGCCCCCGAAAACGTATTCATCAGGAGCGGTAGAATAAATACCGACTCCTGGTGCAGTGACATAGACGAGCGGGTTGTCTCCCGCGCGATCGTAGTATTGGTAGTACGAACTATCGACTGCCCCAACAGCCACACCCCAATTGCTAGCCAAATAGGCAGGAAATATTGGCGTGGGGTAAGGATTACCATATTCATCACCGTTACCAGCCGCCATCACGACAATGCATCCTTGTTGACTCGCATATTCAATGGCAGCTTGTTCATTAGCACTAAAGCGATTACGCGAGCCCAGACTGAGGTTCAGCACCCTCGCTCCATTATTGACAGCATAATAAATGCCTTGGGTTAACGTGTCTGAATATCTTTCTTGTTCGCCGTTAGTATCAGGAAGAACTTGAATAGGCATAATTTTGGCATTGGGAGCAACCCCAGTCGTGCCGTACTCATTATCCACAGCCGCGATCGTTCCTGCGACGTGAGTCCCGTGTCCGTTTGCGTCCCATGTGTTGTTACTACCATAAAAAAAGTTCCAGCCGTAAACGTCATCGACGTAACCATTCCCGTCGTCATCGAAGCCGTTATCGGCAATTTCATCGATATTTGTCCAGATGTTGCTTGCTAGGTCGGGATGGTTAAGATCGACCCCAGTATCAAGAACGGCTACTGTAACTCCCTGACCCGTATATCCTTGCAACCATGCTTCCGGGGCGTTAACCATATTAATGCCCCAATCCTCACCGTAGACGCTGCCGTCGGGATAATATGGATCTTCAACGTTAGGAAAGGGGGCTTGACCGATCGCGGCGGCTACGGCGGCAGCAGCATTGACGAATCC
This sequence comes from Pleurocapsa sp. PCC 7327, assembly GCF_000317025.1. Classification (NCBI taxonomy): domain Bacteria; kingdom Bacillati; phylum Cyanobacteriota; class Cyanophyceae; order Pleurocapsales; family Pleurocapsaceae; genus Pleurocapsa; species Pleurocapsa sp. PCC 7327. The sequence goes on along the minus strand of NC_019689.1, from coordinate 3,155,886 downwards.
ATAACCATTACTGCTACTATAGACCATTTTGACTTTTCTCCTTTGTAAAAATTACTAGAAAACTTGACTTTTCACTCATCAAAGTTTTTTAGGATTTGATTTTGATAATAAAAACTTAGATAAGCCAATTCATTAGTTTTTTTGTCAAAATGAGGCCTGAAGAAGGTAATTTTAATTTCAGATTTTTGAAAAAAGGATTGCCGAAAACTGTAAGGTGAATTGCAATAAAAAAAAGAGGCTCATTTTCTGAACCTCGCCGCGATCGCTATTGTTTTTTTGTGGTTGTAGATGCTATCTAGAACACTGGCGACTCATAAGGTAACGTCCGTTGGGAAGTCGATACACGCCTTGCGCTTCGACAATGGGATCGCCAATTTGCCAAGAATCTTTCCCTGATTCATTGTTGGGAACAGTCCGCACTTCTCCCGTTGGATAGGACGAAATCGAAGCATCTCCGGGACGGACGGGTAAGCCACCCGAACCCGTAAAGATGAAAGTCCCTGCTTGCTTTCGGTTTGGCACTACGCAACTATTGGCAATTAAACTTTCAGGATCGATGACATTTTCTGGTAATTCTGTAATGCTATTTTGAAGAAAGGTGAGATCGGGTAAGTTAATGGCTCCAGCAACGGCACCACTAGCATTGATATCGACGCGATCGTTACCATCTAGCGTATTTGGGTCAGTGCCTTCGGGTGCGCTTTGGAAGCGAGAACCGAAGAAAACCGGAGTAGCGAGAGTAATGTTGCCTCCCCTGCCATCGCGAGCAAAGGCAAGAATATCGCTATCGTCGTAAGCCAAAATCGAATTAGCACTCAAAGTGATATCGCCGCCGCCACCCGTACCGCTAGCAACGTTAGTTCGGATATCGCTGTCTCCGCGAAGGCCAATATCTTGAGCGGTAAGATTAATCGCACCACCTGAAGCGCGATCGCTTGATGTGGTAATGTCGCTATTGGTTAGCGCGATCGCATCTTTAGCATTAATCGTAATCGTGCCTGCATTATTTTGTCCTTGGGAAAGGGCACTAATTTGAGCGTTATTAATTAGAGTTAGAGAGCTAGTTTGAAGGTTAACATTTCCGCCTTTTCCTGTAGAGCTAGATGTGGTAGCAGCTGAGATACTGGCTCCATCTTCAATTAGCAATTGTTCGGTAGTAACATTTAAGATACCTGCATTTCCCGAACCTTGGGTTTCAGTGGTTAAAAGAGTAGGCTTTCCATCTCTAGCTCTGAAACCGCTTAGTTTAACTAATTCGGAAGCATTCACTGTCAAATTTCCCGCGTTTCCTTCCCCTTGGGTTTCTGTCGTGATTTCAGCTCCATTTTGAAGAAATAATTGAGCGGTAGTGAGGTTTAAATCTCCTGCATTTCCTTTTCCTAAAGTGATAGTTATCAACAAACCACTAAGCGTACCATTAGCTGAAGTCCCAATTAGTTGCACAGAGTCAGAAGCATTAATCATTAAATTGCCTGCACTCCCTTCTCCTAAAGTAGAGGTTGAAATGACTCCTCCATCTTGAAGTAGCAATTGTCTAGTAGTTAGGTTTATATTCCCTGCGTTTCCTGTTTTCCCAGCAGCAGTGCTTAAGTTACTGGAAGTCTCACCATCACGAGAAGTTCCAATTAATTGCACTGAGTCGGAGGCATTAACTGTCAAATTTCCTCCCTCTCCTTCGCTAATAGTATCAGCAACAATGCCTGCCCCATCTTGAACGAGCAACTGACCAGTATTTATGGTCAACTCTCCTGCCTTCCCTTTTCCAACAGTTTTAGTGTTCAACTTACTCGGTGATTGACCATTGATAGTGGTACCAGCGCCGATCAGTTGTACCGATTCAGAAGCATTGACTGTTAACTTACCTGCATTCCCTTCCCCTCCAGTGCTAGTAGATATAAATGCTCCGTCTTTGACCAGTAACTGCTCTGTAGTAATAGACAAATCTCCCGCTCGTTCTTTTCCTAGAGTTCCGGTGGTCAAGGAACTAATGAGTTGAACTTCTTCACCATTGTCAAGACGTACTATAAAAGGGCTAATTCCAATGACTTGAACCGATTCGGAGGCATTGACATTCAGATCTCCTCCCTGTCCTTCGCCTAATGTGGTGGTTGATATAGATGCCCCGTCTTTTAACAACAGTTGTCTAGTAGCAAGGGTTATATCTCCAGCATTTCCTTTTCCTCCAGTGCCAGCAGTCAAAAAACTTGACTGTTGACCAAAGTTAGTAATACCAGTACCACTCAGTTGTACCGACTCAGACGCATTAACGATCAAATTTCCAGCATTCCCATCCCTTAATGTGGTAGTTGATATGGATGCTCCGTCTTTTAACAACAGTTGTCTAGTAGCAAGGGTTATATCTCCAGCATTTCCTTTTCCTCTAGTGCCAGCAGTCAAAAAACTTGACTGTTGACCAAAGTTAGTAATACCAGTACCACTCAGTTGTACCGACTCAGACGCATTGATAGTCAAATTCCCTCCATTTCCTTCACTTGTTTCTCCAGTGCTAGTTGATATAAATGCTCCATCTTTTACTAGCAATTGTCGAGTATTAATCGTTACATCTCCTCCGTTTCCTTGTCCCAAACTGCTGGTGAGTAAGCTGCTCGAATTTTGACCATCGCCAGTACCACCAACCAGTTGTACCGATTCGGAAGCATTGATAGTCAAATTCCCTCCATTTCCTTCACTTGTTTCTCCAGTCCCAGTTGCTATAGATGCTCCATTATTTAAAGAGAGTGTTTCAGCTTGAATATTAATATCTCCAGCATTACCTTGTCCTGACGTGATATTACCTATAAGGGCACCATCAGTAAGAGAAATCGCTTTATTGGCAATCAGGGTAATACTACCAGCATCACTAGAATTAGAAGAAGAGTCAATAAAACTGTTAGTGAGCGTAATATTCTTTCTTGAGTCAACTACAATTGAGCCACTATTGCCAGAAAATTGTCCCTGAAAATCCCCTGTAGCTAGATTTCCAGGCTTAATCGTTCCACCTACCAACGCGTTATTAGGTTGATACTGATTAGTGATAAAAATTAACCCATCGGGAGCAGTCATGGTAACGCTACCAATAGTGATATCTGCACTTGTTGGAGAAGTAGTAAGAGTTGGTGTTTCAGGTAAGAAGAAGTTATTAATAAAAAAGTCTGTGAAGGAGTTAAACCCTATAATACCAGCGCTACCAATCTTTTCTGGTTTTATCCCCGCGCGAATATCTACAGTCGGTTGAATGCCACCATTAATCGATATTTCGGTGCCATTAGATAACTGAACCGTTTCCTGAAGAAAATCAACCCCTTCTGTACCTGCATCCGCTCCAGTAATAATGACAGTACCAATATTTACCGAACCTCCTGCTAAGATATGCAAGGAAGCGCCTCTGTAAATATTAAAACTGACATCGCCAAGAGAGCGAATCACGGGGTCATGAGGACTATACAAATCCCCTAAATTTCCATCTAACTGCTCAATGCGAAAATTCCCCCCACTCCAAAAATGTGCATCGCCGCCTACTGTATTGGCACTCCGCAACACCAAATCTCTGCCAGAAAACAAACCACTCGCCGGATGATTCAAGGCAAAGATATCAACCTTTTGATTTCCTTGAACGATTAAATCTCCTTTCGCTGCGGCAACAAATGGATTGAGGGCACTATCGCGTATCTTTACTGCATCCAATGCTTTCAGCGTTAAATTCCCCCCAGCTAACAATTGACCTTGTAAATCTAAATTTCCTGCCGAGAGAGTCAAATCTTTACCTACTGCTAAATTTCCTCGATTAACAATTACCCCAGGCGTATTAGCAGCTTGCTCGAAAAATGCTACTCCAGGACTGACAGAGAGTAAACGACTCTTTTGCGGTTCAGTGGCACTAAAAAATCCATTTTCTCCAAGTTGGATACCATCTGCCGTAGTAGCAACAAATGAGCCGGAAATATCTAAACTGGCATTAGAACCGAATAATATTCCATTGGTATTGAGCAAAAATAAATTCGCTCCTCCTAATACTCCTAATCTACCGAGAATGTGGGAAGGATTGCCTCCAGTGACGCGAGAGAGGATGTTGGTAATTCCCCCTGGGTTGGCAAAATAAACGCCTTTCCCTTCGCCGACGTTAAATTCTTGAAAGCTGTGAAAGAGATTTTCTCCGCGAGTTGCGCCGCCATCTATGCGTTCGTTTTGTTGGTCGATTGGATTAACGACAGAACTTTCATTTCCCAAAGTATTATCTGGGATGATTTGAGCGATCGCGCGATCGCAGTTAAAGGTTAATATGCCACTAACTGCCAGACTACCTAACCAGGTAAAAGCTACGGTACCCAAATTTCTCTTCATATCGTTTTCCAGACTTTTCCTGAATTTTGCAAGTTTTTGAGCGTTCGAGTCAAGTCTTTGTTAGGAATCGCCAATCATAGTGCGATTCTCAATCAAATCACTGTTTCCTTAAGAAGTTTTCAGCATTTAGCGACTTTACACTTTTGTGCAATCTCGATTGTCAAGCTCGGCAAATAACATCCCAGAAAAAGCTAATGTTTTTAATTTTCTCTTCTTTTATTGTTGTCACTATAGAGTAATTGATTAATTTAATATCAATCTTTCTCTAAATTCCAATGACTGAAAACTTAGGAATTAATCATGAAAATTGAAGACTTATCTTTTTGCGAAGACTTATCTTTCTGGACTGAAGTGACTGATGAAGATGTTAGTAATGTTAATAGTGGTTACATTGATTATTGGAATATTGCAGATCCTACGGCTAGTTTGTTTAGATCTACAGGTGACTTTCTTAAATCTGTAGGTTTAGATGGTAGTTGGATGTATGGAGCAGCTTTGAATTACTATCGTTGGTGATTTAGGCTAATCCTAGATTTATAAGTTTTCTAGTAATCCGATATCGAAGCACTCATAGTATTTATGAGTGCTTTTTTTAATTCGATCGATTTCGAGTATTTTTATCTTTTACACAAATAAGGCAGCAAGACAGCAGGTAGAATTGTGACTGTTCGCTACCAAGCTGATGCTGATTTGAATCAAGCAATCGTAACAGGTGAGGTGCTGGTTGACTGACAAAACTCAGATCGCCCTCACCCCAACCCCTCTCCCAGAGAGGGAGAAGAGCTTTCAACTTAAGACTTTTTAAGACTTTGGCCTGAAGTCCCTTCATCCCTTGTAGGAGAAGGGATTTAGGGATGAGGGGACAAAGATTTGTCAGTCAATCAGGGTGAGGTGTTTGAAGAAGAGAGCCTAGAATTGATTTCTAAACCGCCTTCGCTGCTAGGTTGCAAGGTGTTAAAGCTCCAGAAGTATTGGCGATCGCAGCGCAACAGGAGCGAATTCTCGTCAGGCTAATAGAAAAAATCAAGTTTATTATATAATCCGATCGCGATCGCCGAAAATTTCAGGCAAAATAAGGGAAGTTCAACCGATTAGGGAAAATCTGGTGAGAATCTTGGCTCATTTGGCGCATATCACTCGCAAATCATCTATCTACTTATCCATCGCGCTTTTTTTAGCTAGCTTAATCTTTTGTTTATTGCTAGGAAAACTAGCCGCCTCTCAATCGATCAATCCCGAACAGCTAGTACAACAAGGCGTTGAACTGTATCGAACGCAAGACTATCAAGGTGCGATCGCGCAGTGGGAAACTGCTTTAAGCAACTATCAAACCAACAACGATCGCATCAATACAGCAATCGTTCGAGAAAATCTGGCACGAGCTTACGGGCAAATCGGTCAAATTGATAAAGCGATCGCATATTGGGAGCAAGTTGTTGACAACTATCGCCAGTTAGGAGATTTCAAGCAAGTCGGACGAATGCTTGTCGAACAAGCTCAGGCATATATTCAGTTAGGACAAAATAGACGAGCGATCGCGCTTTTATGCGGTTCGGATTGGGAGAGCGACAAATGCCTTGAGGGAACTGCCTTACAAATTGCCCGTCAACAAAAAGATTCGCTCGGACAAGTCGCCGCATTAGGCAGTCTCGGAGAAGCTTATCGCCGCAGTGGAGAGTACGATCGCGCGATCTCAAAGCTAGAAAGTGCCTCTCAAATCGACCCTTCTATCTATACCTTCTCAGTTCTCAATAGTTTGGGCAATGCCTATGTCGCTAGAGCGCAGTCTTGGGATAGTCGCGCGAAATCTGCATCGGCGCAAGGACAAGAATTTCAGACAAAAGCCGAGGAATTCGAGCAACAAGCAAGCAAAGATTACCAAAAAGCCTGGCAATATTTCCAGTCGAGTCGGCAAAATGCGATCGCCAAAGGAGACAATGCCGCACAAATGCGATCGTTGCTCAATTTAATTCAGCTTGATTCTCGCTTCAATTCAAGCAAGCAAAATGACATCGAACAAGCGCTAGTTTTACTGGAGCGATTAACGGATTCTCCCGAAAAAGCGAATGCAGCAATGGTTTTAGCCAATCTAGCTGCCGATCCCGCACAGATTACCGCACCCTTAGCCCAATGTCCCATTCGACGACAACTGCCCGACGCACAAGCCGAAAGCTTGCTCAATAAAGCTTTGAATGTTGCTCGCACCATTCAAGATCCGCGTTCCGAATCTTTTGCATTAGGCGCTCTAGGACATTTTTACGAATGTCGCTCTGAATACGAATCAGCCTTAAAACTCACTCAAGAGGCACTCTTAGCCGCCGACCAAAATACTAGCAATAAAGATAGCACCTATTTATGGGAATGGCAGACGGGAAGAATTTTTAACGCACAGGGAAAACAAGCGGATGCGATCGCAGCTTATCAAAGAGCCTTTGCTATTTTAGAAAAAATTCGCAGTGATATTTTAGTAGCCGATCGCGATGTACAATTTGACTTTCGAGACGCGATCGAACCCATTTACCGTCAGCTAACGCAATTAAGATTAACTTCCACATTATCTCTCCCTCCCGAACAAAAAGAGCGAGAATTAACGCTTGCACTAGAAACGATTGATTCTCTTAGATTAGCAGAACTCCAAAATTACTTTGGCAATGATTGTAATTTAGCGATTCCTCAAACTGAATCAATTCAAACGCTGATTTCTCAAGATACTGCTGTTTTTAATTCAATTATTTTAGAAGATAGTGCCGCAGTTTTACTGAGTTTACCGAATGGCAAAAAGGAAATTCATTGGGTGGAAGAAAATGGGAAAAAGGTTGACCGGAAAACGCTTGAAATAGCCATTAAAGAGTTTCGCGATAGCTTAGTATTTGGAATCGAAGAATTTAGTTACGATACAACTCAAGCTCAGAAACTCTATAACTGGGCGATCGAACCTTTTGAAACCGCACTCAACTCAGCCAAGATCGAAACACTAATTTTTGTTCAAGATGGAATTTTCCGCACAATTCCCATGTCTGCTCTTTACGATGGCAAACAATTTTTAGTAGAAAAGTATGCGATTGCCACTACTCCAAGCCTGGGTTTAATCGCAGCTCGATCGTCAAACTCTCAAAACAATCGCGCCTTAATTTTAGGAGTGACAAAAGCGGCTAAAGTTGACGAGCAATCCTTCGATGCTTTAGCAAATGTTCCCAGAGAAATTAAAGAAATTCAAACTCAATTTCCCGATAACAAATTACTCCTCGACGAACAATTCAATCGCGAGAATTTAGAAAAAGAACTCAACCAATCTACTTATCAAATCGTTCATGTCGCTACCCACGCTCAATTTGGCTTCATTCCAGAAGATACATTTTTAGTAACGGGAAATAATAACAAAATCACCATTAACGAACTAGAAATTGCCCTTCGTCAACTCAAGGAAGGCGCTAAGTCTGTAGAACTACTTGCTCTGACTGCTTGCCAAACCGCGACGGGAGACGAACGGGCAGCCCTTGGTTTAGCAGGTGTTGCCGTGCAAACAGGTGTTAGAAGCGCTTTAGCCTCCTTGTGGTCAGTGTCCGACGACGCAACGCTAGCGTTAGTGACGGAGTTTTATCGGAGCTTGGTTAACTCAGGAGTCAGTAAAGCCGAAGCCTTGCGAACCGCTCAATTAAAACTGATTAAGACACAAGAAAGCGAGGAAATCACCGACCAATATAGCAGTCCGGCTTTTTGGGCACCGTTTATTTTAATTGGAGATTGGAGGTAACTAACGATCGCTTTGGGCAATCTGTTTTAATCGCGCTACTTGTTGCCGAATTTCTTCTAATTGAGTCGAATTTTCGCTAAATTGAGACTCTTCTACCCGTACGAGAGATAGAACGAGATTAGAACCTACCTGCCCTAATTTCCCATTTTGAGCCACTTCGAGAGCAAAAGCGATCGCGTCATACCAGGCACCTGCTTGAGCATATAAGTCGGCTTTTTGGGCACTATCTTCTGTTGTTGCCAGATTTTGTTTTAGGGATGAGGGCATTTCTATCACCCTCAATTCGGCTCTTTGTACGACACTTCCATCGGGACAGCGAACCGAAACTTGCCAAAGATATTTTTGACCCACCTTTAGCGTTAGTTGCTCAAGAGGTAATTTCATAATTCCTGGAACAATTTGTAATTCAATCGGATTGGCTAATTGTTTGAGTTGACCGTCAGCAGTAAACTCGGCGATTTTCAGCTTCACAGTGGAAGAGTATCTAGCATCTTGCCCGGCAGCATCGGAGATAAACCAAGCAAAAGTAGGATGAGTAGAAATTGTTTGCCCAACGTGGGTTTTTGGCGCAAGAATGGTGATGGACGGACAACCTCGGATTCCAGTAGATTTGGAATAGTCACTCGGAGGTTCCCGATTGGGAGGGGGCGTGTAACCTGCAATCGCGGCTGGCGCAATTATTGTTAATAATAAACTCAGGGTAAATAAAATTACTGCCTGAGAATAGTTAATTCTTTTGAGGAAAAATTTGAGGGGTTTGGCTATTAGTTTGGTCAATTCACTCATTGAGCTAACTCCATTAATAATAAAAATTAGTTTAGTTGTATAAGTTTTTAAGTTTTGTCTTTTCCCTTTTCCCTTTTGACTTTTGACTTACTGACTTGGAAAGTTAGTTTGCATAAAACCCCTTGGGGAGAAATCGATTGACGTTGAAATTTTCCTCCTAATTCTTGAGCTAGTTTTTGAGCATCTTTGGTTCCTTGGTTTTCCTTCTCCGATACGATTCCAACTCCATTATCTTGAATGCTTAAGATATACCAATCATCTTTTTGTATCCCGGTCACCTTAATTCGGGTAACGCCTTGAGCGTGTTTTCCGACATTACATAATGCTTCTTCCAAAAAGCGGCAAAGTTGGCGCTTTCGCTCGATAGTTAGGCGATTGCATTCGATGGGATTGAAGTCGGTAATAGAAATTTTAAGTGTTCTAAAGCAAGGAAAATCTCGTTTTTGAGTACTTCTAGTAACTTCATAAAAAAGTTCGTGAATCGGACGCTCTAGATCGAGTTTTAAACCGCTCTCTAAACGAATACTTTTTTCGGGACTTAAAGCTTCTTGTTTTAAATGCTCAAAAATTTCTCGAATTTCACTGTTAAGCTTTTGTACTTCGCCAAGTAATTGCTCCTGGGGTAAATCTTTGCTTTGAATAGAGCGAGAGAGATAAGCGAGTTGTTGGAGGGGACCATTATGAATATCGGTAAAAGCTTCGTCAATTGCATCTTGGCGTTGCCGAATCTGTAATCGCAAAGCGCGATCGTGTTGATAAAAAGCAAAGGCACTGAGTCCGACACCGTTGATAGCTAAGATTAGTAAAACAGGCGCGATCGCAAGCCACCAACCCAAAATTAAACTTACATAACCAATTCCTATCAAAAAAAGGCTAATAATCCCAATAGCCACTAAATTTTGTAGTGCCGATTGCGTTAGACGACCAATATAAATCGCCAGAATTCCCCATCCTGCTATCCACACATACTCCCACGCATCCGACCAAGTTTTTAACAAAGGTCTTCCATCTTTCACCGCACTGACAATCTGACTGAGAGCATGAGCTTGAAATTCGACTCCATAGATTTGTCCGTGTATTTTTGCGTCACGAGTTGCAGCAGTATTAACCAAGTCAGGAGCACTAGGAGCGGTAATACCAATCAGAACAATGCGATCTCTTATCCATTGGGGATTAAATTGTCCTGTTTTTATATCGTTTAGCGATAAAATGCGAAAGTTTTCTTTGCCATTGCGATAATTAAGTAGAATTTGCACTCCCCTTGCATCCGTCCCTACATATCCTCCGGTATCAGAGAAAAAGCGAGGAATTTCAGTTGTCCCGAAGCGCATGGCTTGAAGATCGCGAATGCCATTTTCTAAACTAACACCGTCGCGAGCTAAATAAGTTTCTGCCAAACGCAAAGATAGAGAAAACTTGTATCCTTGCGGCGTTGGCATTCCTAAAAGCGTGCGCCGATATTGTCCGTCAGAGTCGGGAATCGCATCGGAAAACCCAACTCGTTCGGACGGTAATTCTTTTGGTGGCTTAATTGGAGGCAGTAAAACTTTTTCAATGCCGATGAGATTTTTACTTTCCCTAAAGACTCGAACTAACTCATCGTGTCCTGGCTCTACAGGTATATCTCTAACATTATCCAAACCAATTACTCTGGGCTTGTATTTCTGCAAGGTTCTAATGAGAATAGCTATCTCTCGATCGCTTATGGGGTAGGTTCCTACGCGGTGAATATCTTCGTCATTAATTCCAACAAGAATAATTCGTTCGTCCATCGCTTCAGAAGGACGCAGACGCAGAAAAAGATCTAGCGTCGTCCATTCCAAAGATTGCAGCCAACCCATCAGACGAGCGATAATTACCAGTCCAAGAACTGTGATTCCTGGAATAGCTCCTCTAAGCCAGATGAAAATCTCTTGTTCAAATTGCTTCCATAAAGGTTGCAGCACTAGCTCTATCTCCAACTTAATCTTTTAATCTAGCAATCCTTTCTCTCTGGCTCGTTTTAGGGTCAGCACTCGAAGATTTTTATCGTCTTCAGGATAAACCTCCAGAACGTCTTGAACTTTAGTCCAGTAGTGACGCACCATTCGTTCGGACACATTCATTCGTTTGGCAATGGCTCTATCTTGCAATCCTTCTTCAAAAGCTAGCTTGAGAACCTCTAGCCATTCGGGTTTGATTTCTATGCCGATTTTTTTTAAATCTTTGGTATGGGTGATTCTTTGCAGTGCCCAGTTAACCCTCATTAACATTTCATGTTCGGAAATACTTTTATCGGCAATGGTAAAGCCTCCTTGATGGGCATCGATCTCGTGTTTCAATCTTACTAAGGCATTGACATAACTGCTTTGCACCGTGAGATTGAGGGTTGGATATTGCTTCATCAACTTTTGTAGGAGTTGAATGCCTGTATTGGTTTGAGCGGTCATCCCAAGGGTTTCTGGAATGGACAGATCCATGACTACTAAATCGGGTTGAAAGTTTTCTACCTGCTCTATGGCTTCTCGTGCGGTTTGAGCCGTTAGAATTTCTGCTTCTGGATACTGTTGCTTTAATACATTAAGGGTTCCATCCAAAATTAATTCGTGGTCGTCAATAACGAGAATTTTATGCTTTTGTGCGCTAAGAGAATCGTGACTCATCTCAACTTCCTCATACTTTTGCGATCGCCATACCAATAAATTATTATTCAGTTGCCATAATTCAAGCTTTCATTTTACTCAGTTGTGACAGATTTGCTCGGCTTGCCGTTGAACCGCGTCCATGTGATGGCATTATATTTCCTTTTTTTGATTATATTTGTTACCATTTTCCCTATCTCTATAGGTAATCCTTCATGTAAAACAAGCTCATTGAGAGATCGATCGCTATCTTGTATAAATTCATTGGTTTGGTGCAATAGTTCGTTGAGATAAGGCTCTGTCGTTTGGGCAGATGTCGTAAAAATCAAAGCTAAAGTGCTTTCCAAAGCAATAGTAGCGGCTAGGAAAAAGTGGCGAATCATGATGAATCTCTTCTCTATTTCAAAAAAATTAGCTGTGCTTTTAATTAATAACCTAAGAGAAATTATCCGGGAATTCATTAGTTTTCTCTGTCGAGTCAAATGGTGATAAGAGAAAGCTTTATTACCCGAACAAGAAATATCTATTGCAGAAAACTACACGTTCTTTATTCCCATTTTGGAAGAGGGCTTTTGCTAGTTCCAGAAGTTAAATCAGTCACTACAACTAATCGCTTTTAGGTAGATTGCCAAGGCGCGATCGCCAGCAATAACTAACTATCAGCAAAGTAAATAACTTTGTGTTAGAATTGCCTTCTCAAGTTTAGTCTTGTACTTAGAGGAGCAGGACTAAACGTTTGTGCCATTGCTTCTCCTATAACCAAAAAAGTTAGGATAGTAGTAGCAGAAATGACTGACGCTAGCCTAGAAATAGCGTTCAGAGCCATAGAGTCAAAGAGTAAAAATCCTCTCTGGAACTTACCAATAGCGATCCTATTGGGTCAATTTTTTGTGACAAATTTTATAATTTATAACTTGCATCATTTCGCATCATTTGTTTGTCAATGAAACAGCAGCAACATAAAATTCAATTACGTCAAGAACTGTTAAAAAAAAGGCGATCGCTGCCTCAAGACATTTGGCGAGAAAAAAGCGATCGCCTCTGCGAGAAGTTGCAAACACTATCGCTATTTATCGAAGCAAAAACCGTTCTTGCCTATTTCAGTTTTCGTCAAGAACCGGATCTCAGTCCCTTATTTACTGCTAACCGTCGCTGGGGATTTTCGCGCTGCGTTGAAAAGTCTTTAGTTTGGCATCGCTGGCGTCCCGGCGATCCCTTACAATCCGGAATTTACGGCATTGATGAACCCTTCCCCAATGCGCCGTCCCTACACCCTTCACAAGTCGATCTCATTCTCGTTCCTGCTGTCGCTTGTGACTACCAGGGCTATCGTTTAGGTTACGGAGGAGGGTTTTACGATCGCTTGCTCGCTTCTCCTCAGTGGTCGAAGATTCCTACGGTGGGAGTTATCTTTGATTTTGCACATTTACCTCAACTTCCTGTCGAACCTTGGGATAAAAGATTGCAAGCTGTCTGCACCGAAACAAGTACTTTTATTTACTAACTTTTGCAAAGTATTTGGGTATTTTTGCTTAAGCTTGTAAGCACATTTAGTTAAAAATTCTCAATTTTTAGTATTAAGTTTTATTGAATTAAAACTCTCTCTTGGCTAGCCTTGCTATTATAAAAGTCCAACTTCTAGTTGTTATTTATTTCTGTTACAAAAATTCGTACATTTTCAAAGATTGTCTTAAGGAATTATGAAACACTACTGCGATGGTTGGATTCAGGAATGGTGCGACAATAATGGCTGGACGGACTTGTTTATGGAACGTCGCAACTTTTATTGGGCGTTTCCTCCGGGTGCAGTAATTCCAGAACCAATTCCTACTAAAACTCTAAGAGCAATTAAAGCGGAAAAAGGATTGTGTCCTGAAGAAAAAGTGTGGATAATTTCTGCTACGGCGTTAGCACTCGTTGCTGCTGCGCTTAGCTATATTCTGCGGTGTCCCATGCCGATTGTCTTTGCTTTTGCCTTTGCGGCTATTACTGTCGCTCAACTGGAAGTTGAAGAGATTTAAATGAAAATAAAAGTGGTGCGTTATGCTACAGCATAATGAACCGCTTTAATAGCTTGGCTTATGTCGAGTCGAAACCGATCGATCACCAAGCGGGAAAAGCAATCAGAGAAATCCCGATTCCCAACGCTAATCCGACAAAGACTTGAAAGGGGGTATGTCCCAATAATTCTTTGAGCCGTTCCTCATTTAATTGGTGTCTGTCGTGAAAAAATTCATCAAGAATTTGATTGAGAATTCGCGCCTGTTTGCCCGCCGCCTGACGAACGCCTGCCGCATCGTACATAACAATTACTGCAAACAGACAAGCGATCGCGAATTCGGGCGACGACCACCCCGCTGTCAATCCCACGCCAGTTGCTAGCGACCCGACTAGGGCAGAATGAGCACTCGGCATTCCCCCCGTCGTCACCAAATATCGTAGGTTAACCTTCCCATTTCTGATTAATTCAATAAAAAATTTCAGTCCCTGAGCGATAAAACAAGCCAGAAGCGAAACTATTAATACCCGATTGCTCAAAATCGTTTCAAAATCGTACATGATAAATGGTTTTAGGCGGTTTAGTGTTTGCGGGTCACGATATAACTGGCGATCGCTCTTAAGGGTTCTGCTCCCTCTCCATAAGAAGCTAACTCAGCAATAGCCGCATCCACTAGCTGCTGGGCTTGTTTTCTCGATTCCTCTAGTCCCCATAGACTCGGATAGGTAGCTTTTTGAGCCTGTAAATCTTTTCCTGCCGTTTTCCCCAATTCTTCTTGCGTAGCCGTAATATCTAAAATATCGTCTACGATCTGAAAGGCTAAACCGATATCTTGCGCGTACTTAGACAACCGTTGGATCTCGTCATCTGATGCACCCGCTAGCATAGCTCCCGAAACTACTGACGTTTCTAACAAAGCTCCGGTTTTGTGGGTGTGAATAAACGTCAGAGTATCAACGGAAATGTCGGATTTGCCTTCCGATTCTAAATCTAGCACTTGACCGCCCACCAATCCGGCTGCGCCTACGGTACGACCCAGACGGGCAATGACATCTAGGATTCTCTGAGGGGGAACGTTTTGAGTCTGAGCGGCTACGTATTCAAAGGCGTAAGCTAACAAACCGTCGCCTGCTAAAATCGCAATATCTTCGCCAAAAACTTTGTGGTTGGTTAGCTTGCCCCGCCTGTAATCGTCATTGTCCATGGCTGGGAGGTCGTCGTGAATCAATGACATGGTATGAATCATTTCTAGGGCGCAGGCGGTCGGCATCGCCATTTCTGTTGTTCCGCCAGTCAGTTCGCAGGTTGCAAGGCAAAGAATTGGGCGCAAGCGCTTTCCCCCTGCCAATAGCGAATAACGCATCGCCTCGTAAATTTTTTCTGGCTTACCGATGGAGAGCGATCGCTCTAAAGCAGCTTCTACCAACTGTTTTTTTTCCTCTAGGTAGGAAGCCAGATCGAAATTTGACGATTGTTTCTCCTCTGCTACTATTTCATCTGTCGTGACCATGTTTAATTGCCTTGAACCTACCAACTTTTTTAATTATTACCCGATGTGACACTTTCAGATACATTTAGTCGAGCTAATTTCTTGAACTAAATTTAAAATAGTATTAAGGCTTTTTCGCCTCGTCAATCGTGCCAATCATGTAGAGGGATTTCTCTCGATAGTCAGAAAACTCGTCATTGAGAATGCGATCGCACCCTGCCAATGCTGCTTCGAGTTCCACAAATTTACCTGGCAGTCCGGTGAATTGCTCGGTAGAAAAGAACGGTTGGGTTAAAAACCTCTCCAGCCGCCTCGCTCGATAGACGATCTGGCAATCGCTCTGGGAAAGTTCTTCCAGCCCCAGCATGGCAATAATATCCTTGAGTTCCTCGTAGTTGGCTAAAGTTTGTCGCACCGCCCGAGCAATGCAGTAGTGCCGCTCGCCTACGATTTGGGGCATCAACATTTTTGAACTCGACTGGAGCAAATCTACGGCGGGATAGAAGCCCTCGCTAGCCCGTTTGCGAGACAGCACGATCGCCGCCGAGAGATGGGAAAAGGTATGGACAGCGGCGGGATCGGTGAAATCGTCGGCGGGGACGTAGACTGCCTGGATCGAGGTAATTGCTCCCATTCCCGTATTGCAGATGCGCTCTTCGAGTTCCGCTAACTCTGTAGCCAGAGTAGGTTGATAGCCCACGCGAGAAGGCAACTGTCCCATCAGTCCAGAAACCCCTGCCCCAGCTTGGATAAATCGGAAGATATTATCGATCGGCAGCAAAACATCTTGCCTGGCATCGTCCCGGAAGTACTCCGCGATCGTCAGGGCGGCGTGACCTACCCGAAATCGCGCTCCTGGCGGTTCGTTCATCTGCCCGAAGACCAAAACCGTATTGGGCAAGACTCCGGTTGCCTGTATTTCCTGATACAGTTCTTGGGCTTCCCGACATCGCTCGCCAATGCCGCAAAAGAGGCTGACTCCCCGATGCTGCTGCGCTATGTTGTGGA
This sequence comes from Pleurocapsa sp. PCC 7327, assembly GCF_000317025.1. NCBI lineage: Bacteria > Bacillati > Cyanobacteriota > Cyanophyceae > Pleurocapsales > Pleurocapsaceae > Pleurocapsa > Pleurocapsa sp. PCC 7327. The sequence continues at coordinate 3,139,888 of NC_019689.1, read as the reverse complement.
TCGTCTCGGTAATCAACACAGTTTTGCCAACGCCAGCCCCGCCCAACAGCCCGGCTTTGCCGCCCCTCTCCAAGGGGGCGAGAACGTCGATCGCCTTGATCCCCGTTCGGAGGATCTCTGAAGTTGTCGCTCTTTGCATGAGAGATACGGGTCTGGCGTGCAGCGATCGCCACTCCCCTCCCTGCAAAGGTTCGCCGCCGTCGATCGCCTCTCCAAATACGTTCAACATTCTGCCGAGCAACCGCTCTCCCACCGGAACTTTGAGGGAATGTCCGCGATCGATTACCGGCGAACCGCGAGCTAATCCTGCCGTTGGCGTGAGGGCGATTCCCCTGACCATCTCGGCGTTGAGATGAGCGACAACTTCAATTTGCACTCTGCCATTCTCTCCTGCCGCCAACTGATGGCAAAGCTCTGGCATATGCTTGGGAAAATAGGCATCGATAACGCTCCCTCGTACTGAAACTACAGTACCTTGGTTCATCGTATCTACTGGGTCTTATGGGATGATTTTCAAAAAAGGTATTTGCCTAGGAAAATTATCTCAGTATTACACTAACTTAAAAATTGTTGCCAATAGTCTGAAGATAAACCATGGACAAGAGTTTATTCAGTTGAGTATCATTCAACCTCAAAAAATTTTAAGATTAGGTTAGACAAGGTTAGACAACAAATAAGTCTCTTTTCTTTATAGACAATCAATAATCAGTCTATGTAAATTAACGTTATTCAATACAAAAGAATAATCTGTAATGTTATGTTAGAAATGGTAGGGTAATCGGGATTACTACTCCGTAAAAAAAATCAACATCTAAAAGCATTCTAAAGATTTTGCCAAAATTTTTAGGAGTGCTGTAGCATATGAGCATTTGTCAATTCGTAAAAAAACGCTCTATTTTGTAAAAGAGTCATTATTCTTATTCAAAATTTGCAAATAAAAACGCAAATGGCTCTCGAACAATTTAACGATTTGAAGGATTATCGTTTAAGTCAGTAACAAAGGAGAAACTTAATATGACTGTAGCTGTCCCAAAAGAGCTTGAGACAGACGAAAACTCTGCCTTGCAATCTAAAAAGCCTAAAAAAATCGGCGTACCTAAAGAAATTTATCCTAACGAGTGCCGAGTTGCCGTTACACCCGATACAGCTAAGAAGCTCCAAAAGTTAGGTTTTGAAATTTTCATTGAGTCAGGTGCGGGAGTGGCTGCGAATTTCTCCGATGAAGCTTACACAGAAGCAGGGTGTCGGATTGTTCCCGATGCTCGAACGCTCTGGGCAGAATCAGATATTATTTTAAAGGTGCGCGCGCCCGAACCTCAAGAAGTCGAAATGTTTCCTGAAGGGGGAACCCTGATTAGTTTTATCTGGCCCGCCCAAAATCAAGAACTACTGCAAAAGCTAGCCGCTCGCCGAGCTACCGTATTAGCGATGGATGCAGTGCCGCGCATTAGCCGCGCTCAGAAAATGGATGCGCTCAGTTCGATGGCAAATATCGCTGGCTATCGGGCGGTAGTTGAGGCAGCCAATCACTTTGGGCGCTTCTTTACCGGACAGATTACGGCAGCCGGAAAAATGCCGCCAGCCAAAGTTTTAGTAATTGGTGCTGGCGTAGCCGGACTGGCTGCGATTGGAGCCGCTAAAGGATTGGGAGCGATCGTTCGCGCTTTCGATACTCGCCCCGAAGTGAAAGAGCAAGTCGAGAGCATGGGCGCAGAATTTTTGGAACTGGACTTTAAAGAAGAAGGAACGGGCGAAGGCGGTTACGCCAAGGTGATGAGCAAGGAATTCATCGAAGCCGAGATGGCGCTGTTTGCCCAGCAAGCGAAAGACGTAGACATTATCATTACTACGGCACTGATTCCAGGAAAACCCGCCCCGCGTCTGATTACCGAGGAAATGGTATCGAGCATGAAGGATGGTTCCGTCATTGTCGATATGGCGGCGGAACAGGGAGGAAACTGCGAAGTAACAAAGCCAGGAGAGGTTTATCGTTACAAAGGAGTAACCATTATTGGGTTAACAGATTTGCCCAGTCGCATGGCAACTCAGTCGAGTCAGCTTTATGGCACCAATCTTTGGCATCTACTTAAAGACATGGGCGGGGCAGAAGACTATAAGGTAGATTTTGAAGACGAAGTCGTTCGAGGTGCTTTAGTACTTCACGAAGGAAAAGTCACTTGGCCCCCACCGAAACCCAGTACTCCCTCTCCCCAAACCCAAGCAACCTCTCAATCCCAAGCAACTACTTCAACGGTAGCCGCAAAAGAAACTCAAAAAAAGGGAATTAGCGGCTTGCTCTGGATTGTACTGGCAGGTTTAGCGCTATTTGGAGTTGGAGCTATTGCGCCGCCATCGTTCCTGTCGCACTTCACGGTATTCGTCCTCGCTTGCTTCATCGGTTGGCAGGTGATTTGGAGTGTAACGCCAGCGCTGCATACGCCTTTGATGAGCGTGACGAATGCGATTAGCGGCATCATCATTATAGGCGGCATGCTTCAGATTTCGGGTTCTCTGAATTCGCCAACCACGATCTTGGGCGCGATCGCGGTTTTGGTAGGAACCATTAACGTTGCTGGTGGCTTCCTCGTTACCCAACGGATGCTGAGGATGTTTAGCAAATAAGAGATTGGTTAGTGGTTAGCGGGAAGCAAATAACCGATCGCTAATCACCAACAACTAATAACTAACAAAAAAGGAAATTATGTCAAATAGCTTAACAACAGTTGCGTATATTGCGGCAAGTGCTTTATTTATTCTGAGTCTGGGGGGATTATCGCATCAGGAAACGGCGCGTAAAGGTAATATTTACGGCATTATCGGGATGCTAATTGCCTTTGTCGCGACCGCGTTGAGTCCCCAGGTAACAGGATACGGGCTTTTAGTTTCTGTAATCCTGCCGGGTGCCATTATCGGCGCGATCGTGGCTTCTCGCGTTGCCATGACCTCAATGCCAGAATTGGTGGCAATGCTCCACAGTTTTGTCGGTTTGGCAGCCGTGCTGGTGGGGGTAGCTAATTATCTCAGCCCCGATCCTTCTTTAGTCGGGACAGAAGAAACCATTCACCAAATTGAAATCTATGTCGGAGTCTTCATCGGAGCAGTCACCTTTACAGGATCGATAGTTGCTTTCGGGAAACTGCGAGCTATTATTAGCAGCAAACCATTGATGCTGCCAGCACGCCACTTGCTCAATCTGGGCATGTTAGTCGCTTCCTTGTGGCTGGGATTTCAATTTATGGGCGCAGAGTTTCCCAACGGACTGCAACCCTTATTAATCATGACGGGAATTGCTTGCGTCCTAGGAATACATCTGGTAGCAGCTATTGGCGGTGCGGATATGCCAGTCGTGATTTCCATGCTCAACAGTTATTCCGGTTGGGCAGCAGCGGCAGCAGGATTTATGCTATCTAACGACCTGCTCATCATCACAGGGGCGCTAGTCGGCAGTAGCGGCGCGATTTTGAGTTATATTATGTGTCGTGCTATGAATCGCTCCTTTATTAGCGTGATTCTGGGCGGTTTTGGCGAAGGGGCAGGCAAAACCGCTGCGACAGGAGAACAAAAACCTGCGGGTAAAGTCAATTCGACGACGGTTGAAGAAACTGCCGAACTGTTACGCAATGCCAAGAGCGTTATTATTACCCCCGGTTATGGCATGGCAGTTGCCCAAGCACAGCACGCCGTATCGGAGATTACTAAGATTTTACGCGATCGCGGCGTTAACGTCCGCTTTGGCATCCATCCTGTAGCGGGACGACTTCCCGGACATATGAACGTACTGCTAGCGGAGGCAAAAGTGCCTTACGATATCGTTCTAGAAATGGACGAGATCAACGAGGACTTTCCCAAAACAGATGTGGTGCTGGTGATTGGGGCTAACGATACCGTAAACCCCAGCGCCCTGGAAGATCCAAACAGTCCCATTGCCGGGATGCCCGTGCTAGAAGTTTGGAAAGCTGCTCATGTAGTTGTCATGAAGCGCAGTATGGCAAGTGGTTATGCAGGAGTCGAGAATCCCTTATTCTACAGAGAGAATACACAAATGCTCTTTGGCGATGCAAAGAAGAATGTAGATGCCCTCCTAGTTCACTTGCGCGAGGGCGCAGGCGTTACCCCAGAAAAAGTGTTAGTGGCAACGTGAGTTCGATGATAGTGTTTTAAAGCGATCGAGGGAAGGGGAAGGAAAAAAGATCCATAATCGATATAATCTATAAACGTCTCTCCCTTCCCTTTTCCCCGTCAATTGAAAATTGAGCGAAATTCAATCATCTCATCTCATACCCGAACAAATTAGGATCGACTTGTTGCAAATTTAAATCCGCTAATCCATATTCTGTCCAACGGCGATCGACCATTGCCGCCACATCGGGATCGGACTCTAAAACTGCGCCCCATTCGTGTTCGGTTTCGGGAGGGATTTTAGTTGTCGCATCGATGCCCATTCTGCCGCCCAAACCGATCTTTTGACTAGCAAAATCTAAACTATCAAATGGCGTTTCTGGCAGAATAAAAACATCTCTTGACGGGTCAACTTTAGAACTAATTGCCCAAACAACTTGACGCGGATCGCGGATATTAATATCTTTATCTACAACAATAACAAACTTGGTATAGGTAAATTGGGGTAAAGCGCTCCAAAATGCCAATGCCGCCCGTTTTGCTTGTCCTGGATAGGCTTTGTCGATGGAGATAATCGCTGCTTTGTAACTGAGTGCCTCCATTGGTAAGAAAAAGTCAGTAATTTCTGAAACTTGTTGGCGCAAAATCGGCGTATAGATTCGGTTGAGGGCAATAGCCATCATTGCCTCTTCTTTGGGAGGACGACCGCTAAAGGTGGTCAGATAAATTGGGTCTTGGCGATGGGTCATGCAGTGGAAACGAATCAGAGGCGAATCTTCCACGCCGCCATAATATCCCATGTGATCGCCAAAGGGCCCGTCGGGCAAGACTTCTCCTGGCGTAATCGTTCCTTCTAAGACAATTTCTGAGTTTGAGGGCACTTCTAAATCGACAGTTTTGCATTTGGCCAACTGCACGCCCGAACCGCCGTATAACCCAGCAAATAGCCATTCTGAGAGATCTACCGGAATGGGGGTAGCGGCTGCCATAATGATGAGAGGATCGACGCCGAGAGCGATCGCAACTTCTAGCTTTTTCCCTCTCTCCGCCGCTTTGCGTAGATGTCTTGCCCCGCCGCGTACCGACAACCAATGAACGGTCATGGTAGTTTTCGACTGGAGTTGTAAGCGATATATGCCTACATTGGGCGTTCCCGTCTCGCAATCTTTGGTGATGACCAATCCCAACGTAATAATCTTGCCAGCATCGCCGGGATAGGGACGAATGAGGGGAATTTTGTTGAGATCTAAATTATCTCCTTCGACTATCACTTGCTGGCAAGGCGGGAAAAAACTTTTTCCCGGTTTTGCCTTGAGGACATCGAAGAGAACTTTCCCAAAATCGACCGCCTGAGACAACTTTTTCGGAGGTTTGGGTTGTTGCAGCATTGCCAGTTTCTTTCCCAGTACCTCTAACTCTTCGGGATGCTGCATGTTCATTGCCCAGCAAGTTCTCTCTACCGTTCCCATCAAGTTAATGACAACGGGAAAGGATGCGCCTTTGACATTTTCAAACAGTAGGGCAGGACCTCCTGCTTGTAGCATTCGGTTAGAAATCTCGGCAATTTCGAGATCGGGATCGACCAGGGCGCTAATGCGTCGCAGTTGTCCCTTTTCTTCCAATAGTTTGATGAATCCCCGCAAGTCTCTTGCCATAATTGAAATAGTTAAAGCGCTCAAATTGGTCTACTTATACCAAGTTAGTAGAAATTAGATAGAGGTGCTCGTTCATGTTTTTAGTCACTGGGGCAACGGGATCGCTAGGTCGTCGCATCGTCAGGCAACTCAGAGAACAAGAAACTCCCGTGCGAGCATTTGTACGGCTGTTTTCTCGTTACGAAGAATTAGAACATCGAGGGGCAGAAATTTTTATCGGCGATTTGCGACAAGATCGAGATATTGAGAAGGCTTGTCAGGGAGTCGAATATATTATTAGCGCCCACGGTTCCAATGGCGATCCGCAGGCACTAGACTATCGAGCCAATATAGCATTAATCGACCAAGCAAAAGCCAACAATGTTAAGCATTTCGTCTTTATATCCGTTTTGGGGGTAGATAGAGGATATGAAGATGCGCCCGTCTTCAAGGCAAAGCGAGAAGTCGAAAAATATCTCGTCGCTAGCGGGTTAAATTATACGATTTTACGTCCCTCTGGATTTGCGAATAACCTGCTTCCTTTGGCAGAACGATTTCGCGAGACTGGGATTTATTTACTCATCGGCGATCCCAAAAATCGTTCGTCGATTATTAGTACAGACGATCTTGCTAAAATTGCGATCGCATCGGTTAGCGTTGAAGGAGCAAGAAATCAGATTTTGCCTGTCGGCGGACCCGACGTTCTCAAACGAGAAGATATTCCCCGAATTTTTTCCCGCCTATTTAACAAGGAACCAATTGTTATTAATGCTCCCCTATTTATATTCGATGGTTTGCGGTCTGCAATAGGATTATTCAGTCCTCAAACCCAACGTTCCCTCGGTACGCTGCGGACGCTGTTGGCAAACGAATTTTTCTGCACCCCTCAAGAAATTGCTCATCTTGAGTCCATTTACAATATCAAATTGGAGTCGCTAGAAAGCTTCCTGCGCCGTTATTTGGGAGGTTAATTATTTTCACGTGAATACTCCCATCACTTCTGCGGGAGCAGCAAGTGATGGCTTTCTACCAACTCCAGCTACTGCTTTGGATACTCGATAGGCTTTATTGATGGGTATTCCCATCGCCAAGTGTCTTATATTTGCCGCTGCATTGGGATCGCAAAAGAGGGTGCGCTTAAGTTGAACTATTAACAACAATCAAAAGCTGACTCGATATAATCGTGTAAAATCATCTGATATTCTGCCAAGATAATCGGTTGTCCTAGAACGATAGCGCGATCGCGCTTATCTGTCAGATTATTCGAGCAAATCTGACTTTTATGATAGCTAACCAAAGCCACGTCAAAGCGACAAGAAAACTCGGCTAAATCTGGATGTTCGGCTAGAAATAGTGCGGCTGCATGACAAAGTTTTGCCTGTTTGTGGGCAGTAATCGCTAAAATTCCCTCACTATCCCAGTTTCCTCGACCGCGAGTTTTGATCTCAACAAAGGCTAGCGCATTGGAGGATTTAGCTTGGGCAATTACGTCAACTTCTCCCCAACGGGTATACCAGCGATGATGTAGCGTTATCCAACCCCGTGACTCCAACCATTGCGACACTAATCGTTCTCCCAGTCTGCCGATTTTATGATTCGATTGGCGATCGCGGGTCATAAACGAGAGGCAATTCTTGATAGGATGACAGATATCTAGCCTAAAACAAACCCTTTTAAGTTTACTGTTTTTCAAGAAAACTTTCTCTATATGTTAACCGCGATGGCGAACCGCACCCAGAATCAACGAACTTCCATTCTTACTGCGATCGCGCGCACATTACCGATCTTATTAATCGCGATCGCATTGGTTTTCAACCCAATTGCCGCACCTGCTTGGGCGATCGATTATGGCAAACGAAATTTAGTCGAAAATGACTTTTCCGGTCAAGATTTGACCGATTCTATTTTCGATCACGCCAATCTGCGAGGGAGCAACTTTAGTAACGCAAAATTGCAAGGTGTCCGTTTCTTCGCCGCTAATTTGGAATCAGCCAATTTCGAGGGCGCGGATCTCACTGGTGCCGATTTAGAATCGGCGAGATTAGTTCGCGCCAACTTCACCAATGCTATATTAGTCGGCGCTTTTGCTACTAATACGCTGTTTAATGGAGCGATTATCGACGGGGCGGACTTTACCGATGTTTTGTTGCGCCCCGATACCGAGAAAAAATTATGCGAAATCGCAAGGGGAACCAATCCAGTAACGGGACGAAACACCCGCGATACTTTAAATTGCTTTTAAAACTTTCTAGTATTTACTAACTCCTGACTTTTGCTTTGAGCGCTCGATGTCCTTCAATCTACTTCAGGAAATCGAAAAGCGGCGGGGTGAGAACTATCGCCTTCACCGCAAGTATCTCAATGCTCAGTTAGTTCGCGTTCTCAATACGATTGGCTACGATCGCTTTTACGAACGGGGCGAAGGTGCCTATCTCATCGATGGCGAGGGCGATCGCTATCTAGATTTTCTCTCTGGTTTTGGGGTATTTGCCCTCGGACGCAACCATCCCGTCGTCAAAAAGGCTTTAGCCGATGTCTTGGACGCCGATCTTCCCGCGTTAGTTCAATTCGACTGCGCCTTATTGCCGGGAATGTTGGCTGAAGCGCTGTTGGCAAAGGCTCCTAAGTCGCTCGATCGCTGTTTTTTTGCCAACAGCGGCACGGAAGCGATCGAAGCTGCTATCAAGTTTGCTCGCTATGCGACGGGGCGATCGCGCATTCTTTATTGCGAGCATGCCTTCCATGGCTTAACCTATGGTTCTTTGTCGCTCAACGGCGCTAAAGAATTTCGCCAGGGGTTTGAACCGCTGTTACCCGACTGCGAGAGCATCCCGTTTGGAGATATCGACGCACTGGCTAGAGCAATTGCGACTGGAGATGTGGCTGCGTTCTTCTTCGAGCCAATTCAAGGAAAAGGGGTTAATCTGCCAATCGATAACTATTTTACCGAAGCACAACGGCTGTGTCGCCAGTACGGCACCTTGATGGTAGCGGATGAAGTACAGACGGGATTGGGACGAACTGGCAAGTTTTTTGCTTTTGAACACTGGGGGATCGAACCGGACATGATTGCGATCGCCAAGGCGCTATCGGGCGGTTACGTTCCTGTGGGTGCGGTTCTCTGTCGGGGCATGATTTTTGAGCGGGTGTTTCACCGCATGGATCGAGCCTTAGTTCACGGTTCTACTTTCGGCAAAAATCCCCTGGCAATGGCAGCGGGACTGGCAACGCTTCACGTTTTAGAAGCGGAAAATTTAATTGAACATGCAGCGCGGATGGGCGAGGCTTTTACGAAGGCATTGCAACCGTTGACTGAAAAGTATGAATGCTTTTATGAGGTACGAGGCAAGGGATTGATGCTCGGTTTGGAATTCCGCGCGCCGAGATCGCTCAAACTCAAGCTAGGCTGGACGATGCTAGAAACGGCACAGAAAGGACTCTTCAGCCAGCTCGTTACCGTTCCTCTCTTTCAACGCCATCGGATTCTCACGCAAGTGGCAGGACATAATATGAATGTCATAAAACTCCTTCCGCCGCTGATTATTACCGAGAAAGAGGTGAGTGCTTTTGTTAACGCCTTTGAAGATGTTTTGGCAGACTGCCATCGCTATCCCGGTACGATTTGGGATTTTAGCAGTACTTTAGTGAAACAGGCGCTTAAAAGAGCCTAAATTTATTTCATTGCCTCCAATAATGCCATGAGAGCGCTATTTTCTTTTTGATTAATGCTGCGATCGAGCCAAACAATGCTAACTGCTATGGGCAGCGCGATCGCAGCTAGATCGGGTTCCAATCCTTTGAGTAACTGGTCTGGGGATTGAGGAACTTTGAGAGCCGATTTAATGCCTGCAAGTATTGACTTATCTAAATTTAGACGCTCTAGCTGCGGGGAGATCTCGTCCCAGTTACTCGGCTGTTCTGTGCCAGCTTGGATTAAGTAAGCGAGTAACCGAGCTAACTTATTTTGCTGGGATAGACTCATGCGATCGTAGGTATCTGAGGAGAATTCATCGGTTTGAGGACTTTGTTCTAGATGCTGAAGAATTTTCTGCCAATCGCTCGCGTCGCAGGATTCGGGCTTGCTGACGCTCAGACAAACGTGAATTTTGTCAGATTGAGGAGCCAGATGAGTCACACAAGCCCGAACGCCCAGATAGCTAAGCCAGCGGGAAACGGTTTCCAGTAAAGTCTCACGAGTTTTCTGAGAATTAGCCAGTAAGCGAATTTGAGTTTGTACCAGAGGGCGAACGATTTGTGAAAGCATAAACTAGAGCCTTAGAAAACCTCCTCATCAACACCATTATTTTGGCACTTGGGATATATTTTGTTACTTTAGCTCTAAGCCAAGAAATTTATTTCTTGGTGGGATGAAAAGCTGGTGCAAGATCTAAGTTTGCGCACTGACTCTGGCGATCGCCTTCTCCAGCATTTCTATCGCGCGATCGACCTCTGCTTCGGAAACAATTAATGGCGGAACAAATCTCAAAACTTTCGGTCCGGCTGGTGCTATTAACAAGCCTTCTTCTATAGCTGCATTGACGATATCCATTGAGGTTAATGGGATATCTGCATTGATTTCCATTCCATCGATCGCTCCCCAGCCGCGCACTTCTGTAAAGAGATTAGGAAATTTGTCTGCAATTGTAGACAAACTCGATCGCAATTGTTCTCCCCGCACTTGTACGTTTTGCAGAAGATTATCTTTCTCTATCGTCTGCAACACGGTTAGTGCCGCAGCACAGGCGAAGGGATTGCCCCCAAAAGTGCTAGCGTGGTTTCCCGGTTCAAAGACATCGCAGAATTTCTTGCACATCATTGCCCCGATAGGAATACCGCCTGCAAGTCCTTTGGCGCTAGTAAAGATATCCGGTTCGACTCCCAGATTTTCATAGCCCCATAGTTTCCCCGTGCGTCCTACCCCAACTTGGACTTCATCGAACACTAAAAGGATATTATTTTCATCGCAAATTTTCCGCAGACGCACGAAATAATCGAGATCGCCGGGACGAACGCCGCCTTCTCCCTGCAAAGGTTCGAGCATGATAGCAGCAACCCGACGGTTACCCTCATCGAGATCGGTAATGGCATTTTCGATCGCTTCGAGATCGTTGTAGGGAACGTATTCAAAGCCGGGAACTAGCGGCTCGAAATCCTTTTGATATTTCGGCTGTCCGGTGGCGGTAATCGTGGCTAGGGTACGTCCGTGAAAGCTGGCTTGGGCGGTTAAAATGACGGGCTGTTCCAGGAAATCTAAAACCGTATGGGCATACTTGCGTACCAGTTTGATAGCTGCTTCATTCGCCTCAGCCCCAGAGTTGCAGAAAAATACGCGATCGGCACAGGAATGTTCTACAATCCACTTGGCGAGTTCTCCTTGTTCTGGAATGTAGAAAAGATTAGAAACATGGTGCAGCTTTTGAATTTGCTTGGTTACTGTTTCAACCAAAGCCGGGTGAGCGTGCCCTAACGTACAGGTAGCGATTCCAGCAACGAAGTCTAGATACTCGCGTCCTTGTGTATCCCACAAGCGACATCCCTCTCCTCGTGCTATGGCGATGGGAAAACGAGCATAGGTGTTCATGACATAGGTATCGAATTCCTCTTGATTGAAATCCGATTCGGGGATAGCTGAGGGATTTTTAAGCAAGGCTTCTGGACTCACGGCTGACTCCTGACGAACGTTAAGGTCTATGGGCAATTTTAATCAGAGTGCGGGAAAAAATTCGTTTCGATCGCATTTAAACAATATTTCATCTTAACTGACTAAATAGTATCCACAAACAAACATTTTGATTGAGGTATAACGACATTGGCTGCACTCGACCCTAAATATCGGAGACTGCGACAAGAACTTATCGGTGGTGTCGTTGCCTTAGGGATCGTTTTTCTCATCGGTACCCTCTGGTATCGGTTTGTAGAACAATGGACGTGGTTAGATGCCGCTTACATGACCATGAGTACGCTGGCGACTGTGGGATTTGGTGAAATCAATCCTTTGGGAGAACGGGGTCGTCTCTTTACGATGGTTTTAATTGTGATGGGGTTGATTACCATTGGTTATATCGTCAATCGGTTTACCGAGGCTCTCATTCAAGGATATTTTCAAGCAGGCATTCGACGGAGGCAGGAGAAACGCTTGATAGAAACGTTAGTAGAACACTATATTGTTTGCGGATTCGGACGCACGGGTCGTCAGGTGGCGCTAGAGTTTCAAGCAGAAGGCATTCCTTTTGTATTGGTCGATTCCGATCCCGAACAAATCGAAAAAGCCAAAGGGTTGGGTTATCGGGTTATCCTCGGAGATGCGACCTTAGATGAGTCGCTTTTAGCGGCTAAAATTGACACAGCAGCCTGTATCGTCGCTGCCCTGACTTCCGATGCCGAGAATCTTTACACGGTTCTCTCTGCCAAAACTCTCAACCCCAGAATTCGCGCGATCGCACGCGCCAGTACCGAAGAGGCCGTCCAAAAACTTCAAAGGGCGGGCGCAGACGCAGTCGTTTCCCCTTATATTACCGGAGGCAGACGCTTGGCAGCCGCGGCCCTCAGACCACAAGTGATGGATTTTGTCGATGGCATTCTTACAGGGACGAATAGTGCTTTTTATATGGAAGAATTTCTCATCGATCCCAAGACGTGCCCTTGCGTGGGGCAAACGTTGAGCGAAGCACGACTGCGATCGCAATCTGGAGCGTTGGTTTTGGCGGTTCGTCGCGCTGACGGGACGCTCATCGGCGGACCGACAGGCGATACCGTTCTCATGGCAGGAGATTTACTCATCTGCATGGGCACGCCAGAACAGTTACGCAGCCTGACGCAAATTTTGCTGCCCATTCGTTCTTCTTCTCCCCTGCGATTGCCCAAAAAGCAATAACCTATAAAAAATTAAGACTTTATGGGCAACTCGAATATCATCGAAGTCTACGTTCGCTATTTACGCCTCAAGTTAGAAGCTCAACAAGAGAACCGTGTCATTCAAACTGTCCGAGGAGTCGGATACGTCTTGCGCGAGTAGGATTAGATAATAGTTATGAAAGGATTGAGGAACTTAGGATAGAGCAGATGGAAGTCATTCCCGCGATCGATTTATTAGATGGAAAATGCGTGCGCTTGTATCAGGGCGATTATACGCGATCGCAAGTTTTTAATGAAAATCCTGTCGAAGTGGCGAGACAATGGGTTGAAGAGGGAGCCACGCGCTTGCACGTCGTCGATTTAGATGGCGCCAAACAAGGCAAACCCGCTAATTTAAAAGCAGTTGAAGCGATTGTCAAAGCCGTGTCCTTGCCCGTACAAGTAGGCGGAGGGTTGCGCGATCGCGATAGCGCCAGTCAGCTACTCGCTTTAGGAGTCGATCGCGTTATTCTAGGCACCGTCGCGGTAGAAAATCCTCAGCTGGTCGCCCAACTTTGCGGGGAATTTCCTCAGAAAATCGTTGTCGGAATTGATGCTCGCAATGGCAAGGTTGCGACGCGGGGTTGGTTGGAAACGTCAGAAGTCGATGCTACCGAACTCGCAAGACGAATGGCACAACAAGGGGTCGCGGCGATTATTTATACCGATATTCACCGAGATGGAACGTTAACGGGCCCCAATAAAGTCGCCCTTAGAGAATTGGCAGAAGCCGTCGATATACCCATTATTGCCTCTGGCGGAGTCAGTTCTTTGACTGATTTACTGAGTTTATTATCTCTCGAACCAGTAGGCGTAACTGGCGTTATTGTCGGTCGCGCCCTTTATACTGGAGATGTCAAGCTTTCTGAAGCCGTCCGCGCCGTCGGTTCGGGACGATGGCAAGATATCCCGCCCGATTTTGGGTCTTCGACGTTGGCGTAGTATTAGAAATGTAACAGCTTACCTTCCCACGCCGCGACTGCCCCTCGCAATTGAGGCGATAACCAATCGTAATACTGGGGATAAATGGGCAAGCGCAGCACTAATTGCCATCCGACTGGTTCTAAAATTTCTCTAAGTCTTTGCAGGTGAGGATGGGGGTAATCGGGATTGACTTCATCTTTAGGACCAATTCCGCCCAAATCTCTCGCGCCAGCTTCTAGGCAGTCCAACAAAACGCTAGCGTCTGGGATTAGGTTGGGAGGAATTTGTATGGTAATGGTCTGGGGAAGAATATCTCTCGCTTTGGCAATGAGGTCTGGTAAGTGATGAGAATTGAAAGCTGATGCGGTAAAACTCTGGCGATCGCCGGGGCTGTAAGGTTGTAGGATAACTTCTTGTATATGACCCCATTGGCGATAAATTTGGGCAATGGTTTCTAGGGTTTCGATGCGATCGCCTTCCCTTTCTCCTATTCCCAATAATAAACCCGTCGTAAAAGGAATTTTTAATTTCCCTGCCCATTCTAATTGTTGCAATCTCAGTTCGGGAACCTTGCTGGGAGCGTGAAGATGCACGGTTTCCAACAGGTTTGGCGTTAGCTGCTCCAGCATTAGTCCCATGGATACATTGACCTGCTTGAGCTGTTGCATCTCCTGAAAACTGAGAGGTCCCGCATTAGTATGAGGAAGAAATCCTCCCGACAAAGCTAGCTGACAGATGTCGTAGATTCTTTGAAACCAAGCATCTCTTCGAGAAGAATCGGGATGCACTTCGCCACTGAGAACGAGAATCTCGCAAATTCCTTGTGAGAGGAGATACTCTAGCTTCCGTTCAACCTCTGCGAGTGTCAACCAAGCACTTCGACCGGGATCGGCACGAAAATTACAGTAGGTGCAGCGATTGAAGCATTCGTAAGTAGGAACGATCGTGTAGGCAGCGCTGTAGGTAACAATCCGAGATAAAAACATATGATAAGCTTAGTTTATAGTTTACATAAGCACATTTTTGCTTAAATTACTTTACAAAACTTATTCATTCTCTTAACATTATGAATAATCATTCATCAAGAACCTTGAAAAAGGAATAGGAATCATAGGCAAATGACAACAACCTTACAGCAGCGCGAAAGCGCTTCTTTGTGGGAGCAGTTTTGCCAGTGGGTCACCAGCACCAACAACCGCATCTACATCGGTTGGTTCGGCGTCATCATGATCCCAACCCTGCTAACTGCAACCACGTGCTTCATCATCGCCTTCATCGCCGCTCCCCCGGTAGACATCGATGGCATCCGCGAACCCGTAGCTGGTTCTCTGCTCTATGGCAACAACATCATCTCCGGTGCGGTGGTGCCTTCTTCGAACGCCATCGGCTTGCACTTCTATCCGATTTGGGAAGCCGCCTCTCTCGACGAATGGCTCTACAACGGCGGACCCTACCAGCTAACGATCTTCCACTTCCTGTTGGGAGTATTCTGCTACATGGGTCGTCAGTGGGAGTTGAGCTACCGCTTGGGCATGCGTCCTTGGATCTGCGTAGCCTACAGCGCGCCAGTATCGGCAGCGACGGCAGTCTTCCTGATCTACCCCATCGGACAAGGTTCCTTCTCCGACGGCATGCCTTTAGGAATCTCTGGCACCTTCAACTTCATGTTCGTCTTCCAAGCCGAGCACAACATCCTAATGCACCCCTTCCACATGTTGGGAGTGGCTGGTGTCTTCGGCGGTTCTCTGTTCTCTGCCATGCACGGCAGCTTGGTCACTTCTAGCTTAGTCCGCGAGACCACCGAAACCGAGTCTCAGAACTACGGCTACAAGTTCGGACAAGAAGAAGAAACCTACAACATCGTAGCAGCTCACGGCTACTTCGGACGCTTGATCTTCCAATATGCGTCATTCAACAACAGCCGCGCCCTACACTTCTTCTTAGGTGCTTGGCCAGTGATTGGCATCTGGTTCACCGCGATGGGCATTTCCACCATGGCGTTTAACCTCAACGGTTTCAACTTCAACCAGTCGATCTTAGATTCTCAAGGTCGGGTTATCAACACCTGGGCTGATGTGCTCAACCGCGCTAACTTAGGATTTGAGGTGATGCACGAGCGCAACGCGCACAACTTCCCCTTAGACTTAGCTAGCGGCGAGATGGCTCCTGTAGCTCTGAGTGCTCCTGCTATCAATGGCTAAGGCTCTGAGTCTAGTTAATTGACACAAAAGGCGTCTCCTGGAGGAGGCGCTTTTTTTGGTTATATTTTTGAATTGGAAAGAGGGCAACTTTTCAATGCAATAACTTGGTATTGGTTCGTTTCCTAGACGACAAGCTCTGCGATCGCAGCCGATTCGGATCTTCTGCCCAAAAGACTTTTCCTAATGCAATCGATCGCCCTTTGTCTGGTTTTTAATTGAGACTAAAGTATTTGCGATCGCTATCTACTAACGCCCCATTAAATAAATGTCCAATGTTAAAGCAACTAGAACTGGCTCGGACATTAAGCTATGTAAAGTTAAATTGATTGCGAATTGGTATGGTTGAGAGTTTGCTTGTAAAAAAAATTTAAAACCAAATTAAAGATTATCTTAACTCTTCGATAATTGAGTTTGATGTAAAAAAAGCGATCGCTCTCTCGATCGAGTATGATGGATTTCCCGTGAGAGTCTTAGTTCCAGGTTGGGCTGGGATTGCTTCTGTTAAGTGGGTTGGCTCGATTCAGGTTTCTGAACAACCTCTCTATAGCGAGTGGAATACCAAAGAATACGTTTTGATCGGACCAGAATACCCACCCGAACCAGGTTCGCCTGCTTTGGGGAAGATTATAACAACTCAAGTGGTCAAGAGTGCCTTCGAGTTGCCCTGGGATGCTAAATTAAGTGCGGGTCAATATCTTCTACGCGGGCGTTCGTGGTCGGGTCAAGAAACGATTGCCAAGGCAGAGGTGAGTTTGGATGGGGGTCGAAGCTGGCAACAGGCGAGATTGCACCAACCTAATTTCGATCGCGCTTGGGTACGCTGGGGTATAGATTGGTCTCCTCAGAAAGGAACTTATCAATTACAAGCTAGGGCAACCGACGATAAAGGAAATACTCAGCCCGCGAGCGTGCCTTTTTTTAATGAAAAAGGATATTTGTATGGGGGTATAATCAGCCATCCAGTCACGGTTACTTAACTAAGGACTATTGTTTATTTCCCAATACAAAAACGGCTAAAAATACGATCTAACACCGATTCTGTTACTTCTTCACCCGTAATTTCTCCCAGCGCTTGAATAGCAGTTCTAAGATCGATTGTCCAGAAATCGAGAGGAAGTCGAGCGTTAATTGTTTCTTGCACTTGTTCTAGGGCAACTTTGGCGCGGGTTAGGGCAGCAGATTGTCTTTGGTTAATCGCTAAGTCTAAATTAGCTGCTGTTAAATTTTCAGCTCGAACTATCTCTAAAATAGCCTTTTCTAAACTCTCAATTCCCTCATTTTTAGCAGCCGCAGTCTTGACAAAATGCTTAATTTGTGATGGATATTTTGTCGATTCAGCAGTAGCGAGATCGATTTTATTAATGACAAGAATTAGCGGGCGGTTTTTGACTTGTTGATAAATTTCCTCGTCTTGGTCAGTCCAACCTGCTTGGGCATCTATAGTAAGTAAAATTAGATCGGCAACTTGGGCAGCATGGCGCGATCGCTCTACGCCAATTTTCTCGACAGTATCCTCTGTTTCTCGGATTCCCGCCGTATCTAACACCTGGACGGGAATGCCACCGACGACTAATTGAGATTCTACTACATCGCGAGTCGTTCCGGGAAGATCGGTCACGATCGCGCGATCGCTGCGACTCCAAGCATTCAACAAACTTGATTTTCCCACGTTGGGACGACCGACGATGGCAACTTTTAATCCAGTACGCAGCAATTCGCCCCTATCTGCGGTGGCGAGAATATCTTTAACTTGGCGCAATACTACTTCTAGGCTAGCGCGAACCTCGTTTTCATCCAAAGGTGGCAAATCTTCTTCAAAATCGATTCTCGCCTCGACTTCGGCAAGAATATCCAAACAAGTTGCCCGCAACTGGCGAATGGGATGGGCGAGTTTTCCTTGTAATCCTGCTAGGGCTATCTGGGAAGCTTGAGGAGACTGCGCCCCAACTAATTCTGCTACGCTTTCTGCTTGGGTGAGATCGATGCGTCCGTTGAGAAATGCCCGCAGGGTAAATTCACCCGGTTGCGCCAATCTTGCTCCTAATTCTAGGCACAATTGTAAGACTTGCTGGACGGGGATAATACCGCCGTGGCAGTGAAATTCCACGACATCTTCGCAGGTATAGGAACGAGGCGCTAACATAATCAGCAATAAAGCTTCATCTACCAGTTGTTTGGTTTTGGGATGGCGAATGTAACCGTAGAGGATGCGATGGCTTTCCCACGGTTGCTTTCCTGGGGCATCAAAGAGAGTACGGGCAATTTCTATGGCTTTTGCGCCAGATAAGCGCACGATGCCGATACTTCCCTGTTGGGGAACGATAGCAGTTGCGATCGCGGCGATGGTATCTCCTCGAACTAACATGGATTTATCTTATGGGCTTCTATTGTAAAAATAACAAAATCAGCCTTTGAGCTTATTTGCGATCGCCTAATTACATTAAAAGTAACTGCTAAAAATTAAGGAGTCAGAAAATTTGTTTCTGGCTCCTTATTACTTATGTTATAAATGCTTTTCTCAGAATTTTCTTCTAGCAAACAACCCTGTCGATTAAGAAACACCTAGTTCTAAAGCCATCAAGAGAACTACTCCTATACTCGTCAGTGCCAAAACTAATAACCAGCCAATCGAGTTAGCTAAATGAGAGTTCTGTGAAAGTTTCATGGCGAATCCTTACAAATTTTCAAAACCAAGGGGTTAATTTCTAATTATCATAGGCAAACAACCGCAACAAAAATCAGAAAAGATATCTTTCTTAATTTTTCTTGACTTATTTTCATTAATTTTTATGTATCCTCGCGAAAATATGGCTAGTGTAAAATTTACATGCAGTTATCAGAGATAACTCGTATTTTCTTGAAATTTGTAATTATAAATTTTCAATGTCGCGCAAAAAAGAGACAATTACACTGTCTATTTCACCAGGAACCAAAGAGAAACTAGAAGCGATCGCCCGTCGTTTTAATATCTTTTGGGGTAAAAGTCCCAGTCCATCTGGCTTAATCGCCGCGATCGCGCAGCAAGAATTAGAAGTTGGCGAACCGTTTGTCCTTACTCAATTGCAATTACAAGCTTTAATTAAAGCGATTAAAGCACTGATAAATTCTGGAGAAATCAAAGATGCCCAGCTTTTGACCGAACTCTTGTTCGAGCGAGGCAGCTTAGAACCCTTTTTACGTCAATCCCTCTTAAGACAGATTAGTCAGCCAACGGAAATTTGGCGCAAAATTCTCGAAGAACAAATTCAAAAACAACAGCCTTTTCTGCTGTTATATCTGAATTCACAAGGATTAGAAGAAACTTTTACCGTTCGCTGGGCAGATCTACAATTCTTTGAAAAAGAGTTTTATCTAGTTGCGTGGTGCGAAGAGACATCGGGTAGCGAGGAAGTTCTTGCCCTAGTTCACAACCGCTGCTTCCGTCTCGATCGCATTATTAATATTTTACCTGTAAATAAAATTTGGCGTAAGAATTTAGACTTTATTTTAGTGAAATTACATTTTTGGGGAGATTCAGCTAAAAGGTATCAAAAACGGACAGAAGATGTAGAAATTTGGACTTTTGACGGTATTTGTAAAGTCACTCGAAAAGTTTTCAACACCTTTTGGCTAATGCAAGAAGTTTTAGCCAATGGAGAAAATTGCGTAATTGTTTCGCCAGACAGCGTGCGCGATCGCATAAAAATGAAAGTACAAATGATGGCACAACAGTACGATCTCGCTATTTATAAAGAATAAATGGGGATAATGAGTATAATGTACTTATATATAAATCCCCTCAAGTAGCTGAGAGGATACTCATGAAGATTATTAGACAGCCGCTTTCTGCATAGCGATTGGTAACAGGAAGACACCACTTGTGCGACTCGAAGGCCGGATCTCATAATTTGCTTGAATTTGCTTATTAACGCTTCCAGATAGACTGGGACTACCATACCGTTCGCCGACCTGAATAATTGCGAAGTAGTGGGTCTCTAGAAGCTTAGTCAATTCCTGTTCATCTAACGCACCTGTTTTTAGCTTTTGACCAGTATTGAAAACATCTACCTCGAACGATTTTTCAGCCCAGTAGCAAAGCGCGAGATCCTCACACATGGCTGGGGTCCATCATGGGCTGCAATGAAGGCAATATCCTGTGCAACCAATGCTTTTTCATTCTCTAGGTTTCCTAGGAAAAGCAAAAGGTCTACCCCTCTTTGTGGTATCGTGAATAGCACTGTTAAGCAGAGAACGAACATTCCGGTAATCCGAACCAAAGAGGACTTTGGCGTTTTTCGATCCAAAATGTTTAGCCTTGAAAACATTTCCCCAAAACGTTGGATGGCAAGCCCACTCATGAGCGTGAGACCAATGATTAGGTCAAATATTGCTTTGAAATTCACTCCTGCACCCCCAGAAATGTAAATGCCCCAGATACCTGCCAATAAAACGTAAAAGGCTATCAATTGTGTGTAACGATTAGTATAGTCAATCGCTAGGAGGATCGAACCTGAAGCAAGTAAAAGGAGCAAGGGAGTGAACCGCCTTTCCACCAGATGCTCCGCCATGTTTCCCAGTCCCCAATGGCGAGCAGCAGCCAAGAGACTTGTGAAAAAGTTGGAGCCGTAGATCGAGTAAAATAGTCCTAGACAGCCGACGAGCATCGCGAGCGAAGCAGCCAACCAAACATAAAAGCTCCGACGCTTGTAGAAAAAGAGCCACAGCGTAATCGCAAGCGTCAGTGTGAGGAGATTGTGCTTAACTAGACCGCCGACGAATATAATCACCAGTGACAGAATCAATAGTCCATCCGTTTGATTGCTAGTCAAAAACACGAGAAAACCAATTAGCTGAATAGCATGGGCTAACATCTGCGGATCGTTCATGCCAATATATTCGTAGTGATGTCCTGCCATGTAGGCGAGAAACACAACAGCAGAAAATAGGGCAATTAAACTCCATTTACCGAGTCGCTGGACAATCAGTCCGATATTTATGGCAATAATTAAAAGGCTTACAAAAGAAATGATGCGTCCGGCAATGATATTGTCGCCAACGAGCAAACCTAAGCTTCCGGCGATATAGAAAGATAGAGGGGGATAGTTGTTTGATGTCAGTGCCTTGAGATCCGGATAAAGAGGTCGGTCGCTGAAGGCACGCATGGCTTGAAAAGCATTCCATCCTTCGTTATAGTTCTTTGGATCGCGAATGGAATCTCAAGTATTGGCTTAGCCAGCAGCATGAGAGTTACGACAACAAGTAACGACAGGATAAAAAAGCTGCCATATCTCTCGCAAATTTTGATTAACAGGCGTTGCATGACCTCTAATCTCTTAAAGTTTTCTCAAATTTTAAGAGATTATCTAGCCGAATAAAACGAAGAAGCAATCGGGGTTTCGGCGATCGCGATCGCGATCGATTATCTCTCAAGACATGTTCGCTACAATAAGGATAAATGGAGGTTCAGAATTTTTTTATGCGAGATCGCGCGATCGCTTGGCTAGCCGAAAATGTATCGGCTCACCGACTGCAACATATTCTAGGCGTGGAGCAAATGTGTATCGAACTTGCTCGCTGCCATCGAGTCGATCCCCTAAAAGCAGCGCAAGCCGGATTGCTGCACGATCTCGCTAAATTTTTCAAGCCAACTCGCTTGCTTGAGATAGCAAAACGAAACGGTCTGGAAATCGATCCCATTTGCCAAGCTAATCCCCATTTATTGCACGCCGATGCAAGCGCGATCGTAGCGCGAGATGAATTTGGGATAAGCGATCGAGAAATCTTAGATGCTATCCGCAATCATACTCTCGGTCGTCCTCAGATGAGTCCGCTTAGTTGTATCGTTTTCGTAGCCGACGCTCTCGAACCCAATCGAGGCAAAATTCCCGAACTCGAAGCCATACGTCAAGTTAGCTGGCAAAATCTTTATAAAAGCGTACAGCAAACCTGTGACTATTCCTTAAAATGTTTGGTCGATAGCAATAAAACTATTCACCCGCGCGTAATTTTGACGCGCAATTGGGCATTACAAGTTGTTAAGAAACAAATGGAGAAAGCAACATGTAACAGTTGAGCGAAGTTTACATCCCGAACGCAATTCCCAGACATTGATTAGTTCCAAATAAAACAATAGCTTT